>JADLCV010000081.1 GCA_020846995.1 Paracoccaceae bacterium
GGAAACGCAGGAGCCAGGGCGCGAGCGCGGGCAGGGCCGGGCCGCGGAGCGCGAGCGGCGAATCGCGGTCGAGGAGAAGCCGCGGCAGCCCGGCGAGGACCGCGGGCGTGCCGACGGGCAGCACGGCGTAGTCGGCGATGATGCCGGCGTTGCCGTAGGAGGCCCCCGATCCCGGCGGCGCGGGGTCGATCACCTCGACCTCGCGGCCCTCAGCCGCAAGCCGGAGCGCGACCGTCAGGCCGATCGCCCCGGCCCCGATCACCACCACCTCGCTCGCCTTGCGCTCCATGCCCCGGCCCTTCCCGTCGGCCCCCGGCCGCCCGACCTGCGCGGCCTTTCGCCCCCCCGCCGCGAGGGTCGCGCGCCCCCGCCCCCGGCACCGCGGCGGCCGCGCCCGGCGGGCCTGACGCCGCACCTCGCCGCGCCTGCCCCCGCGGCCGCGCGGCCCCTGCCGGCGGCCGGCCCGCGTGCCGCCAGGGGCGCCCCCGGCCACCGCCCTTTGCGTCCGCCGGCCCCCCCCCGGCGCGAGGGGCACGGGGTTCGAAACGGCGGCCCGGGCGGCGAGCGACGCGGCCCCCCTTGGGCTCGGGGGGGGCGTGCGCGGCCCCGCCCGCCCTCTCCTGCCCCCGCCCTAGAGGCAGGCGGCGTAGAGCGCGCGCGTGTTCGCGGCCGTCATCGCGACCGGGTTGCCGCCGCAGGAGGGATCCTCGAGCGCCATCGCCGTCAGTTCGTCGAGCCGCGACGCCTCCACCCCCATGGCGCCGAGGGTGGGCGGGATGCCGAGGAGGGCGTTGAGCGCCACCACGCGGGCGCGGAAGCCCGCAAATCCGCCGGCGATGCCGAGATAGGCGGCGGCGGCGGCGATCCTGCCCTCGATCGCGCCGCGGTTGAAGTCGAGCACCATCGGCATCACCACCGCGTTGGTGGTGCCGTGGTGGGTGTTGTAGACCGCGCCCACGGGATGGGAGAGGGAATGGATCGCCCCCAGCCCCTTCTGGAAGGCGACCGCGCCCATCGCCGCCGCACTCATCATGTGGGCGCGCGCCGCGAGATCGCCGGGCTCGGCGAAGGCCCGCGGCAGGTTCTCGAACACGAGCCGCATGCCCTCGAGCGCGATCCCCTGGCTCATCGGGTGGTAGAAGGGCGAGCAGTAGGCCTCGAGGCAGTGGGCGAGCGCGTCCATGCCGGTGCCGGCGGTGATCGCCTTCGGCATCCCGACCGTCAGCTCGGGGTCGCAGATCGTCACCTTCGGCATCAGCGCCGGATGGTAGATGATCTTCTTGCGGTGGGTGGCCGAGTTCGTCAGCACCCCGGCGCGCCCGACCTCCGAGCCCGTGCCGGCGGTCGTCGGCACCGCCACCACGGGGGCGATGGCGGCGGCGTCGGCCCGCCGCCACCAGTCGCCGACATCCTCGAGATCCCAGACCGGAAGGTCGGGCCGCTGACGGGCCATGAGCGCGATCATCTTGCCGAGGTCGAGTCCCGAGCCGCCGCCGAAGGCCACGATGCCGTCGTGACCGCCGGCGTGGAAGGCGGCGATGCCGGCAGCGAGGTTGGCCTCGGTCGGGTTGGGATCGACCTCGGCGAAGAGGGCCCGGCCGAGCCCGCCCGCGGCCAGGGTGTCGAGCGCCCGGGCGGCGATCGGAAGCGCCGCGAGCCCGCGGTCGGTGACGAGGAGCGGCCGCGCCATGCCGGCGGCGCGGACATGGGCGGCGAGCTCGGCGATGCGGCCGGGGCCGAACTTGATCGCCGTCGGATAGGCCCAGTTGGTGGTGGGGACAGTCATGGCTTCACCTTGCGGAAGTGGTAGGAGCGCGGCCGCGTGACCGCCTGGTAGCCGAGCGCCGACAGCGCGCCGCCGCGGCCGGTATCCTTGCAGCCCGTCCAGCAGATCGCGGGGTCGAGGTAGTCGGCGCGGTTCATGAACACGGTCCCGGTCTCGATCCGCCGGGCGATCGCCCAGGCGCGGGTGTCGTCCGCCGTCCAGAGGCTCGCCGTCAGCCCATAGGGGCTGTCGTTCATCAGCCGGATGGCCACCTCGTCGCCGTCGACCGGCATGATGCCGACGACGGGGCCGAAGCTCTCCTCGGTCATCACCCGCATCGAGTGGTCGACGTCGACGAGGATCTGCGGGGCGAGGTAGGCGCCGCCGTCGTCCTCGGGGAAGCGGGCGGGGTCGATCAGTGCCCGCGCCCCCCGCGCCAGGGCCTCGGCCGTCTGCTCGCGCACGGTGCGGGCGAAACGGGGGCTCGCCATCGGCCCGAGGGTCGTCGCGGGATCGAAGGGATTGCCGAGCCGGAGCGCCCCGGCCCAGGCCACGGCACGCTCGACGAAGGCGCCATGGAGCGGGCGGGCGACATAGATGCGCTCGATCCCGCAGCAGCACTGGCCGGCGTTGTACATGGCCCCGTCCATGAGCACGTCGACCGCCCAGTCGAGGTCGGCGTCCTCCATCACGTAGCCCGGATCCTTGCCGCCGAGCTCGAGTCCGAGGGCCGTGAAGGTGCCTGCCGCCGCCCGCTCGATCGCCTTGCCGCCGGCGACCGAGCCCGTGAAGTTGACAAAGCCGAAGGCGCGGGCGGCGATCAGCGCCTCGGTCGTCGCGTGGTCGAGGACGAGGTTCTGGAAGAGGTCGGCCGGGACGCCGCCCGCCGCCATCGCCTCGGCCAGCCGCTCGCCGACGAGGAGGGTCTGGCTCGCGCATTTGAGGATGACAGCGTTGCCCGCGATCAGCGCCGGCAGGATGGTGTTGACGGCGGTGAGGTAGGGGTAGTTCCAGGGGGCGATGACGAAGACGACGCCGACCGGCGCGCGCTCGATGCGGCGGGTGAAGCGCGGGCTCTCCTCGGCGATCACCGGCGCCAGCGCCCCGGCGGCGATCCCCGCCATGTAGGCAGAGCGCTCGTTGACGCCGCCGAACTCGCCCCCGTAGCGGGTGGGCCGGCCCATCTGCCAGGCCAGGTCCTCGACGACACGATCCTTCATCGCGTTGAGCGCGGCGATGCCCGCCTGCACCCGGGCGATGCGGTCGGCGAGCGGCAGGGCCGCCCAGGCGGGCTGGGCGGCCCGCGCCCGCGCCACCCGGGCGTGGGCCTCGGCCGCGGCAAGGGCCGGCCGTTCGGCATAGACGCGCCCGTCCACGGGCGAGATGCATCGGATCATTGTCGCCATCACCATCTCCTCAAGCGGCCGGCGCCAGGCCATGGCCCGGTTCGGCATCATCCCGGACGGGGCGGTCGCCCGTCACCCGCCGGCAGCCCTCGTCGCGCGCCCTCGCCACGGGGATGCGGTCGCCGGCGGCGCGCCGGGCGGGGCCCGGGGCGGCCCTTCCGGTGCGGCCGGTCCCCGGGGCGCGATGGTCGCGCGCCGGGGCCGGCAAGGGTCCTCCGACCGCCGGCCCGATCCGCGCCAAAGCCATGGGAACCGGGGGACGCCCGTGGTCGGGAAGGACGTTCCCGGGCGGCGCGCCCTGCGGGTCGGGGCGGCGGGCGGAGTGCGGCATCGGTTCCTCCGGGTGGCGCCCGAAGCGAGGGCGGGGTGAGTGGGCCCGTGCGTGTCAGCCGTGCCGCGATCACCCCCGCTCGAAGCCCCGGCGCACTTCCCAGTCGGTGACGACGCGGTTCTGCTCCTCGATCTCCCACTGGGCGGCGCGGTGGTAGTGGTCGACGACCTCCTCGCCGAAGGCCTCGGCGAGCATGGCCGAGGACCTCGCGGCGGCGGCGGCGGCGCCGAGCGTGCGCGGGATGTGGCGCTGGCCGGCGGCGCGGTAGAGGTCGCCCCCGACCGGCGGCTCGAGCTCGAGGCGGCGGGCGATGCCGTCGAGGCCGGCGGCAAGCTGGGCGGCCATGGCCAGATAGGGGTTCACGTCGGCGCCGGGGATGCGGCACTCGATGCGCACGCCCCTGGTGGCCTCGCCGACGAGGCGGAAGCCCGCGGTGCGGTTGTCGAGGCTCCAGCCCGCCGTCGTGGGGGCGAACATGCCGACGACAAAGCGCTTGTAGGAGTTGACGTAGGGGGCAAGGAAGAGCGTCGTCGCCTCGGCATGGGCGAGCAGCCCGGCGACGTAGTGGCGCATCAGGGCCGACATCGTGTGCGGGGCGGCGGGGTCGTGGAAGGCGGGGCTGCCGTCGGCGCGGGCGAGCGACTGGTGGATGTGGCAGGACGACCCGGTGCGGTCGTGGTGATACTTGGCCATGAAGGTCGCGGCATGGCCGTGGGCGTGGGCGATCTCCTTGACCGCGTTCTTGACGATCGCGTGGGTGTCGGCGGCCTCGAGCGCCGGGCCGTAGCGGACGTTGATCTCCTCCTGCCCGGCCTCGGCCTCGCCCTTGCTGTTCTCGACCGTCACCCCGGCGCCGTGGAGGCCGTTGCGGATCGCCCGCATGACCCCTTCCTCCTTGGTCGTGCCGAAGACGGAATAGTCGATGTTGTAGCGCGAGAGCGGGAGCAGGTTCTGGTAGTTGCCGTCGCGCAGCGCGTCGTAGCCGGGCTCGAAGAGGAAGAACTCGAGTTCGGAGGCCATCATCGGGTGGAGGCCGAGGGCGGCGGCGCGGCCGATCTGGCGCCGGAGGATCGCCCGCGGCGAATGGGCGATCTCGCCCGCGCCCCGGTGGTCGAGCACGTCGCAGAGGACGAGCGCCGTCGCCGGCAGCCAGGGGATGCGGCGGAGCGTCGCGAGGTCGGGCTTCAGCATGTAGTCGCCGTAGCCCTTCTCCCACCCCGTGACCTTGTAGCCGGGCACCGTCGTCATCTCGAGGTCGGTCGCCAGGAGGTAGTTGCAGCAATGGGTCTCGTGCCAGCCGCCGTCGACGAAATGGCGGGCATGGAAGCGCTTGCCCTGGAGCCTGCCCTGCATGTCGACCATCGCCGCGACGACGGTGTCGATCTCGCCCCGGTCGACCGCCTCGCGCAGCGCCTCGAGGCTCAGGTTCCCCGCCATCCCTTCCTCCCTCTCCCCCCTTCACCGGGCGGGCCCGGCGCGATCCGCGCCGGGCCCCCCGCCGCCCTCCGCCGGCCTCAGCCGTAGCGGTAGGGCGGGCCGGCCTTCGCCATGACCTCGTTGTAGTGCTTGAAGATCGCCACCACCTTGGCCTTGGTCTCGCTCTCGGCGGCGATCTCCTCCCAGAAGGCGTGCGCCGCGGTCTCGACCTGGGCCCATTCGGCATCCGGGATCGAGGTCAGCTTGAGCTTCGGTCCGTTGACGCGGAGGTCGGCCTCGCCCCCCCAGTACCAGTGCTGGCGGTAGTAGTGGCTCTGCTCGAAGCAGACCTTCATCAGCTCCTTGAGGTCCTCGGGCAGCTCGTTCCAGCGGTCCATGTTGGCGAAGAAGTGGCCGATCCAGGCCCCCGAGATGGGGTTGGTCAGGTAGTAGTTGGTGACGTTCGCCCAGCCCACCGTGTAGTCCTCGGTGATGCCCGACCAGGCGACGCCGTCAAGCTCGCCGGTCTGGACGGCGACCTCGATGTCCTCCCACGGCAGCGTCACCGGCACGACCCCGAACTGGGCGAGGAAGCGGCCGGCGGTGGGGAAGGTGAAGACGCGCTTGCCGTTCAGGTCGGCAAGCGAGTGGACGGGATCCTTGGTGGCGAAGTTGCAGGGATCCCACGACCCCGCCGAGACGTGCTGGACGCCGACCTTGGCGTATTCCTCCTTCCAGATCGCGTCGAGCCCGTACTTGTTGAACAGCACCGGCACGTCGAGCGAGTAGCGGAGCGCGAGCGGGAAGTAGCCGCCGAACACCGTCACCTCGGTCGGGCCGGCCATCGAGTCGTCGTCGGACTGGACGGCGTCGATGGTGCCGCGCTGGAGCGCCTGGAAAAGCTCGCCCGTCGGCACCAGCTGGTCGGAGGTGTAGAGCTCGAGCTGCATCCGCCCGGCGGCGATCTTGTTGAAGCTGTCGACGGCGGACTTGGTCACATGCTCGGCCAGGGCCGGGCCGGCGTAGGTCTGCAGCCGCCAGCGGATCGCCTGCTGGCCGAGGACGGCCGGCGCGGCGAGCGTGGTCGCCGCGGCGCCGAGTGCGCCGGTGGCGAGAAACTTCCGTCTCGTTGTCATCGGTCTCACCTCCTCAGGTTGACGCCCGCGGGACGGGCGGGAATCACGGCCCCAGAAGCACCCCGGGCAGCCAGAGGGCGATCTGGGGAAAGGCCATCAGCACGATCAGCGCGAGGATCATGACCCCGACGAAGGGAAAGATCGACAGGTAGATGTCGCGCAGGCTGACCTCGGGCGGCGCCATCGCCCGCATCAGGAACAGGTTGTAGCCGAAGGGGGGGGTCATGTAGGCGATCTGGCACGAGATCGTGTAGAGGACGCCATACCAGACGAGATCGAAGCCGAGGGCGCCGACGAGGGGAACGTAGAGGGGGGCGACGATGACGAGCATCGCCGTGTCGTCGAGGAAGGTGCCCATGACGAGGTAGGAGAGCTGCATGACGATCAGCACCCCCCAGGGCGACAGCCCGACGTCCTCGAGAAACAGCCGCCGCAGCACGTCGACCGCCCGCAGCCCGTCGAAGACCGCCCCGAAGGCGAGGGCCGCGAGGATGATCCACATGAACATGCAGGAGACAAGCAGGGTCTGGCGGGTCGAGGTCTCGAAGATCTGCCAGGTCAGGCGGCGCTTGACGATGGCGGCGATCAGCGCCGCCATGGCTCCGACGACCGAGCTTTCGACGAGGCGGACGTAACCGGCGACGAAGGGCCCCATCATCACCGCGAAGATGATGAAGGGCAGGATGCCGGCACGGAGGAGACGGAACTTCTCGGCCCGCGGGATCAGCGCCCGCTCCTCGGGCGCGAGGACCGGGCCGAGGGCCGGGTTCAGCCGGCAGCGGATCCAGATGTAGGCGATGAACATGCCCGCCATCATCAGCCCCGGCATGATGCCGGCGATCCAGAGGTTGGTGATCGGCTGGCGGGCGATCATGGCGTAGAGGACGAGCACGACCGAGGGCGGGATGAGGATGCCGAGCGACGAGCCGGCCTGGATGACTCCCGTCACCATCTGCTTGTCGTAGTTGCGTCGCAGGAGTTCGGGCAGGGCGATGGTGGCGCCGATCGCCATGCCCGCGACCGAGAGCCCGTTCATGGCCGAGATCACGACCATGAGGAGGATGGTGCCGATCGCGAGCCCGCCCGGGACGGGGCCGAACCAGACGTGGAACATCTTGTAGAGGTCTTCGGCGAGCCGGCTCTCCGACAGGATGTAGCCCATGAAGATGAACATCGGCAGCGTCAGGAGCGGAAACCAGCTCATGAGCTTCATCGATTGGGCGAAGGCGAGGTCGTAGCCGCCCTTCTCGCCCCAGAGCAGGAGCGCCGCCATGACGGCGACGAAGCCGATGACCCCGAACATCCGCTGCCCGGTGAGCAGCAGCAGGAGCATCGAGGAGAACATCGTCGCCGCGATCAGGTCGTAGGACATCAGAGCTCCCGCCTGAGGGCGCGCGCGAGGTCGCGCAGGAAGATCGACGTGCACTGCAGGATCATCAGCACGATGCCGGTGACCATGACGACCTTGATCGGGGCCATGTAGGGCCGCCACAGCCCCCGCCGCCGCTCGGCGTATTCGAAGGCGTAGGCGGTGCTCTCGATGCCGCCCCAGAGGAGGACCCCGAGGTAGACGAAGAGGATCAGGATGGTGACGCAGTCGACGATGGCCCGCGTCCGGTCCGACCAGCTGCCGTAGAGGAGATCCATGCGGACGGCCGAATCCTCCTGGAGCGCGTAGGCGCCGCCGAGGAGGAAATAGCCCATCATCAGGAACTGGCCCATCTCGTCGGTCCAGATCTGGGGGGTCATGACGGCCCGCGCGAGCGCGCCCCAGAGCATCACCCCCATGAGTGCGAAGAGCGAGAACATCGCCAGCCGGCCGACGGCGGCGTTGGTGCGGTTGATGAAGCGCACGTAGGCGCCAACCCAGGCGGGCATCCGCCCCCGGCTCCGCGCCGCCGCCGCCGCGCTCACGACACCGCTCCGGCGGCGATGGCGGCCGGCTCCACGCTCTCGAGGGCGGCGGCGAGGATGGGGGCGAGCGTCGCCGCCATCGCCGCCTGCGCCGCCGGCGTCGCGAGAAGCGAGTTCGCGACCTCGATCATGACGTTGGGGATGCCGTAGGGAACGGCCTGGAGGCGCAGCGTGTGGGTGACCCCGTCGGCGGCCGAATAGGGGGCGTTGAGGGCCGAGACGAGGGGCGTGCGCGCGGCCGCGAGCGCCGCCGCCGCGCGGGCGAGGGCGGGGTCGGCATCGTGGATGAGGCCGAGCTCGACCCGCCGCGGGGTTCCGAACCAGACCGGGGTGAAGCTGTGCACCGTGACCAGCGCCGGCCGCCGGCCCTCGGCGATGCGACCGACGATCTCGCGCCGGAGCGCCTCCTGGAAGGGCAGGTAGACGGCGCGCGCCCGCGCCGCCCGCGCCGCCGGGGCGAGCCCCTCGTTGCCGGGGATGCGGTAGTGCTCGCTCGCCACCGCCATCGCCCCGGCGGCGTCGGGGGGGCGGTTGCAGTCGTAGACGAGGCGCGAGACGCGGGCGGCGACGAGGACGCCGTCGAGGGCGGCGGCGAGCCCGCGGGCGAGCGGGAGCGCGCCCGGATCCCAGGCGATGTGGGCGGCGCGCTCGGCCTCGCCGAGGCCGAGGCTGCCGACGGCCTCGGGAAAGAGGTTCGAGGCATGTTCGCAGGCGACGACCCAGCGGCCGCGGGCGGCCCGACGCTCGACGAGCGCCGGGAAGGGGGCGAGGCTCTGGGTGGCGGCCATGGCGAAAGCCCCGGGGGCTGGAATCCTGCCCCGAACTTCCCGACCGTCCCCGGTCTTGTCAAGATTGTTTCTTGCCTGCCATGTCTGTTAGGAACTATTCTCGGGGTCCCGGGGGCAGCGCGGAAGGCGGGGCGACATGGGCGGGGACCGGGCGCCGGGAGCGGACGGAGGACCGGCTGGCGGCGGAACGGGCGTCGAGGCCCAGCTGCGCGCCGCCACCGACCGGCTGACGCGCGCCGAGCGCCAGCTCGCGAGCCACCTTCTCGCCGCCTTCCCGGTCGCCGGGCTCGCCTCGATCACCGCGCTCGCCCGCGCCGCCGGGGTGTCGAGCCCGACGGTGGTGCGGCTGGTGCAGAAGCTCGGCTACCGCGGCTATCCCGACTTCCAGGCGGCGCTCCGCGCCGAGGTCGGCGAGATGCTGGTGACCCCGCTCGCCAAGCACGACCGCTGGGCCGGGCAGGCGCCCGACGCCCATGTCCTCAACCGCTTCGCCGAGGCGGTGGCGCGGAACCTCCAGGCGACGCTCGGCGGGGTCGATCATGCCGGCTTCGACGCCGCCGCGGCCCTTCTCGCCGATCCCGGCCGGGGGATCTTCGTCGTCGGCGGCCGCATCACCCATGCCCTCGCCGACTACGCCGCCACCCACCTCGGGATGATGCGGCCGCGGGTGCGGCTCCTCGACGACCGCTCGTCGACCTGGCCGCCGGCGCTCCTCGACATGGCGGCGGGCGACGTCCTCGTCGTCTTCGACATCCGCCGCTACGAGAACGCGGTCCTACACCTTGCCGAGGCGGCGGCCGAGCGCGGGGTCGAGGTCATCCTCCTCACCGACCGTTGGCTGTCGCCGGCCGCCCGCGTCGCCCGCCACCGCTTCGCCGCCCATGTCGAGGCGCCCTCGCCCTGGGATTCGACCGTGGCCATCCTCGTCCTCGTCGAGACCCTCCTCGCCGGGGTCGCCGACCACGGCTGGGAGGCGACGCGGGCGCGCATGCAGGGGCTCGAGGACATCTACGCCCGCACCCGCCTCTTCCGCCGATACTGACGGCCTCCCCGGCAAGGGAGGGCGGGCGGGGCGCACGCCCGGCACCCGCTCCGCCCGAGGGACCACATTCCCTTCATGTCGACGCCCGCCCCTGAACCGCCCCGCCGCCCCACCCCGCCCGTGCGCCCGCGCGGGCAGCGCCCGACCGCCGCCCCGGGCGGGCCCCACCCGCGGCCTGGAGGCGAGGAGGGTCGAACCATGGCCCGTTCCGGGCAAGGGTCCACGGTTCTCCCGTGGCGATGCCCGTCCCCGCGGAACCCTCCTGTCGCCTCCCGTCCGCCCGGACGCCGGCACCCGGAGCGGCCGGGCGCGAGCCCGTGGCGCGGGGAGGCTGAGGGGGGGGCACGGGAGGCGGCGAGGGACGGGGGCGGGGGGGTGGTTTCCCCGGGCGGGGAACTGGCCTAGAGGGGGCCGGAACGCGGGAGGGCGCCGGCGCCGGCGCGGAGAAGGCGCGCCGGGCCCTGCCCCGGGGGGCCGGACCGCCCCCCCGGGGGCCCGCGAGAGGAGGACCGATGGCGCTGCCCGACCTGCCCCCCGTCCGCGGCAGCCTGACCCGCGACCGGCCGCTCGCCGATCTCACCTGGCTGCGCGTCGGCGGGCCCGCCGATGCCCTCTTCCAGCCCGCCGACGAGGAGGACCTCGCGGCCTTCCTCGCCGCCCTGCCGGCCGGGATCGCGGTCTTTCCGATCGGTGTCGGCTCGAACCTCATCGTCCGCGACGGCGGCATCAGGGGCGTCGTCGTCCGCCTCGGGCGGGGGTTCAACGGCATCGCCGTTGCCGGAGGAGAGGTGACGGCGGGGGCGGCGGCGCTCGATGCCCGCGTCGCCCAGGCGGCGGCCGAGGCCGGGCGCGACCTCGCCTTCCTGCGCACGATCCCCGGGACCATCGGCGGCGCGGTGCGGATGAACGCCGGCTGCTACGGCACCTATGTCGCCGACCGGCTGGTCGGGGTGCGGGCGCTGACGCGGGCGGGCGCGACCGTCGAGCTTGCCGCCGCCGACCTCGGCCTCGGCTACCGATCGAGCCGGCTCTCCGCCGACATGGTCATCGTCGCCGCGACCTTCGCCGCCCCGGCCGCCGATCCGGGCGAACTTGCCCGCCGCATGGCCGAGGCGGTGGCGCGCCGCGACGCCTCCCAGCCGGTCCGCGAGCGGTCGGCGGGCTCGACCTTCCGCAATCCCGCCGGCTTCTCCTCGACCGGCCGCGGCGACCACGGGCAGGAGCGCATGGCCTGGCGGCTGATCGACGCCGCCGGCATGCGGGGCGCGCGCCGCGGCGGGGCGATGATTTCCGCGATGCACGCGAACTTCCTCGTCAACGCCGGGGGGGCGACGGCGGCCGATCTCGAGGCCCTGGGCGAGGAGGTGCGAAAAAGGGTTTTCCAGACGGCCGGTTTGTGGCTAGAATGGGAGATCATGCGGGTCGGGGAAGCGGCCGCGGACAGGACGGGCGAGGGGCCAGAGGGGCCCCGGCAATGACGAGAGGGCCGCACGGGCCCCGGAACCGACGAAAGGGGGCCGCCAAGGCCCCGGGCAGAGGCAGAGTTGGCGGGTGGATCGGGCAGGATCTCCCCCAGGGTTGCGGTGTTGATGGGTGGCCCTTCCGCCGAGCGGGAGGTGTCGCTGGCATCGGGGCGCATGTGCTCCGCCGCGCTGCGGGAGGCAGGATACGAGGTCGTGGAGGTCGATGCCGGCCGCGACCTCGCCGGGCGGCTGTGCGCGCTCGCCCCCGACGTCGCCTTCAACGCCCTCCACGGCCGCTGGGGCGAGGACGGCTGCGTCCAGGGCCTGCTCGAGTGGCTGGCGATCCCCTACACCCATTCCGGCGTCCTCGCCTCGGCGCTCGCCATGGACAAGATGCGCGCCAAGGCGGCCTTCGCCGCGGCCGGGCTGCCCACGCCCGCGGCCCGGCTCCTCCCCGCCGCGGCCCTCGCCGGCGGCCATCCGATGGCCCCGCCCTATGTCGTCAAGCCCAACAACGAGGGCTCCTCGGTCGGGGTGACTATCGTGCCCGCGGGCGCCAACGCGCCCCCGCCGCCCGCGCCCGGGGGGCCCGCCAATGTCCTCGTCGAGGCCTATGCGCCGGGCCGCGAGCTGACCGTCGCGGTCATGGGCGACCGCGCCCTGACCGTGACCGACATCGTCACCCCGGGCTGGTATGACTGGCAGGCGAAATACGCCCCCGGCGGGTCGCGCCACCTCCTTCCCGCCCGCCTCCCGGTCGCGGTCTTCGAGGCCTGCCTCGCCCACGCGCTCGCCGCCCACCGCGCCCTCGGCTGCCGCGGGCTGAGCCGCACCGACCTGCGCTGGGACGAGGCCGCGGGCCTCGCGGGGCTCACGCTCCTCGAGATCAACACCCAGCCGGGGATGACGCCGACCTCGCTTGCCCCCGAGCAGGCCGCCCATGCCGGCATCGGCTTTCCCGCCCTCTGCCGCTGGCTCGTCGAGGACGCCTCGTGCAACCGCTAGGGCCCCCCCCCCCGCCCCCCCCGCCCCCCCCGGCCCCGCGGCGCGATCCCGCCCCCTCGCGCGCCGCCTACCGGCTGACGCGGCTGTGGCTGACCCCGCTCTTCCGGGCCCTCGTCCGGGTCGGTCTGCCGGGCTTCGCGCTCGCCTTCGCGGCCGGGCTGTGGCTTTCCGACCCCGCACGCAACGCCGCCCTCGCCGAGCGGCTGGTGACGATGGTCGAGGAGTTCCGCCAGCGGCCGGAGTTCCTCGTCCGCGGGATGACGATCGCGGGCGCCTCGGCGCCCCTGCGGACGGCGCTGCCGGCGGTGCTCGACCTCGACTTCCCGGCCAGCTCGCTCGCCCTCGACCTCGACGGGCTCCGGGCCCGCATCGAGGCGATCGACGTCGTCCGCAGCGCCGAACTCCGCATCGGCGCCGGCGGCATCCTCGAGATCGCCGTCACCGAGCGGGTGCCGGCGGTCGTCTGGCGGCATGCGGCCAGGCTCGACCTTCTCGACGACAGCGGCCACCGCGTCGCCGGCATCCTCGACCGCGCCGCCCGCCCCGACCTGCCGCTCGTCGCCGGCGAGGGGGCGGAGGAGGCGGTGCCCGAGGCGCTCGCCCTCCTCGCCGCCGCCGGCCCCTTCGGGTCGCGCGTGCGCGGCCTCGTGCGGATGGGGGCACGGCGCTGGGACCTCGTGCTCGACCGCGGCCAGCGCATCCTTCTGCCCGAGACCGGCGCGCGGACGGCGCTCGAGCGCGCGCTCGCCCTCGATGCGGCCGAGGATCTCTTCGGCCGCGACATCGTCGCCCTCGACCTCCGCCTCGACCGCCGGCCGACGCTGCGGCTTGCACCCGCGGCGATGGCCGAGCTTGTGCGCGTCCGCAGCCAGCCCCTGCCAGGTGACCGCCGATGACCGACCTCTACCAGTCCCAGCGGACGATGCGACGGATGCGCCGGGCGGCGATCGAACGCGGGGTGGTCGCCGTCCTCGACGTCGGCACGTCCAAGATCGCCTGCCTAATCCTGCGCTTCGACGGCCCCGAGGGGGCGCCGGCGGCGGCAGCCGCCACGGGCGTCGGGCCGATGGCCGGCCAGTCGCGCTTCCGGGTGATCGGGGCCGCGACGACGCGCTCGCGCGGGGTACGCTTCGGCGAGATCGACGCCATGCCGGAGACCGAGCGCGCCATCCGCACCGCCGTGCAGGCGGCCCAGAAGCTTGCCCGCGCCCGCGTCGACCACGTCATCGCCTGCTTTGCCGGGGCGGCCCCGCGCTCCTACGGCATCGCCGGCGAGATCGAGATCGCCGACGGCATAGTGTCGGGACAGGACGTGGCGCGGGTCCTGGCCGCGAGCGACCTGCCCGACCTCGGCGAGGGGCGCGAGGTCCTCCACGCCCAGCCCGTCAACTTCGCCCTCGACCACCGCAGCGGGCTTGCCGACCCGCGCAGCCAGGTCGGCCACCGGCTGGCCTGCGACATGCATCTCCTGACCGTCGAGGGGACGGCGATCCGCAACCTCCTCCACTGCATCGAGCGCTGCGACCTCGAACTCGCGGGGCTCGCCTCCTCGGCCTATGTCGCGGGCCTCGCGAGCCTCGTCGAGGACGAGCAGGAACTCGGCGCCGCCTGCATCGACATCGGCGGCGGCGCGACCGGCATCGCCGTCTTCTACAAGAAGCACATGATCCACGCCGACAGCGTCCGCATGGGCGGCGACCACGTCACCGCCGACATCGCCAAGGGGCTGCACGTGCCGGCGGCGAACGCCGAGCGCATCAAGACGGTGTTCGGCGGGCTGATCGCGACCGGCATGGACGACCGCGAGATGATCGACCTCGGCGGCGAGTCCGGCGACTGGGAGAAGGACCGCCGCCGCGTCAGCCGGACCGAGCTCATCGGCATCATGCGGCCGCGGGTCGAGGAGATCCTCGAGGACGTCCGCGCCCGCCTTGACGCCGCCGACTTCGCCAGCCTGCCCTCGCAGTCGATCGTGCTGACGGGCGGGGCCAGCGTGATGCCGGGGCTCGACGGGCTCGCCGCCCGCATCCTCGGCGGCCAGGTCCGCCTCGGCCGGCCGCTCCGCGTCCTCGGCCTGCCGCAGGCGACGAGCGGGCCGGGCTGCGCCGCCGCCGTCGGGCTCTGCCTCTTTGCCGCCCATCCCCAGGACGAGTGGTGGGATTTCGAGGTGCCGGCGGATCGCTACCCGGCGCGATCGCTGCGGAGGGCCATGCGATGGTTCCGCGACAACTGGTGACCCCAATATCCTGCGCAATCGGCAATCCGTCGCGGAAATGCGCCGACATGCCGCAGGATTTGGTAGCAGAAAGGCATTTTGTTGATGACCGGGCCCGGGGGCACATGTAGAATCGAGCACAAGGGCAGCCGGCACGGCCCGCGGCGGGCGGCGGGGCGTGACCGGAAAGAGGCTCCAGCGCAGGCGGACAAGGCGATGGCACTGAATCTGACGATGTGCGAACGGGAAGAGCTGAGACCGCGGATCACCGTCTTCGGTGTCGGCGGCGCCGGCGGCAACGCCGTCAACAACATGATCGAGAAGGCCCTCGAGGGCGTCGAGTTCGTCGTCGCCAACACCGATGCCCAGGCGCTCCAGCAGAGCCGGGCGCGCAGCAAGGTGCAGATGGGGGTCAAGGTCACCGAGGGGCTCGGGGCCGGGGCCAAGCCCGCGATCGGTGCTGCCGCCGCCGAGGAGACGATCGAGGAGATCATCGACCACCTCGCCGGGGCCCACATGTGCTTCATCACCGCCGGCATGGGCGGGGGCACCGGCACCGGGGCGGCACCGATCATCGCCCAGGCCGCGCGCGAGCTTGGGGTCCTGACCGTCGGCGTGGTGACCAAGCCCTTCCAGTTCGAGGGTTCGCGGCGGATGCGCCAGGCCGAGGAGGGGATCGAGGCCCTCCAGAAGGTCGTCGATACCCTCATCATCATTCCCAACCAGAACCTCTTCCGGCTGGCCAACGAGCGCACGACCTTCACCGAGGCCTTCGCGATGGCAGACGACGTCCTCTACCAGGGCGTCAAGGGGGTGACCGACCTCATGGTCCGACCGGGGCTCATCAACCTCGACTTCGCCGACGTCCGGGCGGTGATGGACGAGATGGGCAAAGCGATGATGGGGACGGGCGAGGCCACCGGCGAGGAGCGCGCCGTCCAGGCTGCCGAGAAGGCGATCGCCAACCCGCTCCTCGACGAGATCAGCCTCAAGGGCGCCAAGGGGGTGCTGATCAACATCACCGGCGGCCACGACCTCACGCTCTTCGAACTCGACGAGGCCGCGAACAAGATCCGCGAGCAGGTCGACCCCGACGCCAACATCATCGTCGGCTCGACGCTCGACCCCGACATGGCCGGCACGATCCGCGTCTCGGTGGTGGCGACGGGCATCGACGCGGCGCCGGCCACGCTCGAGGTGCCGGTGCCGCGGCGGCCGCTCGCGGCGCCCCTGACCCCCGCCCATGTCGCCGCCGCGGCTCCGGCGGCCGCCGCGGCGGCGGCCCCGGCGCCCCCCCGGCCGGCCGCGGCCGCATCCGCGGTGGCGGTGGCCGCCGTTCCGCCTGCCCCGGCCGAGGAGGGCGAGGAGGCGGAGGCCATTGACGACCTCTTCGGGCGGCGCACCGACGACGGGCTGCCGCCCCCCGTCTACCGCCCGCAACCGCCCCTCCAGGCCCCGGCCGCCGCCGCGGGCTTCTCCGCCCAGCCCCCGGCGCGGGCCGCGGTCGAGGGCGATGCCGGCAACTTCGTCGCCCCGGGCGTCCGCCGCGCCCCCGGCCAGCCCTCGCCCGAGGTCATGGCCCGCCTGCAGGCGATCACCTCGCGGGCCGGCCCCCGCCCGCCCGCCGTCGCCGTCGCCGCCCCGGCCCGGCCCGCCGTCCCCGCCGCCCCTGCGGCCGGCGTGCGCCCGGCCGAGCGGTCGCGCTTCGGCGGCATCAACTCGCTCATCAACCGCATGACCGGACACGGGGCCGAGCCCGAGCGCGCCGCCGCGCCCCCGCCCCGGACGGCGGCCGGCGGGCGCGGCTACGAGGACGAGACCCCGGGCGCCGACCAGGAGCGGATCGAGATCCCCGCCTTCCTGCGCCGGCAGGCGAACTGACCCCGGGGATCCCGCGGCCGGGCCGCGGGGCCGGGCGTGCAGCGGGGGCCGGCCGCCGGCCCCCGCTCGCTCCTGCCGGCGGGATCGCCGCTCCCTCCCCGTCGCTGCCGCCGGCCCCCTGCCTGCTCGCCGGTGGGGCCGGCGGGGTCGCCGGCATCCCTGCCCTGCTGCCGGCCGGGCCCGCCGGCCCGGGCCTGTCACAGAGCGTAGCAATCCGTGAATTGCCCGCACGCCCCCGGCCCGTTAGCGAATTGTTGAGGAAAGGCCGGCCGCGGGGGCCGCCGGAGGGGCCGGACGTGCAGACGACGATCCGCGGAACCGCGAGCTTCATCGGCCTCGGCCTCCATTCGAGCGCCCCGGCGCGGCTCGTCCTCCGCCCCGCCCCGGCCGGCCACGGCATCCGCTTCCGCCGCACCGACCTGTCCGGACCCGAGGCCGTGATCCCCGCCCGCTGGGACCGGGTGGTGCCGTCGGCGCTCTGCACGCGCATCGCCAGCCCCGGGGGGGCGTCGGTGGCGACGGTCGAGCACCTGATGGCGGCGCTGGCCGGCACCGGCGTCCACAACGCCCTGGCCGAGATCGACGGCCCCGAGGTGCCCGCCCTCGACGGCAGTGCCGCCCCCTTCGTGCGCGGGATCCTCGCGGCCGGCATCCGCCGGCTCGAGGCCCCGCTCGCCGCCATCCGCGTCCTCGCCCCGGTCGAAGTCCGCGAGGGCGAGGCCTTCGCCCGCCTCGATCCCGCCCCGGGGTTCGAGATCGACTTCCGCATCGACTTCCAGGACCGCGCCATCGGCCGCCAGGAAAAGCGGCTCGACCTCGCCAACGGCGCCTTCCTGCGCGAACTCGCCGCCAGCCGCACCTTCTGCCGGCGGATCGACATCGAGGCCATGCGGGCCCAGGGCCTCGCCCGCGGCGGCTCGCTCGCCAACGCCGTCGTCGTCGACGGCGACCGCGTGCTGAACCCCGGGGGGCTCCGCCATCCCGACGAGCCGGTGCGCCACAAGATGCTCGACGCGCTCGGCGATCTCGCGCTCGCCGGGGCCCCTATCGTGGCCCGCTACACCGGCCACCGCGCCGGCCATGCCCTGACCGCCCGCCTGCTGGCGGCGCTCTTCGCCGACCCCGCGCTGCACGCGACCGCGGTCTGCGACGCGAGCCTCGGCGAGCGCCTGCCGGGGCTTTGCCTGCAACCCGGCGACCTCGCCCCGGCCGCCTGACGGACCCCCGCCGCCGGCCTGCGCCACCGCCCCGCCCCGGCCCCGGGAGCCCGCGCGTGCCCCCTTTTCTTTCGCGGCCGGACGGGCCAAACAGGGGCGGCAGCGGGGGCCCGGGGGACGGGCAGGGGACGGGCGGCATGGCAGTGGCAACGGCAGCGGTGCGGGTCGTGACGGGCGCCCTGCTCCTCACGCTCGTCGCCGGCTGCGGCTCGGCCCCGCGCGAACCGCCCCTCGAGAGCTTCAGCGCCGAGGAGATCTACCGCCGCGGCGAGTGGGAACTCGAGAACGAACGCCGCGGCGGCGAGGCCACGCGCTTCTTCGGCGAGGTCGAGCGGCTCTATCCCTATTCGGAATGGGCCAAGCGGGCGCTCATCATGCAGGCCTTTGCCCACCACCGGGCCAAGAACTACGAGGAGGCGCGCGCCGCCGCCCAGCGCTTCATCGACTTCTACCCCGCCGACGAGGACGCGGCCTATGCCCAGTATCTGCTCGCGCTCTCCTACTACGACCAGATCGACGCCATCGGCCGCGACCAGGGGCTGACCTTCCAGGCCCTCCAGGCCCTGCGCGAGGTCATCGAGCGCTATCCCGAGAGCGAATATGCCCGCTCGGCGATCCTCAAGTTCGACCTCGCCTTCGACCATCTCGCCGCCAAGGAGATGGAGATCGGCCGCTTCTACCTCCGCCGCGGCCATTACGCCGCGGCCATCAACCGCTTCCGCGTCGTCGTGCAGGATTTCCAGACGACCACCCACACCCCCGAGGCGCTGCACCGGCTGGTCGAGGCCTATCTCGCGCTCGGCCTTGCCGACGAGGCGCAGACGGCGGCGGCGATCCTCGGCTACAACTTCCAGGGCAACCCCTTCTACGCCGACAGCCACCGGCTCCTGACCCGCCAGGGGCTCGAGCCCGAGGCGCGGGGCTCGGGCTGGCTCATGGACGTCTGGCGCCAGGTCATCCGCGGCCAGTGGCTCTGAGGCGGGGGCGCGGGCGGGCGCGGCGCCCGGGGAAGGGGGCGCCATGCTCCGGCATCTCGAGATCCGCGACCTCCTCCTGATCGAGCGGCTGGAGATCGACTTCCGTCCCGGGCTCAATGTGCTGACGGGCGAGACCGGGGCCGGAAAGTCGATCCTGCTCGACGCCCTCGGCCTCGCCCTCGGCTGGGCCGGGCGGGGCGACCTCCTGCGCCCCGGCGCCTCCCAGGCCGAGGTGACGGCGACCTTCCTGATCGGCCCGGACCATCCCGCCCGCGACCTCCTCGGGGCGGCCGGGCTGCCGGCGGCCGACGAGCTCGTGCTGCGCCGCGTCGCCCTCGCCGAGGGGCGGCGGACGGCCTTCGCCAACGATCGCCGCATCACCCAGGAGACGCTGCGGGCGCTCGCCGCGACGCTGGTGGAGCTTCACGGCCAGCACGACGACCGCAGCCTCCTCGACCCCCGCGGCCACCGCGCGCTCCTTGACGCCTTCGCCGGCACGGGGACCGGGGTGGAGGCCGCGCGGGCGGCCTGGCGCGACCTCGCCGCCGCCCGCCGCGAGCTGGCCGCGGCCGAGGCCGCCCGGGCCGCCGCCGGGGCCGAGGAGGAGTTCCTGCGCCACGCCGTGGCCGAGCTTGCCCGGCTGCGGCCCGCGGCGGGCGAGGAGGGCGAGCTTGACGCCCGCCGCCGCGCCATGCAGGCGGCGGCACGGGTCCGGGACGAAATCGCCCGGGCCGCCGCCCTCCTTTCCGAGGAGGGGGCCGGGCGCGCGCTCGCCGACGCCCTGCGCCGGCTCGAGGCGGCGGCGGCTGGGGCGGGGGGCCGGCTCGAGGCCCCGCTCGCCGCCCTCGGCCGGGCGCTCGAGGACCTCGCCGAGGCCGCCGACGGGGTCGGCCGCTGCGTCGAGGCCCTCGAGGTCGATCCCCTCGCGCTGGAGCGCCTCGAGGAACGGCTCTTCGCGCTCCGCGCCGCCGCCCGCAAGCACGGGGTGCGGCCCGAGGAGCTTCCCGGCCTTGCCGCCGCGCTCGGCGCGCGGCTGGCCCTGATCGAGGACGGGGCCGCGGCCCTCGCCCCGCGGCGGGCGGCGGTGGCGGCGGCGGCCGCCGCCCATGCCGCCGCCGCCGCCGCCCTCGGCGCACGGCGGCGGGCCGCCGCGGCCGCCCTCGATGCCGCCATGGCCGCCGAACTGCCGCCCCTCCGGCTCGAGCGGGCGCGCTTCGCGACCCTCGTCGAGCCCGCCGCCCCCGGCCCCGAGGGCAGCGACGCGGTCAGCTTCAGCGTCGCCACCAGCCCCGGCGCCCCGCCCGGGCCGCTCGAGCGCATCGCCTCGGGGGGCGAGCGGGCGCGCTTCATGCTCGCCCTCAAGGTCTGCCTGCAGGCAGCGAGCCCCGGGCGCACGCTCGTCTTCGACGAGATCGACCGCGGCGTCGGCGGAGCGACGGCCGATGCCGTCGGCCGCCGGCTCGCGGCCCTCGGGCGGGGCGGGCAGGTCCTCGTCGTCACCCACGCCCCCCAGGTCGCCGCCCGCGGCGGCCACCACCTCCTCGTCGCCAAGGAGATCGCGGCCGGGGCCGCGCGGGTGCGGGTGACGGCCCTCGATGCCGCCGGGCGCGTCGACGAGATCGCCCGCATGCTCGCCGGGGCGGCGGTGACCGAGGTCGCGCGGGCGGCGGCGCGGGCGCTGATCGCGGGCTGACGGGGCCGGGCGGACGGGGCCGGGCGGCAGGCCTTGCGGGCGGGCCGCCGTGGGCCGACACTCGGCGCCGAAAGGAGGGCCCGCCCATGCCCGAGATCGGCACCGACAAGGTCGTGCAGGTGATCTTCCTCGCCCGCGAGGGGCGCCGTGGCGACCGCGAGCTCGAGGCCTTCATCGAGGCGCTGAACGAGGACGAGCAGGCGAACCTCGTCGCCCTCGCCTGGGTCGGCCGCGGCGCCTTCGAACCGGCCGAGTTCGCCCAGGCGGTGGCGACGGCCCTCGCCGAGCGCACGGTGCCGACCTTCCAGTATCTCATGGACATGCCCCACCTCGCCGAGAACCTCGAGGCCGGGCTCGACGCCCTCGGCGTCGACGTCGCCGGCGCCGAGGACGACTTCCTCTGAGCGCCGGCCCGCGGGGGGGATTCCCGCGCGGGCCATGGCGGCTCCCCCGTCCGCCGGGGGACGGCGCGGCCGCGGGGGCGGCCGAAGACGCGCCCCCCGGCCGCGGTCCCGGGCACCCTCGCCGGCTCCCGCCCCCTCACCCCCGCCCCCTCGGATCCACCGCGCCGGGGCGGCCCGTCACCCGGCGGGCGCCGCGCGCGCGCGGACGGCATCCGCGGGTCCCGGGGCCGCGGGGCGGGGGCCGCCGGCGGCCGCCGGACCGGGTGGGGGCGTGTTTCACCGGGCGGGAAGGCGTTGCAGGTTTCGCGGGCAGGTGTCAGCATGAGGGGGCCGGGGGGCCCCCCGGGGGCCGCGGGGAAGGGCAGGGCGGGGATGGCGAGGGAGATCGACTGGCGGACGCAGCGCGTCATCGTCACGGCGGGAGGAAGCGGCATCGGGCGCGAGATCGCGGCCGCCTTCCACGGGCTCGGCGCCCGCGTCTGGATCAGCGACGTCGATGCCCCGGCGCTCGCGGCCACGGCGGCGGGGCTGCCGGGGCTTGCCACCCTTGTCGCCGACGTCGCCGACCCCGCGGCCTGCGACGACCTCGTCGCCCGGGCGACGGGGGCCATGGGCGGGCTCGACATCCTCGTCAACAACGCCGGCATCGCCGGGCCCGCGGCCCCCCTCCAGGCGATCGCGACCGCGGACTGGCAGCGGACCTTCGCCGTCAACGTCCACGGGCAGTTCTACATGGCCCGCGCCGCCATCCCGCACCTCAAGGCGGCCGGCGGGGGCAGCATCGTCTGCATGGCCTCGGTCGCGGGCAAGTATGCCTTCCCGCTGCGCTCGCCCTACGCGGCCTCGAAGGCGGCGGTGATCGCGCTGGCCCGCAGCCTGTCGGTCGAACTCGGCCGCGACCGCATCCGCGTCAACGCCATCGCCCCGGGCGTCGTCGCCGGCGAGCGCATCCGCCGCGTCTTCACCGAGCGCGCGCGCACGCGCGGCATCGGCTACGACGAGATGCAGGCGATCGCGCTCCGCGCCGTCTCGCTCGGCACCATGGTCGGGCCGGACGAGATCGCCGACATGGTCGTCTACCTCTGTGGCCCCTCGGGGCGGTCGATCACGGGCCAGGTCGTCAGCATCTGCGGCGGGCTGGAATACACCGAATAGGGGGCGGCCATGGCCGGCGACGACGTTACCATCATCACCTGTGCCGTCACCGGGGCGACCCACACGCCGACGATGTCGCCCCACCTGCCGGTGACGCCCGCGGCGATCATCGCCCAGGCAGTCGCGGCGGCCGAGGCCGGGGCGGCGATCCTGCACCTCCACGCCCGCGACCCCGCGACCGAGCGACCGACCGCGCGCCTCGACATCTGGCTCGGGATCCTGCGCGCGATCGCCGCCCGGACCGATGCCGTCCTCAACATGACGACCGGCGGCAGCACCTTCATGGCGATCGAGGACCGGCTGGCGCCACCGCTCGCGGCCTCGCCCGAGCTCTGCTCGTGCAACATGGGGTCGATGAACTTCGGCACCTACACGATGGCCGAGAAGTATCGCGGCCGGTGGAAGAACGACTGGGAGGAGGCCTACCTCGAGGCGAGCCGGGGGGCGGTCTTCCGCAACACCTTCGCCGACATCGAGACGATCCTCGCCCGCCTCGGCGCCGGCGGCACGCGCTTCGAGTTCGAGTGCTACGACGTCGGTCATCTCTACAACCTCGCCCACATGCTCGACCGCGGGCTGGTGCGGCTGCCGATGTTCATCCAGCTGATCGTCGGCACCCTCGGCGGTATCGGGCCCGGGCCCGAGAACCTCATGTTCATGAAGGAAACCGCCGACCGCCTCTTCGGCCGGGGCGATTATCACTGGTCGGTGCTCGCCGGCGGGCGCCACCAGATGAACATGTGCACGATGGCCGCGACCATGGGCGGCAACGTCCGCGTCGGGCTCGAGGACAGCCTCTATGCCGGCCGCGGCCGGCTGGCCGAGAGCAACGCCGAGCAGGTCGGCATGATCCGCACCATCCTCGCCGACCTCGGCCGCCGCCCGGCGAACCCGGAGGAGGCGCGTGCGCGCCTCGCCCTCAAGGGCCGCGACCGCGTCGCCTTCTGACCCCCGCGCCCCGGTCCGCCCCGCGCCCCGGTCGGCCCCGCCCCGCCGCCGCGGCAGGCCCCGGGGCGGGGCGGGCAGGAATCCGTTGACTTCGCCGGCCGCAGGCCCAAGATGGAAACGCTGTTCCATTTCCTGCGCCGCCGGTCGGCCGCACCCCCGGGGGGGCCCTGATCGCCGATGGCGCCCGCGCAGGATCGCCGCGGCGCGGGCGCCGGCCGCGCCGGGCGGGCCCGGACCCGGGAAGGCGCCCCGGGGGGCGCGCGGCAGCGCCGGATGACGCGACCAGCCCGGCCCGGCGCGCCGCGCCCGGGGGGCCAAGGGGAGAGGGGAGACCATGAAGCGCAGGGACTTCGTGCGGGGCGGGGTGCTGTCGATCCCGGCCGCCTATCTGGCGATGCAGGGCATCGGCCCGGCCGCGGCGCAGAGCCGGGCAGAGACGCTGCGCGTCCTCTCCGAGGGTGTGCCCAACACCTTCGACCCCTCGGGCGCCGGCGCCAACCGCGAATCGAACGGCTTCGTCTGGAACGTCTACGACCGCCTGGTGCGGTTTTCGCGCTACGAGGTGGCGGACGGGGTCTATCACTACGACTACTACAACCTCGAGGGCGAGGTGGCCGAATCGTGGGCGTGGTCGGACGACGGCACGCGGCTCACGTTCAGGATCAAGCCCGGCCTCGTCTTCCACGACGGCAGCCCCGTCACCGTCGAGGACGTCAAGTGGTCGCTCGACCGCGTCGTGTCGATGCCCGCCTCGGCCCGCCAGATGAGCACGGGCTCGATGACCTCGCCCGACCAGTTCGAGATCGTCGACGACAGGACGGTGATGGCGAAGTTCGACCGCCGCGACCGCTTCACCGTCCCGAACCTCGCCATCATCTTCCCC
Source organism: Paracoccaceae bacterium (assembly GCA_020846995.1). Taxonomy (GTDB): domain Bacteria; phylum Pseudomonadota; class Alphaproteobacteria; order Rhodobacterales; family Rhodobacteraceae; genus JAHDXW01. Next base: position 23,640 of record JADLCV010000081.1, read on the forward strand.
GGCATCATCAACTCGAAGCTCGCCCGCCAGCACGCCACGGCCGCCGACCCCTGGGCCGGCGAATGGCTGAAGGAGAACACCGCCGCCGGCGGCGCCTACACGGTCGAGAGCTTCACCCCCGGCCAGCAGATCGTCTTCAGCCGCTTCGACGGCTGGAAGGGCGGGCCCCTGCCCACGCTCCGGCGCGCCATCCACCAGCTCGTGCCGGCATCGTCGAGCCGCGCCGTCGCCGTCGAGCGCGGCGACACCGACATCGCCATGGGCATCCCGCCGCAGGAACTCGCCGCCCTCGAGGGCAAGCCCGGGGTCAGGATCGCCTCGGTGCCGATGCGCAACGCCTTCCAGTTCATCGGCATGAACAACACGCTCGCGCCCTTCGACAAGCGCGGCGTGCGCCTCGCCATCGCCCACGCCCTGCCCTACGAGGCGATGTTCAACGGCGTCCTGCGCGGCCGCGGCCGGCCGCTGTTCGGCGGCACCGAATGGGCCCCGAGCACGGCCCAGTTCCCGGCCCCGCAACCCTACGTCACCGACCTCGACAAGGCCCGCTCCTACCTCGCCGAGGCGGGCATGGCGGGGGGCTTCGAGACCACCTTCACCTTCAACATCGCCGACGAGGCGGTGGTCGAGCCGATCGCCATCCTGATCCAGGAGGCGCTCGCCCAGATCGGCATCACGGTCGCGATCGAGAAGGTTCCCAACGCCCAGATGGGGACGATGCTGACCGAGAAGACGATCCCCTTCTTCTTCGACGTCTCCTCGGCGTGGCTGAACGACCCCGACTATTTCTTCCGCATCTTCTACTCGGGCGACTGGCGGTGGAACTACGGCTCGTTCAAGAACGCCGAGATGGAGCAACTCCTCGCCGATGTGCGTTTCGAATCCGACACCGCCGTCTACGAGACCAAGGTCCGGCGGATCATCGAGATCGCCTTCGCCGAGGCGCCGGTGATCCTGCTCTGGCAGCCCTCGCACGACATCCCGATGAGTGACACGCTCACGGGCTACACCTACTACTTCCACCGCCAGGTGGATTACCGGGTGCTGAACCGGGTCTGACCGCCGGGCGGCGTTCCCCGCGGACGGCGCGGAGGGCGGCGCGGCCGGCGCCGCCCGTCCGCACCCCCCGGGGGGGAAGGGAAGGCAGGCGTCTTGGGCCGGGTCTCGCTGCGCTTCGTTCTCGGCCGGGTGCTCGCCGCCCTGCCGGTCCTCGCCGGCGTCGTCGTCCTGACCTTCGTCCTGATGCGCCTCCTGCCCGCCGATCCGGCCGCCTTCTACGCCACCGGCCCGGCCATGGGGCCGGCCGAGGTCGAGGCCCTGCGCCGCCAGCTTGGCCTTGACCGGACGGTGGCCGAGCAGCTTCTCATCTACCTGCGCGACCTCGGGACCGGCAACCTCGGCCGGTCGATGGTGACGGGCCAGCCCGTGACCGAGGATCTCGCGCTGCGGCTGCCGGCATCGGTCGAACTCACGATCGCGGGCTTCCTGCTCGCCCTCCTCGTCGCCCTGCCGCTCGGCATCCTCGCCGCCACGCGGCCCGATTCGGCGATCGACCACCTGACACGGGTGATCGCCACCACCGGGGTGTCGATGCCGACCTTCGTCACCGGCCTCGTCCTCATCTTCGTCTTCTACTTCCTGCTCGGCTGGGCCCCCGACCCGACCTCGCGCTACGACCTCTTCCTGCCGCAGTCGCCGCGGCTGACCGGGTTTCTGACCCTCGACACCCTCGTCGACGGCAACTGGGAGCAGTTCGGCGCCGTCGCCGCCCGCCTCGTGCTGCCCGCCGCGACCATGGCGCTCTTCGCCATCGCCCCGCTCGCGCGGATGACGCGGGCCTCGATGCTCGCCGCCCTGCAGGGCGACTTCGTGCGCACCGCCCGCGCCCTCGGGCTCTCGCCGGCGAAGGTCCTCCTGACCTATGCCCTCCGCAACGCCCTGATCCCGGTCGTCACCATGATGGGCATGGTCCTCTCCTACATGCTCGGCGCCAACGTCCTCGTCGAGAAGGTGTTCGCCTGGCCCGGCATCGGCTCCTACGCGCTCGATGCGCTGGTCGCCTCGGACTACGCCCCCGTCCAGGGCTTCGTGCTGGTCGTGGCGGCGATCTTCGTCGTCCTCAACCTCGTCGTCGATCTCGTCTACGCGGCCGTCGATCCGCGGGTCGGGCTGGGATGAGCGGCGCGACGCTCCGCCACATCCGCCACGTCGTCGCGACCAATCCCGTGACGCTGGCCGCGGTCCTGCTCTTTGCCGCGATCCTGCTCGCGGCCCTCCTCGGGGCGCGGCTCGCGCCCCTCGACCCGCTCCAGACCGACGTCGCCCGCGCGCTCCGGCCGCCCTCGGCCGTCAACTGGTTCGGCACCGACCATCTCGGCCGCGACGTCTTCAGCCGGACCCTGGTCGCGACCCGGCTCGACCTCCTGATCGCGGTCTCGGCGGTCTCGCTCAGCTTCGTCGCGGGCTGCGCCGTCGGGGCGCTGACGGGCTATTTCGGCGGGCTCGCCGACCGCGTCGTCGGCCGCCTCGTCGACGTCCTCATGGCCTTCCCGCTCTTCGTCCTCGCCATGGCGATGGTGGCGGCGCTCGGCAACACCGTCGCCAACATCATCTATGCCACCGCGATCATCAACCTGCCCTTCTACATCCGCTTCGCCCGGGCCGAGGTGAACCTGCGCCGGGCTGCGGGCTACGTCCTGTCGGCGCGCCTCGCCGGGGCCTCGGACGGGCGCATCCTCGCCCGCGTGCTGGTCCCCAACATCATGCCGGTGATGGTGGTGCAGATGTCGCTCAACATGGGCTGGGCGATCCTCAACGCCGCCGGGCTGTCGTTCATCGGCATGGGGGTAAAGCCGCCGACGCCGGAATGGGGGATCATGGTCGCCCAGGGGGCAAGCCACGTCACCAGCGGGCACTGGTGGGTCGCGCTCTTCCCCGGGCTCGCGCTGGTGGTGACGGTCTTCGCCTTCAACCTCCTCGGCGACGGGCTGCGCGACATCGTCGATCCGCGGAGGCGGACGTGACCGCCGCCGCGCCCCTCCTCCGCGTCCGCGACCTCACGCTCGAGTTCGTGACCCGCGGCGGCACCGTGCGCGCGCTTGATGCCGTCGGCCTCGCCGTCGCCGAGGGCGAGACGGTCGGCGTCGTCGGCGAGTCGGGCTCGGGCAAGTCGGTGATGGCGCTCGCGGTCATGGGCCTTCTCGACCGGGCGGGACGGATCACCGCGGGCGGGGTCGAATACCGCGGCCGCCGCATCGAGGCCCTGCCCGAGCGCGAGTTGCGGCGGCTGCGCGGCCCCGAGATCGCGATGGTGTTCCAGAACCCGCGCACGGCGCTGAATCCCATCCGCCCGGTCGGCCGGCAGCTCGTCGACGTCATCCGCGCCCACCGCGCCCTCGGCCGCCGGGCGGCCGAGGCCGAGGCGGTGGCGATGCTCAGGGCCGTCCGCATCACCGACCCCGAAGCGCGCATGGGCGCCTATCCCTTCGAGCTTTCGGGCGGCATGTGCCAGCGGGTGATGATCGCGCTCGCGCTCGCCTGCGCGCCCCGGCTCGTCATCGCCGACGAGCCGACGACGGGCCTCGACGTCACCACCCAGGCGGTGATCATGGATCTCGTCGCCGGCCTTGCCGCCGAGCGGGCGATGGCGGCCCTGTTCATCACCCACGACCTCGCGCTCGCGGCCGAGCACTGCCACCGCATCGTCGTCATGCACGCGGGCCAGGTCGTCGAGACGGCGACACCGGGGCGGCTTTTCGCCGCCCCCGCCCACCCCTACACGCGCCAGCTGGCCCGCTCGACCCCCGGCGAGGCGACCACGGTCGCGACGCTCGAGACCGTGCCCGGCAACCTTCCCGACCTCACCGACCCCTGCCTGCCCGCCTGCCGCTATGCCGCCCGCTGCCCCCTCGTCGCGCCCCGCTGCCTGACCGAGCGTCCGCCACGGACCGAGCCTTGGCCGGGGCACGCGGTCTTCTGCTGGAATCCGGCATGACCGGGGAGCCCTTCGTCGAGGTCCACCGGCTGTCGCGCACGTTCGCCCTGCCGGCCCTGCGCCCGCCCGGGGGCGGCCGGCCCGTTCCCCGCCACCTCCAGGCCGTCGACGACGTGAGCTTCTCCCTCGCGCGGGGGCAGGCGCTCGGGCTCGTGGGCGAGTCGGGCTGCGGCAAGACCACGCTCGCCCACATCCTCGCCCGCCTCGCCGACCCGACCGCTGGCGGGCTGGTGTTCGACGGCCGCGACCTTGCGGCGGTGCCGGCGGCGCGCTTCGCCCGCGACCCGGCGCGGCGGCGCATCCAGATGGTCTTCCAGGACGCGACCGAGGCCCTCAACCCCCGCGACACCGTCCTCGAGGCGATCGCGGGGCCGATCCGCCTTCTGGTGCCCGGGCTCCGGGGACGCGAGGTGGCGGAACGGGCGGCCGCGACCGCGGCCCGCGTCAACCTGCCGCCGGAACTGATGACGCGCTTTCCCCACCAGCTCTCGGGCGGCCAGCGCGCCCGCGTCGGCATCGCCCGGGCGATCGGGGTCGAGCCCGAGCTTCTCATCCTCGACGAGCCGACCTCGGCCCTCGACGTCTCGATCCAGGCCGTGGTCCTCAAGCTCCTCGACCGGCTGCGCCGCGAGAGCGCGCTGACCTATGTCTTCGTCAGCCACGACCTCAACGTCGTGCGGATGCTCTGCGACCGGGTGATGGTGATGTATCTCGGCCGGCTGATCGAGGAGGGGCCGGTCGAGGCGGTGTTCCGCAACCCCCGCCACCCCTACACGGCGGCGCTCATCGACGCGATCCCGCGCCTCGGCGCCCGCGGTGCGGCCCGCGAGCGGCTGGCGGGCGAGCCCCGGAGCCCGGTCAACCCCTCGCCCACGGTCTGCCGCCTCGTCGGCCGCTGTGCCCACGAGCAGGCCCGCTGCCGGGCGGCGATGCCACCCCTCGGGCCCGAAGGCGCGGGCCATCGCCACGCCTGCTTCTTTCCCCTCGGCCGCGACGAGGAACCATGCTGAACGTCACCGCCGAAGGCGGCCTCCTCGTGATCCAGATCGACCGCCCGCCCGCCAACGCCGTCGACGGGGCGACGAGCCGGGCGCTCGACCGGGCCTTCCTGCGGCTGCGCGACGACCCTGCCCTGCGCGTCGCCATCGTCACCGGCGCGGGCCCGCGCTTCTTCTCGGCCGGCTGGGATCTGAAGGCGGTGGCGGCGGGGACCGAGGTCGAGGACGCGGCCCATTTCGGTTCCGGCGGCTTCATGGGCCTGACCGAGCGCTTCGACCTCGCCAAGCCCGTGATCGCTGCCGTGAACGGCATCGCCGCCGGCGGCGGGGCCGAGCTTGCGCTCGCCTGCGACCTCGTCCTCGCCGTCCCCGCGGCCGAGTTCGCCCTGCCCGAGGTCCGCCGCGGTCTCATCGCCGAGGCCGGCGGCGTCCTCCGCGCCGTCCGCCGCCTGCCCTGGGCGGTGGCCATGGAGATGCTCCTGACCGGCCGCCGCTTCGCGGCCGAGGAGATGCGCCACCACGGCCTCGTCAACCGCATCGTCGCGCCCGAGGCCCTGATGGAGGAGGCCCGGGCGCTGGCCCGCGAGGTGATGCGGGGGGCGCCCCGGGCGGTCGAGGCGAGCAAGGAGGTGGCGGCGGCGACGCTCCATCTCGCGCTTCCCGAGGCCTACGCGCGGATGCGCGACGGCTCGCTCGCGGCTTATGCCGCGATGCGCGCCTCGCCCGACCGCTTCGAGGGGCCGCGCGCCTTCGCCGCCCGGCGGGCGCCGGTCTGGGAGGAACGGGCGCCACCCGGGGCGGGGCAACGGAACCAGGGGGAGGAAGGAAGATGACGGAACGGCCGGTCCTTGTCGTCACCGGAGCAAGCCGGGGCATCGGCGCGGCGGTGGCCGAACTCGCCGCCGCGCGGGGCTACGACGTCGTCCTCAACTACCTCGCGTCCCACGCCCGGGCGTCCGAAGTCGCCGGGCGCTGCCGGGCGGCGGGGGCGCGGGTCGAGATGCTCGCCGGCGACGCCGGCGACGAGGCCGACGTGCTGGCGCTGTTCGGGCTTGCCGACCACGCCTTCGGCCGCGTCGATGCGCTTTGCAACAACGCCGGCGTCCTCCTGCGGGCCATGCCCGTCGAGGCGCTCGAGACCGGCCGGATCGACCGCCTCTTGCGGCTGAACATCGGCGGCTACCTCCTCTGCCTGCGCGAGGCGACGAAGCGGATGCTCGCCGGCGGGCGGGGCGGCGCCGTCGTCAACGTCGGCTCGCGCTACTCCGATCTCGGCGGGGCCGGGGGGTTCGTCGTCTACGCGGCGACCAAGGGGGCCTGCGATTCGCTCACCCGCGGGGCGGGGCGCGAACTCGCTGCCCGCGGCATCCGCGTCAACGCCGTCAGCCCGGGCCTCATCGACACCGAAATCCATGCCGCCGCGGGCCTGCCCGACCGGGTCCGGGACCTCACGCCGCAGATCCCTGCCGGCCGCGGCGGAACGGCCCTCGAGGTCGCCGAGGCGGTCCTGTGGCTCCTGTCGCCCGCCGCCTCCTACGTCACCGGGGTGATCCTGCCGGTGTCGGGGGGGCGCTGAGGGGAGGTGCCGCCGGTGTTCCGCCCGTGAAACGGTGTTGCAAGTCCGGCCCCCCCGGGCCATGACGGCGGCCGGCCGGGCCCCATCCCCTTTCCAGCGACGAGGTGCACATGCCCCTGGACCGCGACCGCCTGCTCGCCCTCGACGATCACGTCGCCACCCGCCGGCTGGCCGAGGACGGGACGATCCTCTACGCCCTCGCCGTCGGCATGGGCGGCGATCCCGCCGAACTCGGCTTCGTCTACGAACGCGACCTTCGCGCCGTGCCCAGCATGGCGACGGTCGTCGGCTTCCACGACGGCTGGCTCGGGCGCGCGGGGATCGCGCTCGGCGATGTCTACCACGTCGCCCAGGGCCTCGTGCTCGAGCGTCCGCTGCCGGTCGCGGGCCCGGTCGAGGTCAGGAACCGCGTCGTCGGCGGGCTCGACAAGGGCGAGGGGCGCCCGGCGCTCCTCTTCCAGGAGACGGTGATCGCGCCGGCGGACGGGGGGGCGCCCTTCGCCACCGGGCTCTCCACCCTCTTCGTGCGCGGGGGCGGCGGCTTCGGCGGCGACTTCGGCCGCCCCGCCCCGGCAGCGCGGGCCGCCCCCGCGGGCCCCCCGGCCCTGACCGCGAGCGTCCGGACCCGCCCCGACCAGGCGCTCCTCTTCCGCCTGCTCGGCGACCGCAACCCCCTCCATGTCGATCCCGCCGCCGCCGCCGCCGCCGGCCAGCCGGCCCCGATCCTGCACGGGGCCTGCACCTTCGGGATCGCCTGCGGAATCGTCCTGCGCGCCGTCTGCGGGCTCGATCCCGCCCGGCTCGCCGCGATCGAGGCGCGTTTCGTCGCCCCGGTGTTCCCCGGCGAGCGGCTCGACTGCGGGCTCTGGCCGGCGGGCGACACCGTCGCCTTCCGCCTGACGGCGCCCGAGCGGGGGGTGACGATCCTCGACGCCGGCCATGCGGCGCTGCGCCCCGCGGGCGGGGCCTGAGGGGAAGGGATGGAGGAGGGGAGGGACATGCATCTCTGGGTGAACCAGCACGCCGCGGGCGAGGTCCTGCCGCGGGCGACGCACGGGCGGGGCTGCGAGATCTTCGACGCCGACGGCCGGCGCTATCTCGACGGCTCGGGCGGGCCGGCGCTCTTCTCGCTCGGCTACGGCCATCCCGACGTCGTCGAAGCCATCACGCGCCAGCTCGGGCAGGTCCAGTTCGCCTACTCGACAGTATTCACCACCGAGGCGATCGACGGGCTGGCCCTCGCGCTCGCCCGCGCCGCGGGTCCCGAGCTGCGGCACACGAGCTTCGTCTCGGGCGGGTCGGAGGCAGTCGAGACCTGCCTCAAGATCGCCCTCCAGTATCATCTCGCGCGGGGCGAGCCGGGGCGGACCGAGTTCATCGCCCGCCGCCAGTCCTGGCACGGCTACACCCTCGGCGCCCTCGCCGTCTCGGGCCATCCTGCCCGGCGGCGGCCCTACGAGACCGTCCTCCGGGGGACCCATTTCGTCTCGCCCGCCAATGCCTACCGGCCACCCCCGGACTTTGCCGGCGGCGATCTCGCCGCCCATCTCGCGGCCGAACTCGAGGCGACGATCCTGCGCCTCGGCCCCGCCCGCGTCGCCGCCTTCATCTTCGAGCCCGTGGTGGGGGCGGCCGGCGGCGCCGTGCCCGCCCCGCCGGGCTACGCGGCCGCCGTGCGCGCGGTCTGCGACCGCTGGGGCGTGCTTCTCGTCGCCGACGAGGTCATGTGCGGCATCGGCCGCTGCGGCAGCTTCCGGGCCCTCGCCCATGACGGGGTCGCCCCCGACATCATGGCCATCGCCAAGGGCCTCGGCGGCGGCTACGTGCCGCTCGGCGCCGCCCTCTACACGCAGGAGGTCTACCGCACCATCGCCGACCGCTTCGGCACCGTCGCCTCGGTCCACACCTATTCGGGGCACACGCTCGCCTGCGCGGCGGGCCTCGCCATCCTCGGAGTGATCGAGCGCGACGGCCTCGTCGCCGCCTGCGCCCGCCAGGGGACGCGGCTGATCGAGGGACTGCGCCGCCGCCTCGGCGGCCACGCCCATGTCGGCGACATCCGCGGCCGCGGCCTCTTCGTCGCCGTCGAGCTCGTGGCCGACCGCCAGACGGCCACGCCCTTCGCGCCCGAGCGGCGGCTTCACGACCGCGTCCGCCGGGCCTGCCTCGAGCGCGGGCTGCTCTGCTACCCCTCGCCGGGGACGGCCGACGGCCTCCGCGGCGACCACGTCCTGCTCTCGCCGCCCTACATCGTCTCCGCGGCCGAGATCGACGAGATGGTGGACACCCTCGCCCGCGGCATCGACGCGGCCCTCGCCGAACCGGGCCGGGCATGACCGCGGGCTGGCGCGTCGGCATCGACATCGGCGGCACCTTCACCGACGTCGTTGCCGCCGACGGGGCGGGGGGCGCCCTGCGCATCGCCAAGGTCGCGACGACGCCGGGCGAGCCCCTGCGCGGGCTCGCCGCCGCGCTCGCCGCGGTCGGGCTCGGCTGGGAGGACGTGGCCGAGCTTGTCCACGGCACGACGATGGTGACGAACGCGATGGTCGAGGGACGGCTCGCGCGGGTCGCGCTGGTGGCGACGCGGGGCTTTGCCGACGTCCTCGACATCGCCCGCGCCAGCCGGCGCCACCTCTACCGGCTCGACCTGCCGCCCCGGCCCGCCCCCGACGTGCCCGACGGGCTCAAGTTCGAGGTCGGCGGCCGCATGGACGCGGCCGGGGCCGAGGTCGCGGCGCCGGCGCCGGCGGACCTCGCGGCGCTTCCCGGCGCCATCGCCGCGGCGGGGGCCGGGGCGGTGGCGGTCGCGCTTCTCCACAGCTATGCCAACCCCGACCACGAGCGGAAGGTGGCGGCGGCGCTCGCCGGCCGCGTGCCCTTCCTGTCGCTCTCGCACGCGATCAGCCCCGAGGCGCGCGAATATGAGCGCACGGCGACGACGGTCCTGAACGCGGCCGTCATGCCGATGGTCGCCCGCTACATGGACCGCCTGACCGCGGCCGTGCCGGCGCGCACGCGGGTGCAGCTTTTCCATTCCGCCGGCGGCATGATCGCGCCGGCGCTGGTGCGCGAGCGGCCGCTCGCGCTCGCGCTCTCGGGCCCGGCGGCGGGGGCGGCAGCGGCGGCGGCGGTCGCCCGCGATCTCGGGCTTGCGCAGGCGATCAGCTTCGACATGGGCGGCACGACGACCGATGTCTGCCTGATCCGCGACGGCGCCGTCGAGGTCAGCAGCAACCGCGCCATCGCCGGCCGGCCGATCCGCCAGCCGATCGCGGCGATCGAGACCATCGGCGCCGGCGGCGGCTCGATCGTCGCCCTCCTCGCGGGCGGGCTCGCGGTCGGGCCGGCGAGTGCCGGGGCCGACCCCGGGCCCGCCTGCTACGGCCTCGGCGGCACCGCGGCCACGATCGCCGACGCCGACCTCGTCCTTGGCTACCTCGATCCCGCGCGCCCGCTCGGCGGCCGCATCCACCTGCGCCCGGAGGCCGCGCGGCAGGCGCTCGCGCCGGTCGCGGCGGCCCTCGGCCGGGACATCGAGGCGACCGCCCTCGGCGTCGTCGAGGTGGCGCACGCGCTCATGGCGCGCGCCCTGCGCCGGGTCTCGGTCGACCGCGGCATCGACGCCCGCGACTGCGCGCTCATCGCCTTCGGCGGGGCCGGGCCGATGCACGCCTGCGGCCTTGCCGACGCGACGGGCATCGGGCGCATCGTCGTGCCGGCGGCCTCGGGCGCCTTCTCGGCCCTCGGCTGCACCACGGCGACGGCCCGCCACGTCCGCCAGCACACGCTGCGCCTCGCCAGCCGCGGCTGGTCGGAGGAGGGCTTTGCCCGCCGCTGCCGGGCGGTCGAGGCCGAGACCCTCGCCGCGCTCTCGGGCGAGCAGGAGGCCGGCGGCGCCGGGGCGCGCCTTGAGCGGGTGGCGCTCGTGCGCTATGCCGGCCAGTCGGGCACGGTCGAGGTGGCGCTGGGCGAGGACCGCTCGGCGGCGGCGATCGGGGCGGGCTTCCGGGCCGCCCACCGCCGCCTCTACGGGTTCGCGACCGGGGAGGAGTGGATCCTCGAGGCGCTGCGCGTCACCGCCAGCCGGCCCCGCCCGGGGCCGGCACCGGCCGGGGGGTGCACCGGGGCGCGGCGCAACCTGACGCTCACCCCCGCCTCCTGCCGCTTCGACGGGGCGGGCGCGCGCGCGGTGCCGCGGCACTGGCGCTCCGATCTTGACCCCGGGGCCCGGCTCGCGGGGCCGCGGCTGATCGTCGACGACTGGTCGACGACCGTCGTCGCCCCGGGCTTCGCGGTCGCGGCGACGGCGGCCGGCCATCTTCTCGTCGAGCGCGAGGGGCGGCCATGACGCTCGACCTCTTCCGCACCGAGGTCATCCGCCAGGCCCTCCAGGCGGCGGCCGAGGAGATGTCGGTCGTCGTCATGCACGCGGCCCGCTCGCCCCTCCTGCGCGAGGCGGGCGACCTCTCCTCGACCCTCACCGACGCCCGGGGCGAGCTCATCGCCCAGGGCCAGGACGTGCCCGTCCACCTCGGCGTCATGGCCTACACGGTCAAGGAGTTCCTCCGCCACGTCCCGGCCGGCCGGCTGGCCCCGGGCGACGTCTGGCTCCTCAACCTGCCCGAGGTCGGCGGCAACCACCTTCCCGACGTCAAGGCGATCCGCCCCATCTTCCGCGACGGGGCGATCGTCGCCTTCGCCGTCCAGCTGGCCCACTGGGCCGACATCGGCGGCACCATGCCCGGAAGCTACTTCGCCGCCGCCGAGGAGGTCTGGCAGGAGGGGCTGCGCATCCCGCCCCTGCGCGTCGTCGCCGGGGGCGTGCCCGACGCCGAGAAGATCGCTCTCATCCTCGCCAACGTCCGCTCGCCGGCCGAGCGCGAGGGCGACCTCCTCGCCCAGGTCGCGGCGACCGCGGTCGCCGACCAGCGCCTCCAGGAACTGATCGACCGCGTCGGCGTCGGCGATTTCCTCGCCGCGCTCGACCGCCTCCACGACCTCTCCGAGGCGGCGATGCGGGCGGCGATCCGGGCCCTGCCCGACGGCGTCCACGAGGGCGAGGACTTCCTCGACGACTGCGGACCCGGCGATGCCCCGGTCGGGGTCCGCGTCCGCGTCACCATTGCCGGCGACACGGCCGAGTTCGACTTCTCGGCCAGCGACGACGCCGTGCCGGCGCCGATCAACACCACCCGCTTCGTCGTCGGGGCGGCGGTCTTCTACTGCGTGCGGGCGCTCGCCGAGACGCCCGTGCACCCCAACGGCGGCGCCTACCGGCCGCTCACCATCCGCACCCGCCGGGGCTCGATCCTCGACCCCGCGGGGGTCGAGCCGGTGGTCGGCGGCAACCACGAGACCTCGCAACGCTGCGTCGACGCGATCTTCCGCGCCTTCGACCCGGTCCTGCTGCCGCGCCTCTCGGCCGGCGGCAACGCCTCGGCCGGCCTCCTGATCTTCGGCGGCCCGCGGGCCGACGGCGTCTGGGGGACGTTCTACGAGACCCACGGCGGCGGCGAGGGCGCCCGCGCCGACCGCGACGGCATGCCCGTCGTGCGGGTCCACCTCACCAACGTCATGAACACGCCGGTCGAGGTCGTCGAGGCCGAATACGGCCTCGTGCTCGAGCGCCAGGCGCTCCGGCGCGGCTCGGGCGGGGCGGGGCGGCACCGGGGCGGCGACGGCATGGTCCGCGACTACCGCGTGATGACCGAGCCGATGCGGCTGACGACGATGTTCGAGCGCCGCGTGGTGCCGCCCTACGGGCTGGACGGCGGCGCCCCGGGGGCGACCTTCCGGGTGACGCTGATCCGCGACGGCCGCGCCGAGGAACTGCGCGGCAAGGGCAACTACCGCCTGCGCCGGGGCGACCTCGTCCGCGTCGAGACCCCGGGCGGGGGCGGCCACGGCCCCCCGCCGGCGGGATGAGAGCGGCAGCGCCGGGGATCATCCCCCCGGGGTCGCCCGGTCCCGGGGCCTGTCTTGACACACGGGGCGAATGGTTGAAACAGTGGTTCGCATGGCAAAACACGCCGGCGCGGGGCGGGCTGCGCCCGCCTGCCGATCCGGGAAAGGGGGGCCATGAGCGCCGGCCTGACCGACGACCAGAGGCTGATCGCCGAGGGCGTGCGCGGTTTTGTCGAGAGGGAACTCCAGCCCCACGAGGCGCTGGTCGAGCGGCTCGACACCGTCCCCGACGACCTCTTCGAGGAGTTGCGCCGCAAGGCCATCGCCCAGGGCTACTATGCCCTCAACATGCCCGCCGAGCACGGCGGCGGCGGCCTCGGCGCCGCCGACCGGGCGGTGGCCGAGATCGAGTTCGGCCGCGTCAGCCGCGCCCTCGGCATCATCTGCAACCGCCCGGCCCCGATCCTCAAGGCCTGCACCGGCGACCAGATCGAGACCTACCTCCGGCCCACGATCCGCGGCGAGCGCTGGGACTGCTTTGCCCTGACCGAGCCCGGGGCGGGGTCGGACGCGCGCGCCCTCACGACCCGCGCCTGCCCCGGGGGCGGCGACTGGATCGTCAACGGCACCAAGCAGTTCATCACCATGGCGCTGCGCGCCGACTTCATCATCCTGTTCGCGGTCACGGGGATCGAGGCGACCCCGCGGGGCGAGCGCAAGCGCATCACCGCCTTCCTCGTCGACAAGGCCTCGCCAGGGATCGAGGTGCGTCCGCTCGACGTCCTCTCGAACCGGGGCATGAAGTCCTGCGTCATCACCTTCAGCGACGTCCGCGTGCCGGCCCGCAACATCCTCGGGGCCGAGGGCGGGGGCTTCGCCGTCGCCAAGGCGTGGATCTTCTCGGGCCGGGTGATGCTGGCGGCGAACTGCGTCGGGCTGGCCGAGCGGGCGATGGCGATCGCCGCCCGCTGGGCCAACACCCGCGAGGCCTTCGGCCAGCCGATCGGCCGCTTCCAGGGCACGGCCTTCAAGTTCGCCGACATGGCGACCGAGATCCACGCCACCCGGCTCATGGTCCTCGATGCCGCCGGCCGCATGGACGCCGGCACATTGACCCAGCGCGAGGCCAGCCAGGTCAACCTCTTCGGCTCCGAGATGGTCGGCCGCGTCACCGACAGCGCGCTCCAGGTAATGGGCGGCATGGGCATCACCAAGGAGGTGCCGCTCGAACGCTTCTGGCGCGACGCGCGGGTCGAGCGGGTGTGGGAGGGGACCTCGGAGATCCACCGCGACATCATCTCGAAGGACGTGCTGCGGGAGTTCGGACGGTGACCGCCTCGGACCGCTTCCGGGCCGAGGTCAACGGCCCGCTGTTCGAGATCACCTTCGACCATCCCCCGGCGCACGCCTTCGACCAGCGGGCGAGCCGGGCGCTCGATGCGGCGCTGACGCGGTTCCGCGACGATCCCGCCTTGCGCGTCTGCATCGTCACCGCCACCGGCACGCGGATGTTCTCGGCCGGCTGGGACCTCAAGGCGGTGGCGGCGGGCGAGGAGGGCGAGGATTTCGGCCCCCATGGCTTCATGGGCCTGCGCCGCTTCGACCTCGACAAGCCGGTGATCGCGGCCGTGAACGGGCTCGCCGTCGGCGGCGGCTTCGAGTTCGCGCTGATGGCGACGCTCGTCCTCGCCGCCCCCCACGCCGAGTTCGGCCTGCCCGAACTGCAGCGCGGCTTCATCCCCGAGGCGGGCGGGCTCTGGCGGGCCCACCGCCGGCTCCCCGTCAACATCGCCTCCGAGCTCCTCCTGACCGGGCGCCGGCTCCCGGCCGCCGAGGGGCTGCGGCTCGGCTTCGTCAACCGCATCGTCGCCGGCGCGGAGCTGATGGCCGAGGCCCGCGCCATGGCGGCCGAGATCGTCCGGGCCGCGCCGCTCGCCGTCGCGGCGCTGCTCGAGGTCACCCGCGCCGTCGAGGCCTGCTCCGACGAGGACGCCTTCGCCGTGCTCCTGCAGGGCGACCTGCCGGCGCGGGCGCGGATGCGCGCCTCCGACGATTTCCGCGAAGGCCCCCGCGCCTTCGCCGAGAAACGCCCCCCGCGCTGGCAGGGAAGATAGGACGGAGCGATGGATTTCGACCTTTCCGAGGACCAGCGCCTGACGCGCGAGGCCCTTCGCCAGTTCCTGAAGCGCGAATGCCCGATCGCCTACGTCCGCGCCTGCGACGAGGGCGAGCGCTTCCCCGCGGAGCTCTTCGCCGCCCTCGCCCGGGGCGGCTGGCTCGGCATCCCGATCGCCGAGGCCCATGGCGGCAGCGGCGGCAGCTGCACCGACCTCGCGCTCTTCCTCGAGGAACTCGCCGCCCATTTCGAGGCGGCCGCGAACATCTACTACACGACCGTCGTCATCGCCGCCGACGCCATCGGCCATTTCGGCAACGAGGAGCAGAAGCGCACCCTCCTGCCGCGGCTCGCGCGGGGCGAGATCCGCTTCGCCTTCTCGCTCTCCGAGCCCAACTCGGGGTCGGACGCGGCGGCGCTGCGCACCCTCGCCGTGCGCGAGGGCGACGAATGGGTGATCAACGGCCAGAAGATGTTCTGCTCCTGCGCCCAGGTCGCCGACCATGTCCTGCTCATGGCCCGCACCGACCCCGCGGCGCCCAAGCACCAGGGCATCACCATGTTCCTGCTCGACCCCCGGACCCCGGGGGTTGAGATCCGCAGGCTCCGCAAGCTCGGGCTGAAGCCAATGGATCTCAACGAGATCTTCCTCACCGACGTGCGCCTGCCGGCGACCGCGGTGATCGGCGAGGTCAACCGCGGCTGGACCAACGTCCTCAAGACCCTCGACTACGAACGCTGCTGCCTGTCGGCGGTCAACGTCGGCGCCGCCCGCTCCTGCCTCGACAAGGCGCTCGCCTACACGATGGAGCGCGAGCAGTTCGGCCAGAAGATCGCGAGTTTCCAGCTGACGCGGGCCAAGCTTGCCGACATGGAGATGGAGATCGACGCCGCCCGCCTCCTTCTCTACCGCTCGGCGGCGCTGGTCGACCGCGGCGTCCCGAACAACAAGGAAAGCGCCATCGCCAACCTCTATTCGTCCGAGACCTACGTGCGGGCGGCGCTGAACGGGATGCGCATGATGGGCGGCTGGGGCTATCTCATGGAATACGACATGCAGCGGCATTTCCGCGATTCGAAGCTGGCCGAGATCGGCGGAGGAACCTCGGAGATCCTTCGCATCGTCATCTCGCGGGAAATGATGCGGTGAGCGCGGTGGCCGAGGGCGAGGGCAAGGGCGAGGGCCTCGGCACGCTCGCCGTTCACGCCGGGCACGATCCCGCGGGGCACCTCGGCGCGGCCGTCCCGCCCCTCTACCAGAGCGCGACCTTCGTCGCCCCGGACACCTCGACGCTCGAGGCGATCAACGCCGGCAGCCGGCGCGGATTCGTCTACTCGCGCATCCGCAACCCCACGGTGCTGGCCGCCGAGCAGCGGCTGGCAGCGCTCGAGGGGGCGGAATCGGCCGTCGCCTTCGCGAGCGGCATGGCCGCCGTCGCCGGTGCGTTGGCGCCCTTCCTGACCGCGGGCGACGAGGTCGTGGCCCTTCCCGACCTCTACGGCGGCACCCGGCGCTACCTCGCCGAGGTGCTGCCGCGCCAGGGGGTCGCGGTGCGGCGGGCGGCCGACGGTTCGGCGGGCGCGGTCGGGGCCGCCCTCGGGCGGGCGACGCGCATCATCCTCGCCGAGACGCCGACCAACCCCCTCGTGCGCGTCATCGACCTCGCCGCCCTCGCCGCGCTGGCCCGCGGGGCGGGGGCGATGCTCGTCGTCGACGGCACCCTCGGCTCGCCCATGAACCAGCGCCCGCTCGCGCTCGGCGCCGATCTCGTCATCCACAGCGTCTCGAAATACCTCAACGGGCACGGCGACGTCATTGGCGGGGCAGTGCTCGGCAGCCGGGCGCTGACGCGGGCGGTGCGCAGCCACCAGCAGGCCGCGGGCGGCATCATGGAGCCCTTCGCGGCCTGGCTCCTCCTGCGCGGGCTTGCGACCTATCCCCTGCGCATGGCCCGGCACAACGCGAGCGGCCTTGCCGTCGCGCGCTTCCTCGCCGCCCATCCGCGCGTCGTCCGCGTCCACTACCCGGGCCTTCCCGACCATCCCGACCACGCCCTCGCCCGCCGCCAGATGCAGGGCTTCGGCGGTCTCGTGTCGTTCGAGGCCGAGAGCGCCGCGGCCGCCCGCCGCATCGTCGATGCTTTCCGCCTCTTCGCCATCGGGCCGTCGATCGGCGGCATCGAGAGCCTGTGCAGCCAGCCCGGGAACACCTCGCACCATGCGCTGGCCGAGGCCGAGCGGCTGGCCATGGGCATCACCCCGGCGCTCGTCCGCCTCGCCGTCGGCATCGAGACGACCGCGGACCTCGTCGCCGACCTCGCCCGCGCGCTGGAGGCGGCATGATCCCCGATCTCGTGGTCGCGGCGGGCACCGTCGTGCTGCCCGGGGGCGCGGTGCCGGCCGACGTCGAGATCACGGGCGAGCGCATCTCGGGCCTCCGCGCCGCCGGCGGCGGCGAGGGGCGGGCGCGGCTCGACGCCCGCGGCCTGATCGTTCTGCCCGGCGGCGTCGATCCCCACGTCCATTTCCTCGTCAGCTTCATGGGCCAGCGCAGCGTCTACGATTTCGCCTCGGGCGGCATCGCGGCGCTGCGCGGCGGGACGACAACCGTCATCGACTTCGCCCTCCCGCGCCGCGGAGGGGCGATGCTCGCGGGCCTCGCCCACCGCCGGAGGCAGGCCGACCCGGGAGTGACCGTCGACTACGGGCTGCACCTGATCGTCACCGACGTGAACCCCGCGAGCCTCGGGGAACTCGCGTCCCTTCGGGCTGCCGGGGTGAGTTCGCTCAAGGTCTACACGACCTACGAGGAGGACGGGCTGCGCCTTGACGACGGCGCCCTCCACGCGCTGATGGCGCGGGCGGCGGCCGAGGGGATGCAGATCGTTCTTCATGCCGAGAACGACGCCATCATCGCCAGGCTGCGGCGCGAGGCGGTCGCGGCCGGGCACCGCGCCCCCCGCTTCCACGCCCTGACGCGGCCGCCGGTGACCGAGATCGAGGCCATCGGACGCGCCATCGCCTTCGCCCGCGACACCGGCTGCGCCCTCCACATCCTTCACCTCGCCGCGGCCGGGGCGCTGCCCCTCGTCGCCGCCGCGCGGCGGGAGGGGCTGAGGGTCACGGCCGAGACCTGCACCCATTACCTCGCGCTGACCGACGAGGCGCTCGCCGGGCCCGACGGATCCCATTTCGTGATGAGCCCGCCGCTCCGCCCGGCCGCGAACCGCGACCTCCTCTGGCAGGGCCTGCGCGCGGGGCCGCTGACGGCCGTCACCTCCGACGAGGTCTCCTATCCCGCTGCCGCCAAGACGCCGGGCGCGGGCACGTTCGCCGACATCGCCAACGGCTGCCCCGGGGTCGAGGCGCGCCTGCCCGTCCTTTACACCCTCGGGGTCGCGGCCGGGCGGATCGGCCTCGAGCGCCTAGCCCAGGTCTTCGCGACCTGGCCGGCGCAGATGTTCGGGCTCGGCGGGCGGAAGGGGCGGATCGCGCCGGGGATGGATGCCGATCTCGTCGTCATCGACCCCGCGGCGCGGCGGGTGATGACGGCGGCGTGCCATTACGGGCCGATCGGCTACACCCCGTTCGCGGGCATGGAGCTTTGCGGCTGGCCGGTGGCGACGGTGGCGCGCGGGGCCGTGGTCGTGCGCGAGGGAGAATTCCTCGGCGCGGCGGGGCGCGGCCGCTTCCTTGCCCGCGGCCCCGCCGACGCGTGCGCGGAGGACCGATGAACGCGGGCGCCGGGGCCGAGGCGCTCGGCGCCGATTTCGAGGCGGTCGGCGCCATCGGCCGGGCGGCGGCCGGCGGGGGCTGGTCGCGCCCGGGCTACGGCGCGGAGGAATGCCGGGCGATCGACTGGCTCGGCGGGCGGGCGCGGGCGGCGGGGCTCGAGGTGCGGCTCGACGGGGCCGGCAACCTCATCGCCCGGCTCGACGGGCAGGGCGGGCCGGCGGGGCCGGCGGTGACGATGGGCTCGCATCTCGACACGGTCGCGAACGGCGGCGCCTTCGACGGGGTCGTGGGCGTCCTCTGCGCGCTCGATGTCCTGCGCCGGCAGGCGGGGGCGCGGGCGGCGGGCGCGCCGGCCCTGCCCCTCGCGCTCGAACTCGTCTGCTTCCGCGACGAGGAGGGCCGTTTCGGCGCCCTGACCGGCAGCCGGGCCATGACCGGTGCGCTCGCCCCCGACGCCGCCCTGCACCGGCGCGACGCGGACGGGGTGACGCTCGCCGAGGCGATGGCGGGGGCGGGCCTCGACCCCGGCCGCCTCGGGGCCGCGCGCCGCCCGGCCGGGGCGATCGCCGCCTTCCTCGAAGTGCACATCGAGCAGGGGCGGATCCTCGAGGACGCGGGCATTCCCCTCGGCCTCGTCACCGCCATCGCCGGCCAGCGGCGCATCTCGGTCCGCTTCGAGGGCGCGGCCGACCACGCCGGGGCGGCGCCGATGGCGGCCCGGCGCGACGCCTTCGCCGCCGCCGCCCGCTTTGCCGACCGCTTCCGCGAGATGGTGATCGCGCGGGGCGGGGGCCGGGCGCGCGGCACCATCGGCATCGTCGAGGTCGCCCCCAACCTGGGCAACGTGATCCCGGCCGAGGTCCGGCTAGGGCTCGAGCTGCGCGACGAGGACGAGGACCGCCTCGCCGACCTCGCCCGGGCCACGGCGGCGCTCGCCGCCGAGGCGGCGGCCGCGCTCGGGGCCGCGGCAACGGTCCGGCCGCGCCATGCGACGCCGCCGGTGGCGATGGCCGCGGCCCCCCGCGCGGCCCTCGCCGCCGCCGCCCGCGCCGAGGGGCTGGCGACGATGCCGCTCCTCTCGGGGGCCCCCCCCGATGCCGGCATCCTCGGCGCCGTCGTGCCGGCGGCGATGCTGTTCGTGCCCTCGCGCGGCGGGCGCAGCCACTGCCCCGAGGAGTGGAGCGACCGGCCGGGGATCGAGGGGGCGGCGCGCGTCCTCGGCCGCGCCGCCGCCGCGCTCGCGGGGGGCGGGGATGGCTGAGGCGGTGCCGGTCGCGGCCTGGCCCGCGGACCTTCCCTTCCGGCTCGAACGGCCTGCGGGCAGCGTCGCCCTGAACCTTGCCCGCGCCGCCGCCCGCCACCCCGCGCGGCCGGCCCTTCACTACTATGGCACGACGACGAGCTACGCCGGGCTGCGGGACGAGGTCGAGGCCCTCGCCGGCTACCTCCACCATGCCTGCGGGGTCGGTCGCGGCGACCGCGTCGTGCTCTTCATGCAGAACGCGCCGCAATACGTCGCCGCCTTCCAGGCAATCCTGCGCGCTGATGCCGTGGTCGTGCCCGCGAACCCGATGTATCTCGGGGCCGAGATCGCCCATGTCGTCACCGACAGCGGGGCTCGCGTCGCCTTCGTGGCCGAGGAACTCCTCGACCGCGTCGCCGCGCTGGTGCCGGACGCGCTCTCGCGGGTGATCGTCGTGCGCTACGGCGACGCACTCCTCGTGCCGACCGACGACCCCCTGCCCGAGGTCATGCGCCGCCCGCCCCTGCCCCTGCCCGCGGGCCCCGCCTTCCGCCCCTGGGCCGAGGCCGTGGCGCCGGGCGGGCCCGCCTGCCCCCCGGTCGAGGCCGGCGACGACGATCTCGCCCTCCTGCCCTACACCTCGGGCTCGACCGGCCGGGCCAAGGCCTGCATGCACCCCCACGCCAGCGTCATGTTCACCGCCGTCGCCCAGGCGCGCTGGTACCGGCTGGACGAGACGAGCGTGCTCACGGCCTTCATGCCGCTCTTCCACGTCGCCGGGATGCAGGCCTCGATGGCGGCGGGGCTTTTCGCTGGGGCCGCGCTGGTGGTGATGACGCGCTGGGACAAGGCGCTGGTGCCCGCGCTTTTCAGCCGCCACAAGGTGACGTTCTGGAGCGCCGCGCCGACGATGATCGCCGACGTCATGGCCGAGCCGGGTCTTCCCGAGGCCTGCCTTGCCCATCTGCGGGTCCTGACCGGGGGCGGGGCGCCGATGCCCGCGGCCCTCGCCCTCCGCCTTGCCGACCGCTTCGGCCTGCGCTTCTGCGAGGGCTACGGGCTGACCGAGACGATCGCCCCGACCCATCTCAACCCGCTCGACGCGCCGCGGCCGCAATGCCTCGGCATCCCCATCCAGGAGACCATGGCCATGATCGCCGATCCCCGGAGCGGGACCCCGGTCGCCGACGGCGAGGCGGGCGAGATCTGGGTCGCGGGCCCGCAGGTGATGCGCGGCTACTGGAACGCCCCCGAGGCCGACCGCGCCGTCCTCGTCGAGCGCGAGGGGCGGCGCTGGCTGCGCACGGGCGACCTCGGCCGCCGCGACGCCGACGGCTACTTCACCATGGTCGACCGGCTGAAGCGGATGATCAACGTCTCGGGCTACAAGGTCTCGCCGGCCGAATGCGAGACCGCGCTCTACCGCCACCCGGCGGTGCAGGAGTGCTGTGTCGTCGCCGTCCCCGATCCCCACTCGGGCGAGGCGGTGCAGGCCGTCGTCGTCCTGGCGGAGGGGCATGCCGCCGACGCCGCGACCGCGGCCGCCATCATCGCCTGGGCGCGCGGCGAGATGGCGCCCTACAAGGTCCCGCGCCGGGTCGTCTTCGTCGCCAGCCTGCCCCGCAGCGGCACGAGCAAGGTCGACTGGCGGGCCCTGCAGGAGGCGGCGCGGGCGGGCGGGGACGCCCCGTGACCGCCGACATCTGGTATGAGGACTTCATCCCCGGCACCCTCCTCCGCTCGCCGCCGCGGCGGGTGACGACGGCCGACATCGACGCCTGGGCCGACCTCACGGGCGAGCGCCACCCGGTGCACATGGACGCGGCCTTCGCCCGCGCCGCGGGCTTTCGCGGGCGCATCGCGCACGGGCTCTTCGGGCTCGCGCTGATCGAGGGGCTGAAGGCCGGGCTCGGGGTCTTCGAGCGCTCGGTCACGGCCTCGCTCGGCTGGGACGGAGTGCGCTTCCACGCCCCGATCGAGCCCGGCGACGCCGTCCGCCTCGAGCTTGAGCTCGTGGCGCGCCGGCCCTCGCGGCGGGCCGGCCTCGGCGTCGCGGTCGAGCGCGGGCGGCTCCTGCGCGAGGACGGCACGCTTCTCACCGCGGGCGAGCACACGGTGCTCCTGGGGATGCGGCCGGGGGGCGAGGCGGCGGGGTAGGCCCCCGGCCCGCGCCCCGCGGGCGCCCTCTTCCCGCCCCGGCCCCGGCGGCAGCCGGTTGCGGCGGCAGTCCTTCCCGGCGCGGGCGCAGGGGCGGACAGGGGCCGGTCCGGTTCCGCCTGTCCGGCGCCCCCCCCGGGGAGCGGGGGCGCCCGGTCCTCAGGATGCGGGCGGCGTCGCCCCGTTCCATCCCAGCATGCGGCCGATCGCGCCCGCGACGGCGACGGCCGTGCGGCCGAGGGGCGCGAAGCGGTCGGGGTGCAGGCGCAGGGTCGGGCCGGTGATGCCGAGGGTCGCGACGACGGCGCCGGTCGCGTCGCGGACCGGGGCGGCCACGCCGCTCACGCCCTCGTTCCACTCGTCCATCGAGCGCGCGTAGCCGAGGGCCCGGGCCGCCTGCACCTCCTCGACGAGACGGTCGGGGTCGGTGATCGTGCGCGGAGTCACCCGCCGGGCATGGGCGCGGGCGTGGTCGCGGATGCGCTCGTCGGGCCAGTCGACCATCATCGCCTTGCCGACCGAGGAAACGTGGAGCGGCACCCGGCTGCCGATCGCCGACAGGATCTGGAGGGCCTGGCTCGAATCCGCCTTGGCGATGACCAGCGCCTGGGGGCCGTCGGGAATGGTCAGGAGCAGGGTCTCGCCGGTCTCGGCGGCGGCGGCCTGCATGAACCCGGGCGCGACGCTGTGGACCGAGACGTTGCGCAGGACCGCGACCCCGAGTTCCCAGAGCCGCGGCGTCAGCATGTAGCTCCTCGCGACCGCGTCCTGGCGGGCATAGCCGCGGGCGCAGAGGATCTCGAGCAGCCGGTAAACGGTGCTCTTGTTCAGCTGCAGCTCGCGGGCAAGCTGGGTGACGCCGACGGGCGCGCGGGCCTTCGCCATGGCCTCGATCAGGACCAGCGCCTTCTCCAGCGTCGCCGACACGGGGGCCCCCCTCGGTTGTGCCTGCACGGGGGCCCGGCCGGCGCCCGGGATGGGGCCACGACTAGCAGCAATGCCGGGGCCTCGCAATCGGATCGGGCGCCCGGGCGGAGGGGCGCGCGGCCGGGGGGCCCCCGGGGCGGGCCCTCCCGGCGCCCCTCAGGCGTTGAAGAGGAAGTGCAGGACGTCGCCGTCCTCGACCTCGTAGGTCTTGCCCTCGAGGCGCAGCCGGCCGGCGGCGCGGGCGCCGGCCTCGCCGCCATGGGCGACATAGTCGGCGCAAGCGATGGTCTCGGCGCGGATGAAGCCGCGCTCGAAATCGCCGTGGATGACGCCGGCCGCCTGGGGGGCAAGGGTGCCGGCCGGGATCGTCCAGGCCCGCGCCTCCTTGGGGCCGGCGGTGAAGTAGGTCCTGAGGCCGAGGAGCGCGTAGCCCGCCCGGATCAGCCGGTCGAGCCCCGCCTCGGCAAGCCCGAGCGCGGCGAGGAACTCCTCCGCCTCGGCCGGCGGCAGCTGGGCGATCTCCTCCTCGATCCGGGCCGAGATCACGACATGCGCCGCCCCCTCGGCCGCGGCGTGCTCGGCCACGCGGGCGCTGAAGGCGTTGCCGGCGGCGGCCGCCGCCTCCTCGACGTTGCAGACGTAGAGGATGGGCTTGGCGGTCAGGAGCTGGAGCTGCTCCCAGGCGCGGCGGTCGTCGGCGGCCACGGCGACGCTGCGGGCGGGACGGCCGGCGGCCAGCGCCGCCTCGGCGGCGGCGAGCAGGCGGTCCTGCACCATGGCCTCGCGGTCCCCGCCCTTGAGCTTGCGCAGGAGGCCCGCGCGCCGGCGCTCGACGCTCTCGAGGTCGGCGAGCATGAGTTCGGTGTCGACGGTCTGGATATCGGCGATGGGGTCGATGCGGCCGTCGACATGGGTGATGTCGGCATCCTCGAAGCAGCGCACGACATGGGCGACGGCATCGACCTCGCGGATGGTGGCGAGGAACTGGTTGCCGAGCCCCTCGCCCTTCGAGGCCCCGCGGACGAGCCCGGCGATGTCGACGAAGGTCATCCGCGTCGGCACCACACGGGCCGAGGCGGCGAGGCGCGCGAGTGTCTCGAGGCGGGCGTCGGGCACCGCCACCTCGCCCGTGTTGGGCTCGATGGTGCAGAAGGGGAAATTCGCGGCCTGCGCCGCCGCGGTGCGGGTGAGGGCGTTGAAGAGCGTGGACTTGCCGACGTTCGGCAGCCCGACGATGCCCATCCGGAAGCCCATGTGCCAATCCCCCCGCCGTCGTCGCGGCCGCCCTCATACGGGGGCGAGGAGGGCGCCGCAACCCGGGTCGGCCCGCCCCCGGGGCCCCGGGCCGGCCCTTCCACGGCCCGCACGCCCGGCGGCCCGCGGGGCGCGCCCTTCCGCGGGGCGTCGGAAGCCCGCGGTCTCAGGCGCCCATGATTAGGCAGGTGGTCGATCCGGTGGCGTAGAGACGGCCGTCCTCGAGGCCGCGGATCGTGCCCTCGGCCGTCGCCGTGGTGCGGCCGAAGTGGCTGACCGTGGCGCTGCATTCGACCACCGTCCCGAGCGGCAGGGCGCGGACGAGATTCACCTTGTACTCGAGCGTCGTGTACCAGCGGCCGCGGGCGACGAGGGTCATGATGGCGCAGCCGAGGGCGCTGTCGAGGAGGGTGCCATACCAGCCGCCATGGACCCCGCCCATGGGGTTGGTGTGCAGGAACCCCGGCTGCCCGCGGAAGGCGGCGCGGCCGGGCGCGACGGCCGCAAGGCGGAAATCCATCGCCCCCGCGATCGCCGCCCCGGGCAGGCGGCCGGCGAGGATCGCCTCGAGGAACTCCATCCCCGAGAGTGCGGTGTAGGCCGCGCGGTCGAGGATGTCCCCGGGCCCGCGGGCGGTCCACTGCCGGTCGGTCCCGTCGCCCCCGCCGGCGGCGTCTTCCCTGCGCGCGCTCTCCACCTCGCCGGCCCCTCTTCCCGCCCTTCCCCGGGGCGCGAGCCTGCCCGACCCCGGCGGCAGGGGCAAGCGGCTGCGGCTGCGGCGGCTGCCCCCGGCGGCCCTGCGGCGGGCGTGCGGGCGGCGCGCGGCTGCCCCTTGACCTTCCAGTTGCGGGAACCCTTATCTCCCGTTGGCGACGGGCCCCGAATCGGGGCCGCCCTTCCCGGGCCGAAGGAGGGACCATGACCACCGCAACCCTCGAGATCCGCGACATGTCCTGCGGCGCCTGTGTCGGTCGCGTCGAGCGCGCGATCACCGTCGTGCCGGGGGTCGAGATGGCCGCGGCCAACCTTGCCCAGCGCTCGCTGCGGGTGAGCTTCGCGGCCCCCGCCGACCTTCCCGCCATCGCCGCGGCACTCGCGGCCGCGGGCTACCCCCCGGCGCGCGAGGTCACGCGGCTGGCCGTCGAGGGGATGACCTGCGCCTCCTGCGTCGGCCGCATCGAGGCCGCGGCGATGGCCCTGCCCGGGGTCGTCGCGGCGGCGGCGAACCTCGCCGACGGCTCGCTCCGGGTCGAGCATCTGGCCGGTGCCGTGACCCCGGCGGCGCTCGTCGCGGCGTTGAAGGGGGCAGGCTACGGCGCCCGCCCGGCGGCCGAGGCCGCCCCCGCGGCGGCCCGGCGTTCGGCCGAGACCCGCGCCGCCCGGGACCGCGCGATCCTTGCCGCCGCGCTCGCGCTGCCGGTCGCGGTGCTCGAGATGGGCGGCCATCTCGTCCCCGCCTTCCACCACTGGCAGGCGGCCCGGCTCGGCCAGACCGGCGCCTGGGCGCTGCAGGCGGCGCTGACGCTCGTGCTGCTCGCCGGGCCGGGGCGCGAGTTCTACCTCAAGGGCGCGCGGAGCCTCTGGCGGCGGGCCCCCGACATGAACGCGCTCGTCATGCTCGGCACCGCCGCGGCCTTCCTCTACTCGCTGGTCGCGACCTTCGCGCCGGCGGTCCTGCCCGCGGCCTCGCGCGCCGTCTACTACGAGGCGGCGGCGGTGATCGTGGCCCTCGTGCTCCTCGGCCGCTGGCTCGAGGCCCGCGCCAAGGGCGAGGCGGGGGCGGCGATCCGCCGGCTGGTGGCGCTCGCCCCGGCGACGGCGCTGCGGCTCGGCCCCGGCGGGCCCGAGGAGGTGCCGGCGGCCGGGCTTGCGGCCGGGGAGCGGGTGCTGATCCGGCCGGGCGCCCGCGTCCCCGCCGACGGCCTCGTCGAGGAGGGGCAGTCCTGGGTCGACGAATCGATGCTGACGGGCGAGCCGGTGCCGGTCGCCAAGGCCCCGGGCGCCGCCGTCACCGGCGGCACGGTCAACGGCGCCGGCGCCCTCACCGTGCGGCTGGTGCGGACGGGAGAGGCGACGACGCTCGCCCGCATCGTCGCGCTGGTCGAGGGGGCGCAGGGCGCCAAGCTTCCGGTGCAGGCGCTCGTCGATCGCATCACCCTCTGGTTCGTGCCGGCCGTCCTTGCCGTGGCCGCGGTGACGGTCGCGGCCTGGCTGGCCTTCGGCCCCTCGCTCGCGCACGCGCTGGTCGCGGGCGTGTCGGTCCTCATCATCGCCTGCCCCTGCGCCATGGGGCTCGCGACGCCGGTGTCGATCATGGTCGGGCTCGGGCGCGCGGCCGAGCGCGGCATCCTCGTCCGCCGCGGCGAGGCCCTCCAGCGGCTGGCCGGCGTCACCACCGTCGCCTTCGACAAGACCGGCACGCTGACCGAGGGCCGGCCGCGGCTGGTTGCCTTCGACGTCGCCCCGGGCGCGGACGCCGATGACCTCCTCGCCCTCGCGGCGGCGGTCGAGGCGCGCTCCGAGCATCCGATCGCGCGGGCGGTGGTCGAGGCCGCCGCGGCCCGCGGCCTCGCCCTGCCGGCGGCCGAGGACTTCGCCGCCCTGCCCGGGCGGGGGGTGACGGCGCGGGTCGGAGGCCGGCGGGTGGCGGTCGGGGCGGGGCGGCTGATGGCCGAGGAGGGCGCGCGGGCCGAGGCCTTCGCCGCCCCGGCCGAGGCCCGCGCCCGGGCCGGCGAGACGGTCCTGTTCCTCGCCGTGGATGGGGTCGCGGCGGCGCTCATCGCCGTCGCCGACACCCCCCGGCCGGGCGCGGCCGAGGCGGTCGCGGCCCTCCACCGGCTCGGCATCGCCAGCGCCATGATCACCGGCGACGGTGCCGCTACCGCCGGGGCGATCGCCGCCCGCCTCGGCATCGACCGCGTCGAGGCCGAGGTCCTGCCCGCGGGCAAGCTCGCCTCGGTGCGGGCGCTCGCCGCCTCGGGCCCGGTCGCCTTCGTCGGCGACGGCATCAACGATGCCCCCGCGCTCGCCGCCGCCGACGTCGGCATCGCCGTCGGCACCGGCACCGACGTCGCGATCGAGGCCGGCGACGTCGTCCTCGTCGCCGCCGACCCCCGGGCCGTGGCCGAGGCGGTGACGCTCGCCCGCGCCATCCTCGCCAACATCCGCCAGAACCTCTTCTGGGCCTTCGCCTACAACGTGGCGCTGATCCCGCTCGCGGCCGGCGCCCTCTATCCCGCGACCGGGCTCCTTCTCTCGCCCGTGCTCGCGGCCGGCGCCATGGCCGCCTCCTCGGTCATCGTGGTCGGCAACGCGCTGCGGCTGCGCCGGGCGGGGGGACGCGGAGGCGACACCGCTGGCGCCGGGACGGCCGCCCGGGCGCCGGCGCCGGCCGCCGGCGCCCGCGCCGCCGAGGGGGGGCGGGCATGACCATCACCGAGGTCGCCCGCCGGGCCGGCCTGCCCGCCAAGACGATCCGCTACTACGAGGAGATCGGCCTCATCCGCCCGCCGCGCCGCCCCAACGGCTACCGCGCCTTCCGGGCGAGCGACGTGATGAAGCTCGGCTTTCTCGCCCGCGCGCGCTCGCTCGGCTTCTCGGTCGAGGACTGCCGGGCGCTCCTTGCCCTCTGGGAGGACCGCCAGCGCGCCTCGGCCGATGTCCGCGCGCTCGCCCGCGGGCATCTCGAGCGGATCGAGGGCAAGATCACCGAACTCCAGTCGCTCCGGGCCACGCTCGCCGATCTCGTCGCCGCCTGCGCCGGCGACCACCGTCCCGACTGCCCGATCCTCGCCGGACTGACCGAGGGACCCCCGGGCCGCGGATCCTGACAGCATTTGTCACGCGCTCCTGTCTTCCAAAGCGGCCCGCGCGGTGGCACCTTTGGGGCCACGCAGACCGAAGGCGCCGGGATGGCGCACAAGCCCCGGAGGAACCCAAGAATGACCCGCACGAGAACCCTGGCCCTGACCCTGGCCACCTCGGCCCTGGTCGCGCTCTCGCCCCTCGCCATGGCCCAGAGCGACAGCGGCGTGAACCAGAACATGTCGGCCGAGGGCGAGGCCGGGCCGGTGGCGACGGTCGCCCTTGCCCAGGACCTCTTCTCCTACGGCGTGGCCCACGAGGATGCCCTGTCGGTGATCACCGCCGCCCGCCTCATGGCCTCGGTCGAGATCACCGATGCCGACCGCACCGCGGAATCGAAGCCGATCGACGGCATGCAGTTCACCGCCGACGACGACGGCAGCGATGCCGAGCCCGCCGACCTCGCGGCCATGATCGCCAAGGCCCGCGAACTCGCCGGCGACAACACGACCCTGACCGGGCTCATCGACGACATCGAGGCCGAGGGCGCCCGCGGCCGCATCGGCGGCCCGTCGCGGACGCTGTCGCGGCTCCGCGCCGGCTACACCGACGTCTGGACCATTCCCTTCTACGGCAGTTCGCTCGCCGAGGTGGCGGTGGTCGGCGACGGCGATGCCGACCTCGACGTCCTCGTCACCGACGAGAACGGCAACACCATCTGCTACGACAATTCCTATTCCGACAAGGTCTACTGCTCGTGGACCCCGCGCTGGAACGGGCCCTTCTACGTCACCGTCATGAACGTCGGCTCGGTGCGCAACAGCTACTACGTCCTGACCAACTGACGGCCGCGGCCGGCCGCCGCGCCCTTTCGCTCCCGGGCGCGGCGGCAGCGGCAGCCGCCCTTCAGCCGCGGCCCCCGCCCCCGCCGTTCTCCGTCCCCAGCCGGGGGCCGTAGTCGGCGAAGGCGAGGGCCGCCTCGGCGATCTCGGCCGCGGTCAGGAGGACCGGCCCCCCGATCGCCAGCGCCTGGACATACTGCCGGGCGAGGGCCTCGAGTTCCTCGGCGAGCCAGAGGGCGCGAGCGAGCGCCGGGGCGGCGGTCAGCATGCCGTGGTTGGCCATCAGGCAGCCCGCCCGCCCCTCCATCGCCCGGACCACCGCCGCCGAGAGCGCCGCGGTGCCGAAGCGGGCGTAGTCGGCGCAGCGGATCTCGGGGCCGCCGAAGGCCGCGATCATGTAGTGGACGGCCGGGATCGGCCGCCGCGCCACGGCGAGCACCGTGGACCACGGCGCGTGGCTGTGGACGACGGCGCCGAACTCGGGCCGGGCGCGGTAGAGATCGCGGTGGAAGCGCCATTCGGTCGAGGGGCGGAGCGGCCCCTCCCACCCGCCGCCGTCGTCGTCGAGCGCCATCCGCGCGACCATCTCGGGCGCGAGCGCCGCGGGCGGAATCCCCGAGGGCGTGACGAGCATCGCCCCCCCGTCGCGGACCGAGACGTTGCCCGAACTGCCGCGGTTCAGCCCGCGGGCATCAAGCTGGCGCGCCGCCGCAACCACCGCCTCGCGCAGGGCCGCGGTCATGGCACGCCCGCCCGCTCGGGGAAAAGCCGCGCGAGCCCCGCGGCCGAGGCCGGGCAGACCCCCCGCTCGGTCACGAGCCGGGTGACGAGGCGGGCCGGGGTGACGTCGAAGGCGGGGTTGGCGGCCTCGGTCGCCTCGGGGCAGATGCGCACCTCGGTCAGGCGGCCGTCGGCGGCGCGGCCGCCGACATGGGTGACCTCGCGGCCCGGGCGCTCCTCGATCGGGATCTCGCCAAGCCCGTCGGTGATCGTCCAGTCGATCGAAGGCGAGGGCAGGGCGACGTAGAACGGCACCCCGCAGTCCCTCGCCGCGAGCGCCTTGAGGTAGGTGCCGATCTTGTTGCAGACATCGCCGGTGGCGGTCGTCCGGTCGGTGCCGACGATGACCATGTCGACAAGGCCCCGCTGCATGAGATGGCCGCCGGCGTTGTCGGCGACGAGGCGGTGGGGGATGCCGGCGGCGGCCAGCTCCCACGCCGTCAGATGGGCGCCCTGGTTGCGCGGCCGGGTCTCGTCGACCCAGACGTGAAGGGGGATGCCGCGCTCGTGGGCAAGGTAGACCGGTGCAGTCGCCGTGCCCCAGTCGACGGTCGCGAGCCAGCCCGCGTTGCAATGGGTGAGGATGTTGACCGGCCCCGCCTTGCGCGCCGCGACCGCGGCGACGAGCGCGACCCCGTGCTCGCCGATGGCACGGTTGATGGCGACGTCCTCCTCGCAGACCGCGGCCGCCCGCGCCCAGGCGGCCGGGGCCCGGGCCGCGGGCACCAGGGGGGCGAGGCGGGTGCGCATGTCGGCGAGCGCCCAGGCGAGGTTGACGGCCGTCGGCCGGGTCGCGGCCAGCGTCGCCAGCGCCTCGCCGAGGCCCGCGTCCGAGGGGTCGCGGTCCATGTGCAGGGCGACGCCGGCGGCGGCGGTGGCCCCGATCAGGGGGGCGCCGCGCACCCACATGTCGGCGATTGCGGTGGCGGCGTCGGCGAGCGTCGCGAGGGGGACGACGACGAACTCGTGCGGCAGCCGCCGCTGGTCGATGACCTCGACCCCGCCGCCGCCGGCCGCGAGCCGGATCGGCCGCCAGGGCACGCCGTTGACCCTCATTCCCCTCGCCCTCCGGAGGTTTCGCCGCCGCCATCCTAGGGCATGGCGCGCGCCCCGGGAACCACCCCCGCGGGGTCCCGCGCCGCGGCCGGGCGCCGCGGACCCCGGGGAGGCCCGTCACTCACCGGGGCCGGCGCGGTTGGCGAGCGGCAGGCCGGCGGCGCGGGCGCGGATGTTGGCCGCGACGACGCGAGCGACATGGTCGAGGAGGCGCGGGTTGCGGCCGGCGAGGTGGGGGGTGAGGGTGACGCGGGGATGGCGCCAGAAGGGGTGGCCGGGCGGCAGCGGCTCTGCCCGGGTGACATCGGTCGCGTAGTGGCCGATCGTGCCCGCGTCGAGGGCGCGCCCGACCGCCTCCTCGTCGGCGAGCTCGCCGCGGCCGACGTTGACGACGATGACCCCCGGGCGCAGCCGGGCGATGAGGTCGGGGCCGAGGATCCCGGCCGTCGCGGGCGTCGCCGGCAGACAGAGGGCGATGACGTCGAACCGGTCCGCCGCGGCCGCGAAGGCCGGGACGGGCAGCATCGCCTGGGCCTCCTCGCGGGCGGGGGTGCCGGTGCGGTTCACACCCGTCACGATCGCCCCGAAGGGGCGCAAGCGGCGGGCGAGCGCCTGCCCGATGTGGCCGAAGCCGAGGATCGCGACCTCCGCCCCCTCGAGCGTGCCGGGGATGGCGACCGTCCGCTCCCACCGCCCGGCGGCCTGGGCGCGCGCGAGGTCGGGAAGGCGGCGGAGGGCGGCGAGGATGAGCGCCGCGGCATGCTCGGCGACGCCGTTGGCGTGGGCCCCGCTCGCCGTCGTCAGGATCACCCC
>JADLCV010000082.1 GCA_020846995.1 Paracoccaceae bacterium
CGAAGGAGAAGGGCGGTGCCGATGCGGCCGGTGTCGAAGGTGTCGTGGGGCTGGGTGCGGTGGGCGACGACGGCATCGACCGCGGCCACCATCCGCGCCGTCAGGTTGGCGTGGTGGTCGAGCGACAGCACGATCGGCACCCCGGGCCCGAGGATCGACCGGCAGAGCGCGGCCTGCGCGCCCTCGACGTCGTCCTCGCCCGCGGCCGCGCAGGCCCCGTGGAGCTGGAGGGCGAGCCCGTCGAGACGGCCCGCCGCCCGCAGGCCCTCGGCGATGCGGCGCTGGAAGTGCTCGAAGGCCTCGGCGGTGATGCGTCCGCCGGCGACCGTGAAGCCGCGGATGAGCGGCACCGTCTCGACCGCCATGCCCGCCTCGGCCACCGCCGCGTAATGACCGCCGACCTGGCCAAGGCGGCCGAAGCGGCGCGGGATGGCCTCGCCCTCGACCAGGCCGAACGACCGGTAGTCGTCGAGCGTCGTCGGCATCGGGTTGAAGTCGTTGGTTTCCTGCAAGACGTGGATGAGCCCGACCCGCACCCCGGCCTCCCTGCGTGGCGCCGCGCGACCCCGCGCGCGGCCGGCCGGGAGCTAGCATCCGGCGCCGCGCGGGGGCAAGGCCGGGGGGTTCCGCCCGGCGGAACGCCCGCCCGGGCGGCGCCGCCCTGCCTCAGTGCCCGGCGCTTCCGGCGAGGGCCGCCGCCATGGCAGCGAGGCCCCCCGCGGGGGCGAGGCGGGCCGAGATCTGGCGGGCGGCGTCGGCGAGCCGGTTGCCGGCCTTCATGGCGTGGCTCGGCGACAGGCGTTGCAGGGGCAGGGTCACGCTCAGCGCCACCAGGGGATAGCCGCCCTCGTCGAGGATCGGCACGCCCACGCACATGGCCCCGTCCTCGTTCTCGCCGGCCTCGAGGGCATAGCCGCGGCGCGCCACGAGGCGCAGCTGCCGCGCGAGTTCGGCGCGGTCGATGAGCGTCCGCCCGGTGCGCTCGGTCAGGGGCCGGCTGAGGTAGGAAAGGCTCTCGGCCGCGGGCATGAAGGCAAGGATCGCCTTGCCGAGCGCGGTCGAGTGCAGGGGGTGGGCGTCGCCGCTGCGGGCCTTGGTGCGAAAGCAGCCGGGCGGCGCCAGCACCTCGAGATAGACGACGGTGCCGTCGCCCTTGACGGCAAGGTTGACGGTGCCGTCGTATTCGGCCGTGAGATCGCGCATCAGCGGCCGCGCCAGTTCGCGGGCGTCGTTGATGCGGGCGTTGATGCGGGCGATGGCGCCCAGCCGCGGCCCGCCGCTGTAGCGGTCGGTCACGCCGTCGTGGGCCAGGAACCCCGCCCGCGTCAGCGTCTGGAGGTAGCGGAAGGCGGTCGTCTTGGGGATCCCGAGGCTGCTGCTCACCGCCTTGAGCGACACGACATGGCCGCATTCGGCGACGTAGGCGAGGACGAGAAGCGCCTTCTCGACGGGCTGCACGACATAGCTGTCATCCGGCCTCCGCGGCATCGGGCCTCCCCCTTCCCGAACCCTGCACTCCGATCTCGCCCGAGAGGGCGAGTCAACACCAGCCGCGGGGATTTCGCAACATGAAACGGCCCGACCTAGCGGCCCGGGCGGCGCCGTGCTGACGATGGGCCCAGCTCGGGCGCCAGGGCAAAGGGGGGATCGACCGTGGCCACCACCGTCTCCGCAGCGGGTGCGAGGCTCATGCGCTTCGAACTCTCGCGGCGCCTGATCGCCGAGAACGCGGCCTTCGTCGCCGGTGGCGTCAACAGCAACTTCCGCCTCGGCATGGCGCCCGGGCCGCTGGTCTTCGAGCGCGGCGAGGGCCCCTTCCTCCACGACGTCGACGGCAACCGGCTGATCGACTACTACTGCGGCATGGGGGCGGCGATCCTCGGCCATGCCCCGGCCGCGGTCGCCCGCGCCGTGGCGGCGCAGGTCGAGCAGGGCTTCCTCCTCGCCGGCCAGACCGCGGTCGAGTTCGAGGCCGCGCGCATCCTCTGCGCGCGCATCCCCGCGGCCGGGCGGCTGCGCTTCTCGACCTCGGGGTCGGAGGCCGTGCAGGCGGCGATGCGGCTGGCCCGCGTCGCCACCGGGCGGCGCGTCATCGTCAAGTTCGAGGGGCATTACCACGGCTGGTTCGACAACATCCTGTGGTCGGCAGCCCCGGCGCTGAACGCCGCCGGCCCGGCCGAGGCGCCGGTCGCGGTCGCCGGCAGCACCGGCCAGGAGGCGGGCGATGCCGCGGGCCTCGCCATCCTCGGCTGGAACGACCTAGCCCCGATCGAGGCGCGGCTCGCCCGCGGCGACGTGGCTGCGGTGATGATGGAGCCCGCGATGTGCAACCAGGGCGCCATCGCCCCGGCGCCGGGCTTCCTCGAAGGCGTCCGCGCCGCCTGCGACCGCCACGGCGCCCTCCTCGTCTTCGACGAGGTCATCACCGGCTTCCGCCTCGGGGTCGGGGGCGGGCAGGGGCTCTACGGCGTGACCCCCGACCTCGCCGTCTTCGCCAAGGCGATCGCCAACGGCTTTCCGGTCGCCGCGATCGTCGGCCGCGCCGACCTCATGGAGCTCTTCGTCCGCGGCGGCGCCGTCCACGGCGGCACCTACAACGCCCAGCCGGCCGCGATGGCGGCGACGGTCGCGACCCAGGGGGCGCTGACGGCCGAGGGCTATGCCCGCGCCGGCGAGCAGGGGCTGCGGCTTCAGGAGGGCGTGCGCCGGGCCCTCGCCGGGGCCGGGATCGCGGCAGAGGTCGCGGGCTTCCCGCTCGTCTTCCACGTCGCCTTCGGGCTCGAGCGGCCGGCGCGGAACTTCCGCGACATCGCCCGCGGCGACCGCGCCGGCTATGCCCGCTTCGCCCATCTCCTCCTCGAACGCGGGGTCCGCGTCCTCGAGCGGGGGACGTGGTTCATGTCCTTCGCCCATGACGGCGCCGTCGTCGACGCCACGCTCGCGGCGGTGGGCGAGGCCGCCCGCGCCTACGCCCGGGGCTGAGCGACCGCCCGGGTAAGGGCAGCCCGTCCCGGGCGCCTCCCCGATCCCCGATGCCCGCCCGGGGACGGCAGGCGCACCCGGGGCCGGCCGCCCGCGAGGCCGGGCCCCGCCCCGGCGCCCGCGACGCCATGACCCGGCCGCCACGGCCGGCGTCCCCGCCCGGCCGGCCCGCGGGCGGGGTGCCGCACCGTCTCCGGGCCTGCGGCCGCCGCGGCCCTGCCGGCGGGGCTTGCGCGGCCGCCGCCAGTGGCGGAGGCTCGCGCGAGCGTCCGTCCGGGAGGAGACCCGACCATGCCTGCCCCCCTGCCCGCCGGGGTCGCCCTCGGCCGCGTCTGGCGTCCCGGGATCGGCCCCGCCGTCGTCACCTTCCGCGCCGGCCGGGTGATCGACATCACCCGCCGCGGGGCGGCGACGGCGTCGGCGATCCTCGCCCTGCCGGACCCCGCGGCCCATGTCGCCGCTGCCCCCGGCACCGATCTCGGGCCGGCCGCCGATCTCCTCGCCGCCAGCACCGAGGCTGCCGGACCCGACGACTACCGCCTGCTCGCGCCCTCCGACCTCCAGGCGGTCAAGGCCTGCGGCGTGACCTTCGCCCGCTCGCTCGTCGAGCGCGTGATCGAGGAGCGCGCGGCGGGCGATCCGGCGCGGGCGGCGGCGATCCGCGCCCGCATCGCGACCCTCATCGGCGAGAGCCTGCGCGACCTCGTCCCCGGCTCGGCCAAGGCGGCCGAGGTCAAGGGCTTCCTGCGCGCCGAGGGGCTCTGGAGCCAGTATCTCGAAGTCGGCATCGGCCCCGACGCCGAGGTCTTCACCAAGGCCCAGCCGATGGCCGCCGTCGGCCACGGGGCGGCGGTCGGGCTGCATCCGGCGAGCCGCTGGAACAACCCCGAGCCCGAGGTCGTCCTCGCCTGTGACGGGCAGGGGCGCATCCTCGGCGCCTGCCTCGGCAACGACGTCAACCTGCGCGACATCGAGGGCCGCTCGGCCCTCCTCCTCGGCAAGGCCAAGGACAACAACGCGGCGGCCAGCATCGGCCCGGCCCTGCGGCTCTTCGATGCGCACTTCACGCTCGCCGACATCCGCCGGGCCGAACTGGCGATGACGGTCGCGGGCGCCGACGGCTTCCGCCTCGAGGGGCACTCGTCGATGGCCGAGATCAGCCGCGACCCCGCCGACCTCGTCCGCCAGACCGTGGGCCGCCACCACCAGTATCCCGACGGCTTCATGCTCTACTGCGGGACCATGTTCGCTCCCGTCCAGGACCGCGACGGGCCGGGGCAGGGGTTCACCCACCACGCCGGCGACGTTGTCACGATCACCGCCCCGGGGCTCGGGACCCTCGCCAACACCGTCCGCCTCGCGACCGAGGCCCCGGAATGGACCTTCGGGACCGGCGCCCTGATGACGAACCTCGCCCGCCGCGGCCTCCTCTGAGCGCCGTCCGCGGCGGGGCACTGCCCGTGGCGTGAGAGCGAAACCGGGTGAACCGGGGGGGCGCTCTGCCCAAGGCGCCACGGGTCCCTCACGGTGCCGCCCGCCCGGGAGGAACCGCTCCGCTGTCACTTCTCCCGCCCGTGCGCCAGCACGGGCAGCGCCCGACCGTCCCCCAAGGGCGGGCGCTTCGCGCCGCCCGCGGCCGGGCGCTGCCCGTGGCTTGGGGGCCGGGGACGGGCGAGCCAGGGCCCCTTCCGTCCAAGGGTCCACGGTCCCCAGACGGCGACGCCGGCCCCTGTGAAGCCGCCCGGTGCGGAGCCGCCCGGCCGCCCTCATTCCCGCCCGTGCGCCGGCACCGGCGGCGTCTGTCCGCCTCCCCGGGCGGGCGCCGTCCGTGGCCCCGGGAGAGGACGGCAGCCCGGGAGCGCGGCCCGGCCGCGGCCGCCCTAGCCGGCGCCGCGGGGCAGGGGCAGGGTGCCGGTGCGGTAGGCTGTCCAGTCGCCGATGTCGGGGTAGTGGCGGCGGCGCCACTCGCGCACCCTCGGGTTCATCCGCCGCCGCCACAGCGGGGGCACCATGGCGAGGGCCGTCATCGGCGGGTAGCCGGTCGGCAACTGCGGCACCTCGTCCTCGCCATAGGCCTGGAGGAGGGGGTAGCGGCGCATGGGGTGGAGGTGGTGGTCGGCGTGGCGCTGGAGGTTGATGAGCAGGAGGTTCGAGACGCGGTGGGTCGAATCCCAGGAATGGTGGGGCGCCACGGGTTCGTAGCGGCCGTCGCCGAGATGGCGGCGGGTGAGCCCGTAGTGCTCGACGTAATTGGTGAGCTCGAGCTGCCAGACCGCGACCAGGGCCTGGAAGACGAAGAGCCCCACCCCCGCCCAGCCGCCGAGCGCGGCCGCGATCACAAGCACCGCGAGCTGGAGGACCGCGTAGCGCCAGAAGGGGTTGCGCAGGCTCGAGGGGGCGAGGCCGCGGCGGGCGAGGAGTGCCGCCTCGGCCCGCAGCGCCGAGCCCGGGCCCTCGCGCAGGACGCGCGGGAAGAAGCGCAGGAAGCCCTCGCCGTAGCGCGCCGTCACGGTGTCGCGGGGCGTCCCGACCCAGGGGTGGTGGACGAGCAGGTGCTCGGTGCGGAAATGCGAGTAGAGCACCATCGCCATCAGGAGGTCGCCGAGCCAGCGCTCGGCCCGGCCGGCCTTGTGGAAGAGCTCGTGGGCATAGACAATGCCGACGGTGCCGGTGGTGACGCCGATCGCGAACATCACCGCGAGATCCTCCCACCAGGGGTAGCCGGCGCGCCGGGTCAGATACCAGATCGTCCCGAAGACGAGGACGGCCTCGATCGGAAACCAGATCCAGGTCAGGAGGCGGAACCAGAAGAGCCGCGCCTCGGGCACGGCGGGGTCGGGGTTGGCGGTGTCGCGGCCGAGGGCGAGGTCGAGGATCGGCATCGCCACCCAGCCCCAGAGGGGCACGACGAGGATCCACCAGCCGCCGCGGCCGACGGCCAGCACGACCAGCGGCAGGAAGGTCAGGGTGATCCAGAAGGGCAGGGCCGGCGGCAGCGGCGCATGGCGGGTCATGGCGGGGGTTCCCTCGTTGGCGGGCGGGGCGCGAGGGCAAGCCAGATGCCGTCCTTGCCGCGCACCGTGAGTTGCGCCGACGGCACCGGGACCCGCCCCGCGACCGGGGCGACGACGTAGCTGCGCAGGATCATGGCGAGGATCAGGGGCCCCTCGGCCATGGCGAAGGCCGAGCCGGGGCAGACCCGCGGCCCGGCCGAGAAGGGGATGTAGGCGGCGCGCGCCGATTCGCGGCCTTCGGCCGTCTCCCAGCGGGTGGGGTCGAAGTCGTGGGGGGCGCGCCAGAGCCGCTCGTGGCGGTGGAGGTGCCAGGGGCTGATGACGACCTGCGCCCCCGCGGGGACGGCGCGGCCGCGGAAGCACTCCGGCCGGGCGGCCTCGCGCACGAACATCGGCACCGGCGGGTAGAGCCGCATCGCCTCGCGGAAGACGGCGCGGGCGGCGCGCAGCCGCGTCGCGGTCGAGAAGTAGACCTTTTCGCGGTCGATCACGGCCCGGGCCTCGGCCGCGAGCCGATCCTGCCAGTCGGGGAAGAGGGCGACGAGATAGAGCGCCCAGGCCAGCGCCGCGGCCGAGGTCTCGTGGCCGGCAAGGAGGAAGATGCCGACCTGGTCGGCCATCTCGGCAGGGCTGAAGCGGCTGCCGTCCTCGGGGTCGGCGGTGGTCATGATCCGCGTCGCGAGATCGTCGGGGGCGGTCCCGGCGGCGATGGCGGCGGCGCGGCGGTCGACCAGCCCGCGGACGAGCGCCCGGATCCGCTGCGCCGTGCGGCGGGTCGCGCGCGAGCGCAGGCGCGGAAACCAGCGCGGCAGCGGCAGGACCGAGCCCGTGTTGATGAGGGGCCGCGAGGCCTGATGGGCGCGGAACTCGGCGAAGACGGCGGTGGCGGTCGCGTCCTCGACCGGGATCGAGAAGAGGGCCCGGAAGATGACGTCGAGGGCGACGTGGCTGGTCTGGGGCTCGATGTCGAGGGGGCGGCCGTCGGCCAGGGGGGCGAGGCGGTCGACGCAGGCGAGGGCCGCGTCCCACATCGCCGGGAAGACCTCGCGCAGCCGGCCGCTCTCGAAGGCGGGGTCGATGATGCGGCGCTGGCGCTGCCACTCGGCGCCGTTGGTGATGAAGATCGAATGCCCGAGGAGGGGTCCGAGCCCCTCGGCGAGGCGGGACGACTTGGGGAAGTCGGCGGCGCGGGAGAAGAGGACGAGATCGACGAGGGCGGGGTCGTTGCAGAGGAAGGAGGTGAAGAAGGGGGTGCGGAACTCGGCCATCCAGGCGCGGTAGAGCCGTTCGGGCTGGGCCGACAGTATGTCCCGGCGCATGCGCCGTAAGAACGAGACACGCGACACCCGCTCGGGGCGGTGGACGGGCCGGGGCGGGCGGGGGCGGATGTGCGGGCAGGCGCCTTCGCCCGGAGCGGGGCCCCGGGCGGGGTCGGGGTCGCGTGGTCGGGCCTCGGTCATCCTTCCCCGCCCTCCGGCCGGCTGTCGGCCCGCGGCCGCGGCCGCCGTTCCCGCGGCCGGCAGCGCAGGGTCGCGCGATCGCGCCGGCCAGGCCATGGGGCGTGCCGCCGCGCCGGCGCGCCGCCGGCGGCGGTGGCGCGGCCGCAACCCCCCGCGCTCCGGGCGCGCGGGGCCGGGCGGGACATGGCCGGGGCCGGCCCCCGCAGGCGCGCGGCCTCGCGCCCGGCCGGCCCTCGCGCGCCCCGGGCGTCTCCCTGCCCCGGACCGGCCGGCGCCCTCGCCCCGGACGGGCGGCCTCGCGTCCCGGCCTGGCGCGTGCCCCGGGCGTCCCCGGTTCCCCCGGGCGCCCCCCCGTCCCCGGGGCGTCACTCGTGCCCCGGACGGGCCGGCGCCGGGCGGGCGAGCATCGGCGGCATTGATCATCCCCGTCCGGCACGGCATGTAGGGCCCGCAGCGCAGGATCACGGCCGCCTCGCCCATGAACCGCCTCTATCACGTCCCGCTCTCGCCCTTCTGCCGCAAGGTCCGCCTGACGCTGGCCGAGAAGCGCATCGAGGTCGAACTGGTCGAGGAGCGCTACTGGGAGCGGAGCCCCGACTTCCTGCGCCGCAATCCCGCCGGCAAGGTGCCGGTGATGCGGCTTGACGGGCGCATCATGGCCGAGAGCCAGGCGATCTGCGAATACCTCGAGGAGGTCCACCCGAACCCGCCGCTGATGCCGAAGGCGGCCGCCGAACGCTACGAGGTGCGCCGGCTCGTGGCCTGGTTCGACGACAAGTTCTTCCACGAGGTCACCGCCAACATGCTCTACGAGCGGGTCAACAAGAAGATCACCGGCCAGCCCCCCGACAGCCGCGCGGTCAAGACCGGGATCCAGAAGATCAAGTTCCACCTCGACTACATGGGCGGGCTTCTCGACCAGCGCCGCTGGCTGGCCGGCGACGCCATGACGCTCGCCGATTTCGCCGCCGCCGCGCATCTCTCGTCGCTCGACTATTCGGGCGATGTCGACTGGCACCGCTCGGCCGGGGTCCGCGACTGGTATGCCAAGATCAAGTCGCGCCCCGCCTTCCGGTCGCTGCTGGCCGACCAGGTGCCGGGCTTCCCGCCCCGGCCCCATTATGCCGACCTCGACTTCTGAGGCCGGGGACCCCGCCGCCCTGAAGGCCCGTCTGGCCCGCGAGGCCGCGGTCGAGGGCTTCGTCGCCATGGGGGTGACGCGGCCCGATGCGGTCCCCGAGGCCGCCCCCCGCCTCGCCCGCTTCCTCGCCGAGGGTCGCCACGGCGGCATGGGCTGGATGGAGGCCCGCGCCGACTGGCGCGCCGACCCCGCCCGGCTCTGGCCGGCGGCGCGCGCCGTCGTCATGCTTGCCGAAAGCTACGCCCCCGCGACCGATCCGCGCGCCTCCCTCGCCCGCGCCTCCTGCGGCGCGATCTCGGTCTACGCCCGGGGCCGCGACTATCACGACACCGTCAAGCCGCGGCTGAAGCGGCTCGCCCGCTGGCTCGTCGCGGCCGGCGGCGGCGAGGTCAAGGTCTTCGTCGACACCGCCCCGGTGATGGAGAAGCCGCTGGCGGCGGCGGCGGGCCTCGGCTGGCAGGGCAAGCACACGAACCTCCTCGGCCGCGGCTTCGGCAACTGGGTGTTCCTCGGCGCCCTCTTCACGACCCTCGCGCTGCCCCCCGACGCCCCCGAGCCCGAGCGCTGCGGCCGCTGCACGGCCTGTCTCGACGCCTGCCCGACGGCGGCCTTTCCCGCCCCCTTCCGCCTCGATGCCCGGCGCTGCATCTCCTATCTCACGATCGAGCACGCCGGGCCGGTGGCGCCCGACCTGCGGCCCCTCCTCGGCAACCGCATCTTCGGCTGCGACGACTGCCTTGCCGCCTGCCCCTGGAACAAGTTCGCGGTCGCCGCCCGCGATGCCCGCCTCGCCGCCCGCGAGGCGCTCGTCGATCCCCCGCTGGCCGGCCTGGCGGCGCTTGACGAGGCGGGTTTCCGGGCCCGCTTCGCCGGCACCCCCGTCCGCCGCGCCGGCCGCGCGCGCTTCCTGCGCAACGTCGCCTACGCCATCGGCAACTCCGGCGACCTCGCGCTCGCCCCCGCGGCCGCGCAGCTGGCCGGCGAACCCGACCCCGTCCTCGCCGAGGCCGGGGCCTGGGCGGTTGCCCGCCTGCGCGGCGGGGGCGGCGGCGAGAGGGGCGGGAGGGGCGGCGAGAGAGGCGGCGAGACGGGCCCACCGGAAGCCTGAACATCCGCGGACGGGTGGGCGGGAGGGGCGGCGAAAGGGACGGCGGCGGCTCCCGCGGCGCCTCGCCAGACGGCCCGGACGGGCCTATATGAGCGGGGGCGCCGGCCCCCCTCCGGCCGCCCTTCGAGCGGAGCGTCCATGTCCGACACCCTCGCCTTCCTGCGCAACGCCCTCGTCGATCCCCGCCGCGTCGGCGCCGTCGCCCCCTCGGGGCGGGCGCTCGCCGCCCTCATCACCGCCGGCCTCACCCCGGCTGCGGCCCCGGTGCTCGAGATCGGCCCCGGCACCGGCGTCTTCACCCGCGCGATCCTCGCCCGCGGCATCGACGAGGCCGATCTCTGGCTGGTCGAGTTCGGGGCCGAGTTCGCGGCCGCACTGCGCCGCAGCTTCCCCCGCGCCACGGTCCTGCACGCCGACGCCTCGCGCCTGCGCGGCCTGCCCGCGCTGGCGCGGGCGCCGGCCTTCGGGGCCGCCGTCTCGGGCCTGCCGATCCTGTCGATGGGGACCCGGCGGCAGATGCGCATCGTCGCCGGCATCTTCGCCCAGCTCCGCCCGGGGGCGTCGCTCTACCAGTTCACCTATGGCCCGGTCTGCCCGGTGCCGCGGGCGATCCTCGCCCGCCTCGGGCTCGCCTCCGAGCGTCGGGCGGGAACGCTGCGCAACCTTCCCCCGGCCTCGGTCTACCGCATCTTCCGCGCCCCCGCGCATTAGGCCGACCCGCCCCCCGGGTGCGGCGGGCACCGGCCGCACCTGCCCCCTGCGGCCCTCTCGCGGCGGGCGCCGCAGGGGCGGCGGGGCCGTCCCGGTGGCCAGGGCATGCCCACGACCGGCAGCCTCCCCCGCGCGCCTCGCCCGCCCTTTCCGCCCGGCGAGGGCGAGAGATCCCGAAGGCGCTCCCCCCCGGGTGCCTCGCCCGCGCACGCCGTCCCGCCCGCCAGGGCCGGCCCCGGGGTGCCCCCCGCGCGCGTCGCCCGCCGGAGCATGCAGCGGTTGAGCACAGGCGGGAGAGGCGCCTCCTCGCACCTGCCCTTCGGCGCCTTCGGCGCCCCCGGGGCCACGGGCGGACGGGGCCGCGCGGGGATGCCGCCGGGCCCGCCGCGGTCCCGCGCGGGAGGGCGGGCGGCTTCCATCCCGGCCCCGGCCGGCCTATCAGGCGGAGGAGAGCAACCGGGAAGGACGGCACCCCTTGTCACCCCTCCGCGGCGTCCTCCTCAAGCTCGGCTCGGTCGTCCTCTTCATCACCATGTCGAGCCTCATCAAGTCGATCGCCGACGAGGTGCCGCCCGGGCAGACGGTCTTCTTCCGTTCGCTCTTCACCCTGCCCGTGATCCTCGCCTGGCTCGCCTGGCAGCGCGAGCTGCGGGCCGGGCTCAGACCCGCCGATCCGGTGGCCCATGTCTGGCGCGGCCTCATCGGCGCCCTCTCCATGACCCTGAGCTTTGCCGCCCTCGGCCTCCTGCCGCTCCCCGAGGTGACGGCGATCGGCTATGCCACGCCCCTTCTCACCGTCGTCTTCGCGGCGATGTTCCTCGGCGAGACGGTGCGGCTCTTCCGCATCGGGGCGGTGGCGCTCGGCCTTCTCGGCGTGCTCATCGTGCTCGCGCCGCGCCTGACGCTCGGCGAGCCCGATGCGGCGACGGCGAGCGCGAGCCTTGGGGCGGTGCTCATGCTCCTCGCCTCGCTCCTGTCGGCGCTGGCGCAGGTCGTCATCCGCCGCATGGTCCAGACCGAGCGGACCTCGGCCATCGTCTGGTGGTTCGCGGTCGCCTCGACGCTCGTGGGGCTCGCCTCGCTGCCCTTCGGCTGGGTCGTCCCCCGGCCCGCGACCTTCGTCCTCCTCGTCCTCATCGGGCTCGTCGGGGGGCTCGGGCAGATCCTGCTCACCTCGGCCTACCGCTTTGCCGACGCGAGCCTCGTCGCGCCCTTCGAATACGCCTCGCTGATCCTCGCGCTCGCGATCGGCTACTTCGTCTTCGCCGAGGTGCCGACGCTCGCCATGCTCGCCGGCGCCCTCCTCGTCGTCGCCGCCGGCATCCTCATCATCTGGCGCGAGCGCGACCTCGGGCTCGAGCGCAACCGCCAGCGCAAGGCCATGACGCCCTGAGGCGCGGGGCTCCCCTCCCTCTCCGGGGCGGGCCACCGGGGTGGCCATCGCGCCCCGGTTGTGGCAGACTTGCAGGCCGGAGGCGCATTGCGGCCGGTCGCGGCCCGCCTCCGGCCGAAGGAGGACGCATGGCCCGACACATCGCCGACCAGCCCCGCAAGGGGGTCGAAGGGGCCCGCCTCGCCCCCTACCTCGACGCCGAGCGGCGCGAGGGCGAGGCCCCGCATCCCGCCGTCCGCGAGCTGCACCGCCGGCCGACGACCCGCGACCCTGCCAACCCGCGGGCGCAGGAGTTCCTGAAGATCGACCGCGGCCGCCCGGGCTGAGGGCGCGGGCCGCAGGCGCCTTGGCCCGGGCGGCGCCGCGCCGCCCGGGTGCGTGCCGCCCCGACGTCAGGTCGGCCGGTTCATCAGGCCGCCCGGTTCACGCGCGGCGCGGTCAGGATGGCGTGAAGCTTGGCGGGGTCGCTGTTGGCGCGCAGCTTGGCGCAGGTCGCCCCCTCGCGCATCGTGCGCGAGACGAGGGCGAGCGCCTTGAGGTGATCGACCCCCGAATCGCGCGGCGCGAAGAGGGCAAAGACCAGATCCACCGGCTGGCGATCGACGGAATCGAAATCCATCGGCCGGTCGAGCCGCAGGAACACCCCCGCCACGTCCGGGATCCCGTCGACCCGCGCGTGCGGCAGGGCGACGCCATGGCCGACGCCGGTCGGCCCG
The DNA here is from genome assembly GCA_020846995.1 of Paracoccaceae bacterium. Classification (GTDB taxonomy): domain Bacteria; phylum Pseudomonadota; class Alphaproteobacteria; order Rhodobacterales; family Rhodobacteraceae; genus JAHDXW01. Next base: position 12,526 of record JADLCV010000082.1, read on the forward strand.
AGGCTCTCGCGTTCCTGGAGCGCGTCGATGGTGGCGGCGGCATCGAGGCCGTAGGCCTGCGCCGCGATCTCGGCGATCTCGTGGAAGAGCCGCTTCTTGGAGGAGAGCGGCCCGAGGGCGCGCACCGCGGTGGGGGGCAGGAGACGGGCGATTTCCATGACGGCCTTGGCTCACGCCCCCCCGCGCGGGGCGTTCTTGGTGGGATTGCGCGGGTCGATCCAGCCGACGTTGCCATCCTCGCGGCGGTGGACGACGTTGACCCCGCCGTGACGCTCGTTGCGGAAGACAAGGAGCGTCGTCCCCGCCAGTTCCATCTGCATCACCGCCTCGCCGACCGTGAGCGTCGGCACCGTGGTCTCCATCTCGGCGATGATGATGGGCTGGAGCGATGCCGACTCGGCCTCGTCCTCGTCGCTCGGAGAGGCGAGGATATAGGACGACCCGCCCCCCACTTCAACCGGCTGCGAGCGCTCGCGGTGGTGGTCGCGGAGGCGCCGCTTGTGGCGGCGGAGCTGCTTGTCCATGCGCTCGCGGCACTGGTCGAGGGCGGCGTAGACCTCGGTCGCGGCCCCCCGGGCCTGGGCGGTCAGCCCGGTCGAGAGGCGGATCGTCGCCTCGCAGACGAACTCGTGGGCATCGCGCGCAAAGACCACGACGGCCTCGGTCGGACGCTGGGCATAGCGCTCGACGGTGGCGTCGAAGTCCCGCCGCACCCGGCCCTGGAGGGCCTCGCCGACGTCGATCTGCTTGCCGCTGATCTGGTAGCGCATCACGTCCTCCTGCTCCCGTCCGGCGGTTCTTCCGCCCCGTGGGCGGCCCCCGGCCCGTCTCGCCGCGCCCCCGCCGTGCCGTCCGGGCCCGGCCCGCCCCCCCCGGGGCGCCGCCTGGCACGCCCGGACGAGGAGGGGATGCGCATGCTTTGGCGGTATTTGGCGACAGTTCGGCGGGCGATGTCAACGCCCGCGGCATGGAGCCGCTGGGCGAGCTCGCGGTCGCTCAGGGCCGCGCCCGCCCCCTCCTCGGCGACGAGGCGGGCGATCAGCCGCCGCGCCGCCGCCGCGGCCACCGGGTCGGCGGCCGGCCCGGCCGCGCCGGCGCCCGCCGCCGCGGGGAGGGCGGGGGTGAAGAAGGCCGAAAGCGGCCACAGCCGGCCCCGGGCGAGGATCGCCTTGCCCGCGACCGCCCGCCCGACGGTCGCCGGATGCAGCCCCAGATCGGCCGCGAGCGCCGCCCGCGTCAGGGGCCGGAGCGCCTCGGTCCCGAGCGCGAGGGCGGCGTGCTGGCGGAAGGCGAGGGCCCGGCCGACGGCGAGGAGGGTGCGGCCGCGGAAGCGCAGCGCGGCGAGGAAGGCCTCGGCCTCGGTCCGGCGGTCGGCGAGAAAGCCCCCCGCCGCCGCCCGCGCCGCCAGCCCCCGGTCAAGGCCGACCCGGCCCCCGCCGCCGCGGGCAAGGCGGATGCGCCAGGTGCCGTCGGCATGGGGCTCGGCGACAAGGTCGGGGACGAGCGGAGGGGCCGGCGGGCCGGCGTCGAAGGGTCGCGGCCGCAGGCCGCGCACGGCCGCGATCGCCGCCGCCGCCTCGGCCCGCGAGAGGGCGAGCGCCCGCGCGAGCGCCGCCGCATCGCCGCGGGCGACGAGATCGAGCCGGCCCGTGACCGCCGCCGCCCGCGCCCGCGGCCAGCCGCGGTCGAGAAGCTGCAGGAGGAGGCATTCGGCGAGATCGCGCGCCCCCACCCCGGCCGGCTCGCAGCCCTGGAGGGCCGCGAGCGCCGCCGCCGCCGCGGCCCCGTCGAGGCCCCCCGCGCGGGCAAGCTCGTCGAGCGGCCCGTCGAGATAGCCCGCCTCGTCGAGGCAGCCGGCAAGGTAGGCCGCGGCCGCGGCGACCGCGGGCGCGAGCGCCATCGCCGCCAGCTGGCCGAGGAGGAGGGCGAGCGGCCCCGGCTCCTCGGCCACCGCCAGTGTCGCCGCATCGACCCCCGGGCGCGGCGGCAGGGCGACGAGGAAGGGGTTCTCGGCCACGAGCCCGGCCACCGCCTCGCCCAGCTCGGCCGCCGGCAGCCGCAGGAGCGCGAGCCCCATCCGCAGGCCCGGCGACAGCGCCAGCCGCTGGCGTGCCCCGAGCCCGAGCGCCGGTCGCAGCGCCATCCCCTGCCCCCTCAGAGGATGCGGAAGCTCTGGCCGAGGTAGACGCGGCGCACGGTCTCGTCGCGCACCACCTCCGCCGTCGTTCCCGACATCAGCACCCGGCCGTCGTGGAGGATGTAGGCGCGGTCGACGATCTCGAGCGTCTCGCGGACGTTGTGGTCGGTGATGAGGACGCCGATGCCGCGGTTCCTGAGGTCGGCGACAAGCTGGCGGATCTCGGCCACCGCGATCGGGTCGACCCCGGCGAAGGGCTCGTCGAGCAGGAGATACTTGGGTTCGGCGGCAAGGCAGCGGGCGATCTCGACCCGCCGCCGCTCGCCGCCCGAGAGCGAGAGCGCCGGGGCCCGCCGCAGATGGGTGATCGAGAAGTCCGAGAGGAGCTCCTCCAGCCGCTCGCGGCGGCGGTGGGCGACGCGCTCGGCGATCTCGAGCACGGCCAGGATGTTGTCCTCGACCGAGAGGCCGCGGAAGATCGACACCTCCTGCGGCAGGTAGCCGATCCCGGCGCGGGCGCGGCGATACATGGGCAGGGCGGTGACGTCGCGGCCGTCGACGATGACGCGGCCGGCCTCGGGCGCGATCAGCCCGGCGATGGCGTAGAAGCAGGTCGTCTTGCCCGACCCGTTGGGGCCGAGAAGGGCCACCACCTCGCCGCGGCCGAGCTCGAGGCTGACGTCGCGCAGTACCAGCCGCTTGCGGTAGCTCTTGTGCAGGCGCTCGGCCCGCAGGCCGGCGCCGCCCCGCTCGACCGTCAGCAGCGGGCGGGGGCGGGGGCTCACCGGGTCGCGCCGGGTTGCAGGACGGTGCGCACGCGACCCTCGATCAGCGCCGTCCCGTCGGCGAGGTTGACGGTCAGGCGGTCGCCCGCCAGCACGTTCGGACCCTGGGTGAGGATGACCTCGCCCGTCATCACCACCCGCGCCTCGTCGATCGAATAGACGGCCTCCCGGGCCTCGGCCGCCTCGGCCCCCGAGACGATCGTGACCCCGCCGGTGGCGTGCAGCCGGCGGATGCGGGTGCGGCCGCGCGTCTCGCCCGGCGCCGCCGGCTCGGTCGCGTACTCGACCCGGACCTCGGCCGCCGAGAGGCGCATGTCGCCCTGGCCGACGACGACGTTGCCCGAGAAGGTCGCGCTGCCGTCGGTCTGGCTGACGCGCAGGCGGTCGGCCGAGACCTCGACCGGCTGGCTCGCGTCGTGGCGGAAGCCGAAGGGAACCTCGGCCCCCGCCGCGGCGCCTTCGGCCCCGGCCGTGGCGCCTTCGGCCGCCGCCGGCCGGGCCCCGTCCCCGGCGAGGGCCGCCGCCGCCAGCGCCACCGCCACCGCCGCCGCCCCGAAACCGAACCTGCCCGTCATGGGTCCCGTCCCTTCCCGCCGTCCTGCCCGGCCGTGCCGGGATCGTAAAGGAGTTTCACGCCGCCGCCAAAGACCAGAAGATAACGGTCGCGCGCGCCCGCCTCGGCGACGATCTCGAGCGAGCCGGCGGCGATGCGGCCGGGCGGGCCCTCGGCAGCGACGGCGGTGTCGGTCGCGACATGGGTCCGGTCGAGCATCGCCGCGAGCCGCTCGGTCGTCACCCGATAGCCCGTCGAGGTCCGGATCTCGACCCCGCCCGACAGCTCCATGCGCCCCCCCGGCCCGTCGACTGCCCCGGCCGCGGCGCGGATGTCGACGCGGCTGCCGTCGGCCATCTCGAGGGCCGCGCGCACCGCCTCGGCCGTCATCCGGCGCGGGTCGGCAGGGTCGGGGCGGGCGGTCTCCGCCGCCACCGTGATCGCCGTGCCGTCCTCGCCCACCCCGGCATAGGTCGGCCCGCCGATCGCCGCCTCGCGGGCGATCTCCTCGACATCGACGGTGGCGTAGGGAATGGCGCGGGTGGGGTCGATGCGCTGCTGGAAGAGGAAGAGCGTCGCCAGGACCGCGAGCGCCGCGAGCGGCAGGAGGACCTTGAGCAGGGCCACCAGGCGCGAGTGGAGGTTGTCGAGGACCATGCCTCAGCCGACGCCGGCGCGCAGGCAGTCGTGGATCTTGAGCAGGCCGACGGCCCGGCGGCTGCCCTCGGGATCAACCACGAAGAGGCAGGTGACCTTGCGCGCGTTCATGATCTGCACTGCCCGCTCGGCCAGCGCCCCGGGGCCGATCGTCTGCGGCCGCAGGGTCATGACCTCGGCCGCCACCCGCTCCATCAGCCCCTCCATGTGGCGGCGGAGGTCGCCGTCGGTGATGACGCCGACAAGTTCGCCGGCCCCGTCCGTCACCCCGGCGACGCCGAAGCCCGATTCGGTCATCTTCAGGATCGCCTCGCCCATGGGGGCGTCGGTGGCGACGAGCGGCAGCCGCTCGCGGCCATACATGAGGTCGGCGACGCGCGACAGCCGCGCCCCGAGCTTGCCCCCGGGATGGAAGGCGCGGAAGGCCTCGGGCGTGAAGCGACGCTGCTCCATCACGGCGATGGCGAGGGCATCGCCGAGGGCGAGCGTCATCGTCGTCGAGGTCGTCGGCACGACCCCCATGGCGCAGGCCTCGGGCGCCGCCGGCAGCACGATCGCCACATCGGCCGCCCGCAGGAGCGTCGAGCCCTCGGCCGCCGCCACCCCGATGAGGGGGATGGCGAAGCGGCGGGTGTGGGCAATGATGTCGGCAAGCTCGGGCGTTTCGCCCGAGTTCGAGAGCACCATCGCCACGTCGCCGCGGGCGACCATGCCGAGGTCGCCGTGGCTCGCCTCGGCGGGGTGGACGAACTGCGCCGGCGTCCCCGTCGAGGCGAGCGTCGCCGCGATCTTGCGGGCGACATGGCCCGACTTGCCCATGCCCGAGACGATCACCCGCCCGCCGGCGGCGAGGATCAGCCGGGCCGCGGCGACGAAGCTCTCGCCGAGCGCGCCCTCGAGGAGGGCGAGCGCCTCGGCCTCGCGGCGGACGACGCGGCGGGCGACGGCAAGGAAATCGGCGTCCGTCATGTCAGTGCGCGAAGATGTCGGTTTCGGGCCAGCCGGCGAGGTCGAGAAGCGCCCGCGCCGGCAGGAAGTCGAAGCAGGCCTGGGCCAGCCCCGTCCGCCCCTCGCGCTCGAGGAGCCCCGCGAGCACCGCCTGGAGCGCGTGGAGGTGGAGGACGTCGGATGCGGCATAGGCGAGCTGGGCCGGGCTCAGTTCCCCCGCCCCCCAGTCCGAGGTCTGCTGCTGCTTGGAGATGTCGATGCCGAGGAGGTCGGCGAGGAGCGTCTTCAGCGAGTGGCGGTCGGTGAAGGTGCGCGTCAGGCGGGCCGCGATCTTCGTGCACCACACCGGCCGGGCGGTGATGCCGAGGCCCTGGTGGAGCGCCGCGATGTCGAAGCGGCCGAAGTGGAAGAGCTTGAGGACGCGCGGATCCCCGAGCAGGCGGGCAAGGTTTCCCGCCGCGCGCTGGCCCTGGCCGATCTGGACGAGATGGGCCTCGCCGTCGCCGGCCGAGAGCTGGACGAGGCAGAGGCGGTCGCGGACGGGGTTGAGCCCCATCGTCTCGCAGTCGACGGCGACCGTCCTGCCGAAGTCGAGGCCGTCGGGCAGGTCGCCCCGGTGAAGATGGATGGTCAATTCGCTTCCCCCTTGGGCGCGGGGGTCTGGTGCCCAGGAGAGGACTCGAACCTCCACGACTTGCGTCACTGGTACCTGAAACCAGCGCGTCTACCATTCCGCCACCTGGGCAGGTGCCGTCCGGGCGACTTATCCCTCGCCCCCGGCCCTGTCAACGGGGAGGGGGCGGGCGGCCCGGACGGCACCGCGGCGACGGTCCCGCGGGGGGCGCGGGGCCGGGGGCGTCGTCATGGCCGGTGACGGGCGCGCCGGTCCCGCGGCGGCGCGGGGTCCGCGGGCGCGCGGGCACGCAGGAACGACCGGCGAGATCGGCTGGACGGCCGACGCGGGGTCCGCGGGCGCGCGGGCGCGCGGGCGCAGGGGCAGCGACACCGATGCGCTTGCGACCCTCGATGCGGGGTCCGCGGGCGCCGGGGCGCCGGCGCGGGCCGGCGGCGACAACATGCGCGTTGCAGGATGCGACGGGGCGTCGTATCGCCACGGTCGGGACCCGCGGGGAGGGAAAGGACCGATGAGCGGACCGTCGCGCTACCCCGAGACCTACGCCGCCTGGCAGCGCGACCCCGAGGGCTGGTGGATGGCGCAGGCGGCGGCGATCGACTGGGTCCGGCCGCCGTCGCGGGCGCTTTTCGCCGGGCGGGCGCCGTTCTTCGAATGGTTCGCCGACGGTCTCGTCAACACCTGCTGGAACGCGGTCGACCGCCACGTCGCCGCCGGCCGCGGCGGGCAGACGGCGATCATCCTCGACAGCCCGCTCACCGGCCGCGTCCGCCGCCTCACCTGCGCCGACCTCCGCGACCGCGTCGCCCGCCTCGCCGGCGCGCTCGCCGCCCGCGGCATCGGCGCGGGCGACCGCGTCGTCATCTACATGCCGATGGTTCCCGAGGCCATCGAGGCGATGCTCGCCTGCGCCCGCATCGGGGCCGTCCACTCGGTCGTCTTCGGCGGCTTCGCCGCCCCCGAGCTGGCGACGCGGATCGACGACTGCACGCCGAAGGCGATCCTCGCCGCCTCCTGCGGGCTCGAGCCCGGGCGCGTCGTCCGCTACAAGCCGCTCCTCGATGCCGCGATCGCCGCGGCGGCCCACAAGCCCGACTTCTGCGTCATCCTCCAGCGCGAGGCCGGGACCGCGACCCTGACCCCCGGCCGCGACCACGACTGGGACGCCTTCCAGGAGGGCGCGCCGCCGGCCGACTGCCTGCCCGTCCGGGGAAGCCATCCCGCCTACATCCTCTACACCTCGGGCACGACCGGCCAGCCCAAGGGCGTCGTGCGTCCGACCGCGGGCCACCTCGTCGCGCTCGACTGGTCGATGGGCCATGTCTACGGGGTCGGCCCCGGCGAGGTCTTCTGGGCCGCCTCGGACGTCGGCTGGGTGGTCGGGCATTCCTACATCTGCTACGCGCCCCTGATCCACGCCAACACCACCGTCCTCTACGAGGGCAAGCCGGTCGGCACCCCCGATGCCGGGGCCTTCTGGCGGGTGATCGCCGAGCACCGGGTGGCGTGCCTCTTCACCGCGCCGACCGCCTTCCGGGCGATCCGCCGCGACGATCCCCGGGGCGAGCATGTGCGCCTCCACGACCTTTCCGCCTTCCGGTCGCTGTTTCTCGCCGGCGAGCGGGCCGACCCCGACACCATCCGCTGGGCCGAGGCGCAGCTTGGCGTGCCGGTCATCGACCACTGGTGGCAGACCGAGACCGGCTGGGCGATCGCGGCCAACCCCCTCGGGCTCGGCCTCCTGCCCGTGCGCCACGGCTCGCCGGCGGTGCCGATGCCCGGCTACGACGTGCAGGTGCTGGACGAGGCCGGCCGGCCGCTGCCGCCGGGCGGGCTGGGCGCCATCGCCATCCGCCTGCCCCTGCCGCCGGGCACGCTGTCGACCCTCTGGAAGGCCGACGCCCGCTACCGCAAGGGCTACCTCGACCGCTTCCCGGGCTTCTACGAGACCGGCGACGCGGGCTGTCGCGACGCCGACGGCTATCTCTACATCATGGCCCGCACCGACGACGTCATCAACGTCGCCGGCCACCGGCTCTCGACCGGGGCCATGGAGGAGGCGCTCGCGGCCCATCCCGACGTCGCCGAATGCGCGGTGATCGGCGTCGCCGACGACCTCAAGGGGCAGGTGCCGCTCGGCCTCGTCTGCCTCAGCCGCGGCTCGGCCCGGCCCCACGAGGCGATCGTCGCCGAATGCGTGGACCTCGTGCGCGAAAGGATCGGCCCGGTCGCCGACTTCAAGCGCGCGGTCGTCGTCGAGCGCCTGCCCAAGACGCGGTCGGGCAAGATCCTGCGCGCGACGATGGCGCGGATCGCCGACGGGCTGCCGTGGACGATGCCGGCGACGATCGACGACCCCGCGATCCTGGGCGAGATCGCCGCGGCCCTCGCCGCCCTCGGCTACCCGCGGCGCTGAGATGGCGGCAGGGAACCCCGGCCCGGCGGACGCAACCTGTCCTTTCGGACATGTTGGCCGGGACAGGTGCTGCCGCTATCACCGGGGCATGCAACCGGGAAGGGTGACGCCGGGCGGGGGCTCGCCTGCCCGTCCGGCGCCCAGGGCAGGCTGAGCAATGGCAGGGGAGGGCGCGGTTCCGTCGCCACTGCCGGCCGGGGCGACCCCGGCCGGGGCAGCGGATGCCGCACTTCTCGCCCACGACCTCCGGGCGGCGCTGTCGGACGTCCTCGGCGGGCTCCGGCTGATCGCGCCGGCGGCGGTCGATCCCGAGACCGCGGTCCAGCTTGCCCGTGTCCGTGCGGCGGCCGAGCTTCTCGCCCGGCTGGTCGAGGAGGGGCTGGGCGCGCTCGTCGCCGACGCCGCCCACGAGCCCGACCAGCCGGTGGCGCTCGACCATCTCCTCCGCGACGTCGAGATGCGCTGGTCGGGGCGGGCGCGCGAGCGCGGGCTCGCGCTCGTCCTCGACCTCGGCCCGGGGCTGCCGGCGACGGTCGCGCTCGACCGCATCGCCCTCGAGCGCATCCTCTCGAACCTCCTCATGAACGCGATCCATCACGCCCATCGCGGCACCGTCCGGCTGACGGTCGGCCGCGACGGGGCCGAGGGGCTTGCCTTCACCGTCGCCGACGAGGGGCCGGGCTTTCCCGACGAGGTGCTGGCCGGCGGCGGCCGCCCGGCCGGCCGCGGCGGCACCGGCCTTGGCCTGCGCATCACCCGCGAGATGGCGCAGCGGCTCGGCGGCACCGTGCGCCTCGCCAATCGCGAGGGGGGAGGTGGCGCCGTCGCCCGGCTCGAGCTGCCGCATGGCGGCCGGCCTGCCGCCGCCGCCGCCGGTGCCCTGCCGGCCGCGGTCCTCCCCGACCTCGCCGGCCAGCGCGTGCTCGTGGCCGAGGACAGCGCCACCGGACAGGCGGTGATCGCGGCCATGCTCGCCCGCCTCGGGGCCCAGCCCGTCATCGCCGCCGACGGGGTCGCGGCGCTCGAGCTTCTCGCCGCCGAACCCTTCGCGATGGCCCTCGTCGACATCGAGATGCCGCGCCTCTCCGGGATCGAGGTCATCCGCCGGCTGCGCGCGCTCGAGGGGCCGGTGGCGCGGATCCCGGTCCTTGCCGTCACCGCCTATGTCCTGCGCGCCAACCGCGAGGCGATCCTCGCGGCCGGCGCCGACGGCATCCTGCCCAAGCCCGTCCACGGCCTCGACAGCCTCGGCCACGCCATCGCCGCGGCGCTCGCGCGGGCCCGCGCCGACCCGCCCCTCTACGTCCCCTCGCCCGACCGGCTGGTGCTCGACGAGGGCCGCTTCGGGCGGCTGATCGAGATCGCCGGCCGCGAGGGCGCGCACGAGCTTCTCGGCCGGCTCGCGGGCGATCTCTCGGCGGTCGAGCGGGGCCTCGTCCGCGGCCTCTCGGCGCCCGATCCGGCGGCGGTGCGGGCCCACACGCACGTCCTCATCGCGCTTGCCGGGGCGGTCGGGGCGGGCGAGCTTCAGCGCCTCGCCGAGGGGCTGAACGGGGCCGCCCACCGGGCGAGCGAGGAGGCGATGGCGCTCATCGGTGCCGACACGCTCGTCCAGCTCGACCACCTCATCCACTTCGTCGCCGGTGTCCGCGACGGCCGCCGCGAGGCGCCGTGACCGCCGCCGCCGCCGCCCTGCCGATCCTCCTCGTCGAGGACACCCCCTCGCTCCAGTTCCTCTATGCGGCGATGCTGACGGGGGCCGGCCACGCCGTCCTCCGCGCCGGCACCGCCGCCGAGGGGGCGGCGGCCTTCCGCGCCGGCCGGCCGCGGATCGTCCTTCTCGACCTTGCCCTGCCCGACGGCGACGGGCTCACGCTCATGGCCGAGATGCTGGCGGCGGCGCCCGAGACGGCGGTCATCGTCATCACCGCCAACGGCTCGATCCGGAACGCGGTCGAGGCCATGCGCCGCGGCGCCCACGACTTCGTCGTCAAGCCCTTCGACGAGGCCCGTCTCCTCGGCGCCGTCGAGACCGCGGCCGCGGCCTTCCCCGCCGCCGCCGCCCTGCCGGCGGCGACCGCGGCCCTCCCCGCGCCGGCCCCCGGGGGCATCTTCGGCTCCTCGCCGGCGATGCAGGAACTCCTGGCCCGGATCGGCTCGGTCGCGCGGTCGATGGCGACCGTCTTCATCACCGGCGAGAGCGGCACCGGCAAGGAACTCGCCGCCGAGGCCGTGCACGCCCGCTCGCCGCGCGCGGCCGGACCCTTCATCGCCCTCAACTGCGGCGCGATCCCGGTCGAACTCCTCGAGAGCGAGGTCTTCGGCCACCTACGCGGCGCCTTCACCGGGGCGATCGCCGACAAGCCCGGGGCCGCGGCGGTGGCCGACGGCGGCACCCTCTTTCTCGACGAGGTCTGCGAGCTCGACCTTGCCCTCCAGACCAAGCTCCTGCGCTTCCTCCAGACCTCGATGATCCAGCCGGTGGGGGCGACGCGGCCGCGCAAGGTCTCGGTCCGCATCGTCTGCGCCACCAACCGCGACCCCATGGCAGCCGTCCGCGCCCGCCAGTTCCGCGAGGATCTCTACTACCGGCTGCACGTCATCCCGCTCCACATGCCGCCCCTGCGCGAGCGCGGGGACGACGTCGTCGAGATCGCCGCCGCGACCCTCGCCCGCTACGCGGCCGAGGAAGGCAAGCGCTTCGAGGGCTTCGCGCCCGAGGTGCTGGAGCTTTTCCGCCGCTATCCCTGGCCCGGCAACATCCGCGAGCTCCTGAACGTGCTCCGCAACGTCGCCGTCCTCTCCGATGTCGGCCGCGTCGGGCTCGCGAGCCTGCCGGCCGACCTCCTGCGCTTTGCCGGGCGGGCGGCGCCCGCGACCCCGGCCGCCGCCGCCGCCGAGGCGCCGGCCGGGGTGCCGGCCGGGGCCGCGGGCGAGGGGCTCGGCGGGCTCGTCGGCCGGACCCTGGCCGAGATCGAGCAGATCGTCATCGAGGCGACGATCGCCCGCTGCGGCGGCTCGGTGCCGCGCGCCGCCCGCATCCTCGACGTCGCCCCCTCGACCCTCTACCGCAAGCGCGAGGGCTGGCAGCGCGGCCCCGGCTGAGGGGCGAACGGGGAGCGGTCAGGCGAACTGCTCGCGCAGGAGGCGCTCCTCGAGCCCGTGGCCGTGATCGAAGAGGAGGCGGTGGGAGACGCCCGCCTCCTCGCGGACCTCGACCCAGAGGACCCGCGGCACCGAGCGGCCGTCGGCATCGGCCATCACCGGCCGCTTGTCGGGCTCGATGACGTCGAAGCGCACCCGGGCCGTCGCCGGCAGGAGCGCCCCCCGCCAGCGGCGCGGCCGGAAGGCCGCGATTGCCGTCAGCGCCAGGACCGCGGCCGTCAGCGGCAGGACCGGACCGTGGGCGGAGTAGTTGTAGGCGGTCGAGCCCGCCGGCGTCGCCACCAGTGCCCCGTCGCAGACGAGTTCCTCGAGCCGCGTCCGCCCGTCGACGGTGATGCGCAGCTTGGCTGCCTGGGGACCGGCGCGGATCAGCGACACCTCGTTGATCGCGAGCATCCGCCGGATGGCGCCGTCGGGGCCCATGGCCTGCATCGCCAGGGGGTGGATGACGGTCTCCTCGGCCCCGGCGAGGCGGGCCGCGAGGTCGTCCTCGCCATAGACGTTCATGAGGAAGCCGACGGTGCCGCGGTTCATGCCGTAGACCGGTAGGCCGAGGCCGGTCGTCGCGTGCAGGGTCTGGAGCATGAAGCCGTCGCCGCCCAGCGCCACGATGGCCTGCGCGGTCGCCAGCGGGTGGTCCCCGTA
>JADLCV010000083.1 GCA_020846995.1 Paracoccaceae bacterium
GACGCCCACTCCCGCGCCAGCACCGACGCCCGCGCCCGCTCCAGCACCGGCTCCGGCCCCCGCTCCGGCACCGGCTCCGGCACCCGCTCCGGCCCCCGCTCCCGCTCCCGCTCCCGCACCCGCTCCGGCCCCGGCTCCGGCGCCCGCGCCGGCCCCCGCGCCCGCGCCGGCCCCCGCGCCCGCTCCGGCCCCCGCGCCCGCGCCGGCCGAGCAGCCGGCGGCCCCGGCCCCGGCCGCCGCGCCCGAGCCCGCTCCGTCCCCCGCTCCCGCCCCGGCGGCGCCCGCCCCGGCGGCCGAGCCCGCGACTCCGGCCCCGGCTCCCGCGGCCGAGCCCGCTCCGGCCACGCCCGCCCCGGCTCCCGCGGCCGAGCCTGCGCCCGCGGCGCCCGCCCCGGCCCCGGCGGCGCAACCGACGGCACCGGCGGCCGATCCGCTCGATCCCGCGAACTATGATGCGGCGGCGGTCGAGGCGCTGATCGAGGGCTCGACGCTCGATGCCGTGCGCAAGGCCACCTTGCGCGAACTTCTGGCGGCGGCGGCGTCCGACCCCGCCAAGCTTGCCGAGGCGCTGACCCAGGTCCGCGCGGCGCTGGCGCCCTGATCGGGCGCGCGCGGGCGCGCGCCCCGGGGCCCGCCCGCCGCCAATGGGCCACAACCCGGCCGGCCGCGACGCCTGCGGCGCCGCGGCCGCTGCCGTCGATGCGGCTCAGCCGACGAAGGCCTTCTCGACCACGTATTCGGCGGGGTCGCTGTTGGCGCCCTCGCGCAGCCCGCAGCCCTCGAGGATCGCCTTCATGTCGAGGTTGAAGGCGAGCGAGCCGCAGACCATGGCGCGATCCCGGGCGGGGTCGATCGGGGCCATGGCGAGGTCGGCGAAGACCCGGCCCGAGACGAGGTTGTCGGTGATCCGCCCGGTCCGCGCCGAGGGCTCCTGCGTCGTCGTCGGATAGTAGCGGAGCCGTCCCGCCATCATCTCGCCGATCAGGGGGTCGTCCGCGAGCCCCTCGACGAGGAGGCGGCCGTATTCGAGGTCGGCCAGCCGCGGGCAGGTGTGCATCAGCACCACCTCCTCGAATCGCTCCCAGGTCTCGGGGTCGCGCAGGAGGCTCGCGAAGGGCGCGATCCCGGTGCCGGTGGCGAAGAGGAAGAGTCGCCGCCCCGGCCGCAGCGCATCGAGGACGAGCGTGCCCACGGGCTTCGGCCGCAGGATCAGCTGGTCGCCCGGCCGGATGTGCTGGAGCCGCGAGGTGAGCGGGCCGTCGGGGACCTTGATCGAGTAGAACTCGAGTTCCCCGTCCCAGGACGGCGAGGCGATCGAATAGGCCCGCAGGAGCGGCCGTCCGCGGTCGTCGAGCAGCCCGATCATGACGAACTCGCCCGAGCGGAAGCGCAGGCTCGGCGGCCGGGTGACGCGGAACGAGAAGAGCCGGTCGGTCCAGTGGGTGACGGCGGTCACGGTCTGGGCGTCGGGGAGGGCGGGCCGGGCGAGGGGTGCGGGCGAGGCGAGGGACACGAGGACTCGCGGGTTTATGGCGGATCCGCCCTTCCTTAGGGCGCCGCGGCCGTGCAGGGAAGCCCCCATGGGTCCGGCGCGCCGGGCCGGGACACGGGCGCCGCCGGAGGAGATCGGGGGCGCGGGCGCACGGCCCGCGGCGGGAGGGGGCCGGGCGGCCGTCGCCGGCAGAGGGGATCGCCGGCACCGGCGCAGGGCCGCCCGGGGGGAGGGCGGGCGCCGGGCCCTTGCCGCCGGCGGGCCGGCGGTGGGGGCGGCCGGGCCGGTCAGGCGCGCGCCATCACCTCGACCGAAAGTACCGTCGGCAGGTGGCGGGCGACCTCCTGCCAGTGATCGCCCTCGTCGCGGCTGGCGAAGACCGATCCCGAATTGGTGCCGAAGTAGATCCCGGCCGGGGCCGCGCGGTCGGTCGCCATCGCCTGCCTCAGGACGGTGAAGTAGCAGTCGCGCTGCGGCAGCCCGTCGCGCAGCCCCTGCCAGCTTGCGCCCCCGTCGCGCGTCCGCCACACCGCCGCCGCCGCCGCGGGCGGGAAGCGCCCGCCCATCTCCTCGGTAAGGGGAACGACCCAGGCCGTCGCGGGGTCGGCAGGGTGGACGGCGATCGGGAAGCCGAAGCCCGTGGGCAGGCCGGCCGTCACCTCGCGCCAGCTGCGGCCGCCGTCGCCGCTCGCGAACACGCCCTGGTGGTTCTGCTGCCAGAGGATGTCGGCGGCGCCCGCCGCGCGCTGGAGGTTGTGGACGCAGAGCCCGGTCTCGGCGCCCTCGCCCGCGGGGTCGGCGTTGGCGCGGCGGTTGCGGCGGTCCCAGGTCGTGCCGCCGTCCTCGCTTGCCAGCACGCCCGCGGCCGAGATCGCGACCCAGATGCGGGCGGCGTCGTCGGGGGCGGCCGCGATCGAGTGCAGGGTCAGCCCGGCCGCGCCCGGCTGCCAGCCCGCGGCCGAGGGATGATCGGTGAGGCCGGGCAGGCGCTCCCAGCTTGCCCCGCCGTCGTCGCTGGCGAAAAGCGCGGCCGGCCTGGCCCCGGCGAGGATCCGGTCGCCGGCCCGGGCGAGCGACCAGATGGCATCGAGCGATCCCGTGAAGGGCGCGGGCGGGTCGGGCTGCATGCCGATCGAGGCGGCGAAGGCCGGATCGGCGGCGAGGTATTCGTCGAACTTGCCGTTCGCGAGCTTGGCCAGCGTCCAGCTGGCGCCCCCGTCGGCCGAGCGCCAGATGCCGGCACCCGGCAGTTCGCCGCCGCCGGCGGCCCAGAGCCGCCCGTCCCCGGAATCGCCGATCGCGTGGTTGATGGGCCAGCCCCCGCAGTGGGGGCCGGAAACCGTCCAGCCGCCCCCCCGGCCGTCATCGGCGATCAGGAAGAGCCCCTTCGTGGTTCCCACGAGGAGGATGAGCGGACGGGCCATCGGCGCCACTCCAAGATGAATCGGGCAGACATCTTGACGTCGGCCGGCCCGTCCGTCAACGCCGGCGCGGGCCCCGTCAGGCGCGTCCGGGTGCCCCCCGGTCGAGGGCGCGGCGGAGATACTCGTCGACCTTGTCAAGATAGCCCTCGGTCGTCAGCCATTTCTGGCCGGGCCCGACGAGCTGGGCGAGATCCTTCGTCATCCAGCCGTCCTCGACGGCCGCGACCGTCGCCCGTTCGAGGGTCACGGCGAACTCGCGCAGGGGGACGTTGTCGTCAAGCTTGGCGCGATGGAGAAGCCCGCGCGTCCAGGCAAAGATCGAGGCGACCGAGTTGGTCGAGGTCGCCTCGCCGCGCTGGTGCTGGCGGAAGTGGCGCGTCACCGTGCCATGCGCCGCCTCGGCCTCGACCGTGCGGCCGTCGGGGGACATGAGGACGCTCGTCATCAGCCCGAGCGAGCCGAAGCCCTGGGCGACGGTGTCGGACTGGACGTCGCCGTCGTAGTTCTTGCAGGCCCAGACGTAGCCCCCCGACCACTTGAGCGACGAGGCCACCATGTCGTCGATGAGACGATGCTCGTAGGTCGTGCCGGCCGTGCGGAAGGCGTCGGCGAACTCCTCGTCGAAGACCTTCTGGAAGAGATCCTTGAAGCGGCCGTCGTAGGCCTTGAGGATGGTGTTCTTGGTCGAGAGGTAGACCGGCCAGCCGCGCGCCAGCCCGTAGTTGAACGAGGCCCGGGCGAAGTCGATGATCGAGCGGTCGAGGTTGAACATCGCCATGGCGACGCCGCCGCCGGGGGCGTCGAAGACCTCGTGCTCGATCGTCTGCCCGTCGGCGCCGACGAAGCGGATGGTCAGCTTTCCCGGACCCGGAAAGCGGAAGTCGGTGGCACGATACTGGTCGCCGAAGGCGTGGCGGCCGACGACGATCGGCTGCGTCCAGCCGGGGACAAGGCGGGGGACGTTCCGGCAGATGATCGGCTCGCGGAAGATGACGCCGCCGAGGATGTTGCGGATGGTGCCGTTGGGCGACTTCCACATCTTCTTGAGGCCGAACTCGGCCACCCGCGCCTCGTCGGGCGTGATGGTCGCGCATTTGACGCCGACACCGTGGCGGGCGATGGCGTGGGCGGCCGCCTCGGTGACGCGGTCGTCGGTGGCGTCGCGGTTCGTGATCGAGAGATCGAAATAGTCGAGCCTGAGGTCGAGGTGGGGCAGGATCAGCCTGGTTTTGATGTAGTCCCAGATGATCCGGGTCATCTCGTCGCCGTCGAGTTCGACGACCGGATTGAGAACCTTGATCTTCGCCATCGCGCGCCTTCCGCTCTCCTGTGGCCCGGCCGCCTCATAGCCGAAAGCAGCGCGGCCGGGAAGATGGTATGCGACGGCATACCCGAATGTCGACTCGGGCCCCGCCCGTCAGTGCCCGCCGTCCTGGGCCCGCGGCGCCTCGGGCGCGCGCGCCCCCGTCCGCAGGGCCGCGAGCGCCTCGGCGAGGAAGCGGCGGCCGCGCCGTTCGGCAAGGCGGATGCGGACCGAGGTCATGAACGCCTCCTGGAGGGTCGGCGACGAGGTGCCGATGACCCGGCTGACCTTCTCGAAGAAGCGGTCGTCGCCGAGTTCCTCCTGGGCGGCGAGCACGTCACGGGCAAGGGCATCGCCCAGATCCTGGATGAAGTCGGCCATCGCCCTAGCGCGTCGACTCGCCGAGGCGGCGGCGGACGTAGTCGGCGACGGTCGTGATCATCGGCTTCATGTGCCC
>JADLCV010000084.1 GCA_020846995.1 Paracoccaceae bacterium
CCGACCAGGCGGCGCGGCGGCCGGGGCACCCTCCCGCGCCGGGCGGGCGGCGCGGGGGTCGCGACGCGGCCGCGGGGGAGGCGTGCCCGTCACGGCTCGATCCCGCAGCGCCGCGCGAGGAGTTCGGCGAGGTCGAAGACCGCGGGCCGCGGCCCCGGCACCCCGTCGAGCATCGTCATGCAGCCGGGGCAGCCGACCGCCACCTCGGCCCCGCTCGCCCGCGCCTCGTCGATGCGCAGGTCGGGGATGCGGCGTTCCCCGGGGACGTCGGCGAGGGGTGCCGCACCCCCGCCGCCGCAGCACCGGGCCTGCAGGCCGTGCCGCGCCATCTCGACCCGCCGCACGCCGAGGCGGTCGAGAAGCCGGCGCGGGGCCGCGGTCTCGCCGCCGTAGCGGGCGAGATAGCAGGGATCGTGCCAGGCGACCGGGCGGGCGTCCCCGGCGCCCGCCGCGGGCAGCACGAGCCGGCCCTCGGCCACCAGCCGGTCGAGGAACTGGCTGTGATGCTCGACCCGGTAGTGCCCGCCGAAGGCCGGATACTCGCGCAGCAGGACATGATGGGCGTGGGGGTCGGCGGTGACGATCGAGCCGAAGCGGAAGCGTTCGAGCGCGGCCACGTTCGCGCGCGCAAGGCGCTGGAATCCGGCCTCGTCGCCCGCCCGCCGGGCGATCTCGCCGCAGTCGAGCTCGGCCTCGCCAAGGGTCGCCACGTCGACGCCGGCGGTCTGCATCAGCGCCAGAAGCGCGGCCAGGACGCGCTGGCCGCGGGGCTCGAAGGCCGCCTCGCCCTGCCACAGGAGCACCTCGGCCGCCCCCGTGATGGCGATGGCGCGCAGATTGCGGCCGATCGCCCAGTTCCCCCGCTCGGCCGTGGCGCGCCCCGACTGGGTGTCGCTGTCGCGCAGCTCGTTCAGGATCCGGGCGACCCGCGGCGGCACGGCGCCAAGCTCGAGCGCGGCGTGGCGGCGGAGCTCGACGATGGCGTCGACGTGCTCGATCAGCATCGGGCATTCCTCGACGCAGGCCCGGCAGGTGGTGCAGGACCAGAGCGTCGCGGCCTGGATCACCGCCGCCTCGCCCGGCGGGGCGACGAGCGGCAGGGCGGCCGCGGCCCCGGCCCCCGCCGCGGCAAGGCCCGGATGGGGGTTGCCGGCGTAGGGGGCGGCCACCCCCGGCCCCGCGGCCCGGACGAGGTCGTTGACGAGCGCCTGGGGGTTCAGCGGCTGGCCGGCGGCAAAGGCCGGGCAGACCGCCTCGCAGCGGCCGCACTGAATGCAGGCGTCAAACGAGAGCAGGCGGTTCCAGGCAAAGTCCGCGGGCCGTCCGGCCCCGAGCGGGAGGGTCTCGTCGGCGAGCGCGAGCGGGGCGAGGGCGGTCTCGCGCTGGCCGCGGAGGCGCCCAGGACGGGGATGGGCGACAAGGTGCAGGGCCCCGGCGAGGGCGTGCCGCATCGGCCCGCCATGCCCCTGCCAGGCGAGCCACAGGATCCCCGCCGCCCCGAGCGCCGCGAGGGGCAGGCCGAGGACGGGCGAGGGCCGCTCTGCCGCGGCGAGCACGGCCGCGCCGAGAAGGAAGAGCGCGGTCGCCGCCAGCGCGAGCGGCAGCCGGGCGTGGCGGCCGCCCGAGAGCCGGTGCCCCGGCGGCGGCGGCCCGGAATGGCGGCGGCGGGCCATGACCGCCCCGACGAAGCCGAGGACGGCAAGGACGACGACCGGGACCGCGAGAAGCCGCGACCCGAGCCCGAGGACCTGCACCGGGAGCGAGAGCGCGCCCGCCCCGAGAAGGCCGCCCGCGGCCAGCGCGTGCATCCGCGCCGAGGCCGGTTCGCGGGCCACGACCCCGTGAACGACCGAAAGATAGGCCCGCGGCAGGAGCGCGAGCCCAAGGCGCCATTTCACGGCCCCGCCCGCCCCGACGCCGCGGCCGCGCCGCCAGCGCCGCAGAAGGCGCAGCCCCTGGACGGCGACGAGCCCGAGCCCGGCCAGCAGCACCGCGCCCGCCGGGGTCACGCCCGCGACCCCGCGACGGCGAGCCGCGAGCGGGCGGGGACACGGGAGATATGGCGGCGGAGGCGGCAACTGGCATATACCAGTTCCGCCACCGGCCCCCGGCCGCCCGGCGCGCCCGCCGCCTCCGCCCCTGCGGCGCGCGCGCCCGGAAGGGGGCCGCCCGCGCCGGCCACCCCTCGCGAGACGTCCCGCCCATGCCCGACGACCGCTCCGCGCCGACCGCTCCCGCGACCCCTCCGGCGCCGCCCGCGCTTCCCGCCTATCTCCGGGCCATGGCCCACATCCGCGCCCTCGCCGAAAGCTCGGACTTCAGCGCCGGGGACAAGATCCCCTCCGAGCGGGCGCTCGCCGACGGGCTCGGCCTCTCGCGCATGACGGTCCGCCGGGCGGTGGACGAACTCGTGCGCGAGGGCGTGCTCGAGCGGCGCTCGACCGCCGGCACGATCGTCGCTCCGGCGCGGGTGGTCCGCCCGCTCGACCCCGCCAAGGTGATCGGCATCACCGAGATCATCCGCAACTCCGGGGGCGTGCCCAGCGGGCGGATGCTGTCCTTCGGGCTCATCGAGACGCCGGCCGGGCTTGCCGGCCATCTCGGGATCCTGCCCGGCGAGACGGCGGTGGCGATCCGCATGGTCCAGTTCTCGGACGGGGTGCCCTTCTGCGTCGAGCGCAGCTACCTGCCGGCGGTCCGCGTGCCGGGGCTCGCGGCGACGGATGTGGTCAGCGGGGTCTCGCTCTACCTCACCCTGCGCAACCGCTACGGCATCGTCCCGACCAGCACCCGCGGCGTCCTGACCGCCGCCGCCGCCGCACCCGACGATGCCGCCCCCCTCGGCCTCGGCCTGGACCCGACCGCGCTCATCTACCGCGTCACCGTCTTCGACCAGGACGGCCGGCCAATCGAGCGGGCGATCTCGATCAACCATCCCCGCCGGACGCTCTTCTCGACCGAGCGGCGCCTCGTCGTCGGCGGCGAGGACGCCATGCGGGCGGTGGCGCGCGGTCCCTGAGGCGAGGGGCATCGCTCAGCCCGGCCCGAGGACGAGGTTCGGGAGCAGGAGCGAGATCGCCGGGACGAAGGTGATGAGCACGAGCACGAACAGGAGGACGGCGAGGAAGGGCAGGAGTTCCCAGGTGTATTCCTCGGTCGAGCAGCGGGTGATCGAGCAGACGGTGAAGACGAGGCTGCCGACCGGGGGGTGGACGGCGCCGATGCTGGTGTTGACGACCAGCATGATGCCGAAGTGGACGGGGTCGATCTGGTAGTGCTGCATGATGGCGATGAAGACCGGGGCGAGGATCACCTGCAGCGCGATCCCCTCCATCACCATGCCGAGGACGAGGAGCGCGAGGTTGATGAGGACGAGCACCATCGCGCGGTTCTCGGACAGCGCGAGGAGCGCGTTCATCATCTGCTGGGGCACGTCCTCGAGCGTCAGGACGAGCGAGAAGACCTTGGAGGTGGCGACGATGACCATGACGTTCGCGGTCGTCAGCGCCGCCTCGCGGAGGACGTCGTAGGTCTCGCCGCGCCCGCCGATGCCGCGGTAGACGACGAGGCCGACGAAGAGCGCGTAAGCCGCGGCGATGGCCCCGAGTTCGGTCGGGGTGAACCAGCCGAGCCGGAGCCCGAAGAGCAGGAGCACGGGCATCATCAGGGCCCAGAAGCCCGAGAGCGCCCGCCGCCCGACCTCGCGCACGGGCAGGCGGCGGTCGCGCAGCGTGCCGTAGCCGCGGCGGGCGGCGATGATGCGCACCATCACCATGAGGCAGATCGCAAGGAGGATCCCGGGCAGGATCCCGGCCATGAAGAGCCGCGCGATCGAGGTCGAGGTGAGCAGGCCGTAGATGATGAGGACGATCGAGGGCGGCAGGAGCGGCCCCCCGACGATCGAGGAGCAGGCGCTGACGACCGAGGCGAAGCCGTTGGAATAGCCGTGCTTGCGCATCACCGGCACGACCGTGCGGGCGTCGATCGCGGCATCGGCGGTGGCCGAGCCCGACATGGCCCCGATGAAGAGCGAGTTGATGACGGCGATCTGGGCGAGCCCGCCCCGCCAGTGGCCGACCAGCGCCTCGCAGAAGGAATAGAGGCGGTCGGCGATGCCGCCCCGCGACATGGCCGAGCCGGCGAGGACGAAGAAGGGGACAGCGAGCAGGGGAAAGCTCTCGAGGCTGCTCGTCAGCTTCTGGGCGATGAGGCTCGGGCTCATCGGGTTGACGAAGAAGTAGAGAAGCGAGGTGCCGAGCATCACGAAGACGATCGGCATCCCGAGGATGAAGAGGACGCAGAAGACAAGGAGCGTGGCGACGATCACAGGACGTCCCCCGCCACCTCGGGTTCGGGTCGGCGGTAGCGGCCGCGCAGGCGCAGCCACAGCCGGCGCAGGTAGACGAGGCCCATCAGCACCATCGCCACCCCGACCCCGGCCGAGAGGGTCCATTTCGGCAGCTCGGTGGTCTCGAAGACGGTGAAGCGCGCCGTCGTCACCTGCCTCCAGATGGCGTAGAGCGCATAGCCGATGATCCCGAGGACGATGGCGTCGGCCACGAACTCGGCCACCGGGCGCATCCGGCCCATGCGATGGACGAAGTAGTGCACGGCCATGAGCTCGTTCTCGCGCGCGACCCCGACCGCCCCGAACCAGACGAGAGCGACGAAGGCGATCAGCGCGACCTCGCTCGCGGCGAAGACGGGGGCGGCGAAGAAGGTCCGCCCGATGACATCGGCGGCGACGATCAGCGTCGTCAGGCAGAGGGCGACGACCGGAAGGACCTCGGTGACAAGGTCCATGAGACGGCGGACGATGCGCATGGCGCTCCCCGGGGCGAGGATGGCGGCGGCTCGGGAACCGGCGCGGGGCCGCATCGACCCCGCGCCGGGATGGCCGGGCGATCCCCCTCAGGCGGTCGCGGCCTTGCGCACCTCGTCGTAGAGGCCCGCCGGCCACTCCGGGAAGCTCGTGTAGAAGGACGCGGTGGCGGTGCGGTAGGCGGGGATGTCGGCGTCGACGAACTGGACGCCCGTGGCCTCCATGCGGCCGCGGCCGGCGGCGATGTTCCTGTCGATCTCCTCCGAGGAGGTCTTGCCGCCGCTCAGGAACTCCTCCGACATGAGCGTGCGGTCGGCCTCCGAGAGCGCCTCGTAGACGGCGCTCGAGATCACCCAGCCGGTGAAGAGCTGGAAGTGGCTCGTCAGCGTCACGACCCGGGCGGCCTCGGCCCAGTGGTTGGTCTCGAGGCTCAGGATCGGCGATTCGGCCGCGTCGACGACGCCCTGGGTCAGGGCCGAGTAGGTCTCGCCGGCCTCGACGGTGACGCAGATGGCGCCGAGGGGCTCGAAGGTCTTGCGCCAGGTCGCGACCGGCGGCACCCGGATCTTGACCCCCTGCATGTCGGCCGGATTCGGTACCGGCTTCTTGGCGACGACATGGCGGGCGCCGCCGAACCAGTTGAGCCCGAGGACCCGGATCCCGGCCCCCGCGGCGAGGCGGTCGAACCAGCCCTGGAGCAGCGCCGACTGGTGCAGCTTGTAGCCCTGGGCGATGTCGTCGATCAGGAACGGGCCGGCAAGGATCGAAAGCTCGGGCACCCCGAAGCTCGCCATGTAGGCGGCGTCGGTGTAGGTGATGACCGGCTCGCCCTGGCTCGCCTGCTCGACGAGTTCGGTCGTGGTGCCAAGCTGGCCGCCGGGGAAGATCTTGAAGGTGATGCGCCCGCCGGTGGCGGCGGTGATGCGCTCGCAGGTGGCGACGGCGGGGGCGTGATGGGGGTTGGTCGTAGGGTTGACGTGGGCAAGGCGGATCTCCACCGCGCCCTGCGCCCGGACCAGGGCCGGCGCGGCCAGGGGCACGATGGCAAGCGTGCCCGCTCCTGCAAGGAAGCTGCGTCTGTCGATCATTGGCGTCACTCTCCTGTCGGGGTGCCGGGGATGCCCCTCCGTGCCGGTCCGGCCCGGCCGCCGGCCCGCCCGCGACCTTGGTATATACCAGCCGAGTCGCGCAAGCCCTTTCCGCGCCCCCTGCCGGC
>JADLCV010000085.1 GCA_020846995.1 Paracoccaceae bacterium
CGCTCGCACTGGAGCACCTCGGGTGGCGCGACCTCGGCCGCGCGCGCCGCCTCCCTCGTCACCGCCGGCGTCGCCGGCGTGTCGCTCGTGCTCATCGTTCCCTCCCTGCGGCCACGGGATTCCCCGCCCCCGAACCTAAGCACGTCATGCATGCGGATGCAAGAGAAATCCCTGAAGTTCGCCCGCCCGATCAGAGTGCACGTCCATGAAGTCTGCGATGCATGGCCATTCATGATGCATCCGAATGCACCAGGATCGACGCTGGCATTCCCCCCGGTCCGGCGCCGCGACGGCCGTCGCGACCCGCAGGCGCGGCGGCCGCTCGGTCATTGACTCGTGCCGACATTCCTATTAGACATCCCTTATCCTACATCATACATCAGATGGTCAACGGGGAGGAGCCCATGTCGATCCGCACCGAAACCGATCCTGCCGGCAGAGGTCGCCGGAGGCCCTCACGGGTGGCCGGCCTTGTGGCAGCGCTCGCCCTGACGGTCGCGCCGGTGGCGCTGAGCGCCGCCGATCTCGCGGGCGATCTCGTCTTCTGGTCGAGCTTCACCCAGGGTCCGCGCGCCGAATACATGCAGCGCATGGCCGACCGCTTCATGGCCGCCCATCCCGACGTGAAGATCACCATCGAGACCTTCAGCTGGTCGGAGTTCAACACCAAATGGACGACCGGCCTCGTCGCCGGGCAGGTTCCCGACATCAGCACCGCCCTGCCGAACCAGGTCGTCGAGATGATCAGCGTCGACGCTCTGGTCCCCGTCGACGATGTCATCGACGCGATCGGCCGCGACCGCTTCCACGACGCGGCGCTGAACGAGGGCCGCAGGGACGGCGTCAGCTACTCGCTGCCCGCCTACTCCCACGCCCAGGTCATGTGGTATCGCAAGGACCTGCTGGCGGCCAAGGGCATCGCCGTCCCGACCACCTGGGCCGAGCTCAGGGACGCCGCCATCGCCCTCAACGATCCGCCAGCGGTCTACGGCCTCTCGGTGCCGCTCGGCACCAACGACATGATGGCGACGCGCTACCTGAACTTCTACGTCCAGTCGGCGGGGGGTGCGCTCGTCGATGCCACCGGGCACGCCGACCTGACCTCGCCCGCGGCGATCGAGGGCATCAACTTCTGGGTCGATCTCTACAAGCAGATCTCGCCCGAGGGCAGCATCAACTACAACGTCCTTGACCAGGCGACGCTCTTCTACCAGGGCAAGACCGCCTTCGACTTCAACTCCGGCTTCCACATCAGCGGCGTTGCCGCCAACACGCCCGACCTTCTCGACGACATCGAGGCCGCCTTCTTGCCGCGCCTCAAGGCCGGGGATGCGCCCTACGGCGGCGAGACCTCGAACATCGCCATGGTGGCCTGGGCCGCGGGCGACAACCAGGAGGCGGCCAAGGCCTTCCTCGCCAGCCTCTATGCCGACGCCGACTACATCGACTTCATCCATTCCGTGCCCGGCGGCATGCTGCCGGCGCTGGGCGACATCTCGGCGAACCCCGCCTATCAGGACAACGAGCGCCTGAAGCAGTTCGCATCCAGCGTCGCCGTGATCGAGCAGGCGATTCCGATGGGAACCGCGATCGGCATGGAGAACGGGCCGCGCGTCCAGGCCGGGATCATCACCAGCCAGGGCGTGATCGAACAGATGTTCCAGGACATCATCCTCAACGGCACCGCCGTCGAGGCCGCGGCCGCGGCCGCCGAGGAAAAGCTCGACGGCCTGTTCCTCGCCGCCGGGGCGACCTTCAGCGACTGAGCGGCGATCCCGCTCCGGGGCGCGGCCGGACCCCCGGCCGCGCCCCATCCCCCCCGGGAGGTTCGCGATGTCGACAGACCTTAAGGACCGCAGCCGGATCTGGTTCGTCCTGCCCGCCATGCTGGTCGTGCTTGCGCTGCTGATCTACCCGGTGCTCTCGAGCATCTACTTCAGCTTCACCAGCCGCCACCTGCTGCGGGCCGCCTACGACCTCGTCGGCCTGCGCAACTTCGTCTTCGTGCTGTCGAGCGCGGACTTCTGGGATGCCTTCGCCAACTCGATCAAGTGGACGGTCGGCTCGGTCGCGGGCCAGCTCGCCGTCGGCCTTCTCGCCGCGCTGGCGCTCGAGAAGGTGCCGCGCTTCTCCGGGCTCTACCGCATCCTGCTGATCATCCCCTGGGCCTTCCCGGCCATCGTCATCGCCTTCGCCTGGCGCTGGATCTTCAACGACGTCTACGGCTTCCTGCCCAACCTCCTGACTGCGCTCGGGATCAGCGAGGGCAACATCAGCTTCCTCGCCAACCCGGCCTTCGTCTTCGCGACCGTGGTCGGCATCAACATCTGGTTCGGGGCGCCGCTCTTCATCATCAACATCCTCGCCGCGCTCAAGACGGTGCCGCGGGACCAGTACGAGGCGGCCCTGATCGACGGGGCGAGCGTCGGCCAGCGCTTCCGCTACATCACGGTGCCGCACATCAAGCGCGTCGTCGGCCTCCTCCTGATCCTGCGCACGATCTGGGTCTTCAACAACTTCGAACTCCTGTTCCTGATCACCGGCGGCGGTCCCGCCGGGCTGACCACGACGCTGCCGATCTTCGCCTACCGGACGGGTTGGGGCCTGCGCCAGCTTGGCGCCGCCTCGGCCATCACCGTCCTGCTCCTCGCCTTCCTCCTTGCCGGCGCCGCGCTGGCCTTCCGCATGATCAACCGCTGGGAGAGGAGTGTCGCGCGATGAACGGAGCCCGGGCCTTCCTGCGCGCCTTCGCCCTGCCCTACGCCTTTCTCAGCGTGCTCGCGGTCATCGCCGCCTTCCCGCTCTTCTGGATCGTCGTCTCGTCGCTCAAGAGCGCCCCCGAACTCGCGAGCGACCCCCTCGCGTTCTGGCCGCGGACACCGACGCTCGAGCACTATCGCCACGTCCTCTTCGATCTCGGGGCGATCGTGAACCTCGGCAACAGCCTCA
The DNA here is from genome assembly GCA_020846995.1 of Paracoccaceae bacterium. Classification (GTDB taxonomy): domain Bacteria; phylum Pseudomonadota; class Alphaproteobacteria; order Rhodobacterales; family Rhodobacteraceae; genus JAHDXW01. Next base: position 2,950 of record JADLCV010000085.1, read on the forward strand.
TCATCTCGACCTCGACGACCGTGCTCACGATCCTCGTCAGCGCGCCGGCGGCCTACGGGATCGTGCGCTTCTACCCCCGGGTCGGCCAGCGGCTGACCCAGATCCTCATCAGCACCTACATGGTCCCGCCGATCCTGCTCGCGGTGCCCTACGCGATCATCATGATCACCCTCGGGCTCTCGAACACCTACGTCGGCCTCGTCCTCGCCTACCTGTCGTTCTCGATCCCCTATGCGGTGTGGATGCTGACGGCCTTCTACCAGACGGTACCGGTCGAGATCGAGGAGGCGGCCTATGTCGACGGCGCCGGCCGGCTCCGCACCTTCATCTCGGTCGCCTCGCCCATCGTCCTGCCCGGGATCGTGGCCACCGCCATCTACACCTTCATCAACGCCTTCAACGAGTTCCTCTTTGCCCTGCTGTTCATCAACTCGAGCAGCAAGATGCCGATCGCGGTCGCCCTCTACTCGCTCGGCGGCTCGGAGGTCCTCGACTGGGGGGCGATGATGGCCGCCTCGGTCGTCGTCGTCGTCCCCTCGATCGTCTTCTTCCTGTTCATCCAGAAGTACATCGCGGCCGGCCTCGCGGAAGGTTCGGTCAAGTGAGAAGAGGGGAGGGCCTGCCCATGGCCGCGACGGGATATGGCATCGTCGGCGCCGGATACTTCGGCGCGGCGCTCGCGCGGGCGCTCGCGGCGATGGCGGGGGCGCGGGTGGTGGCGGTGCACGATCCGCGCCACGCCGCGCGGCTTGCCGGCGCCCTCGGCGCGCGCGTCGCCGATACGGTCGAGGACCTCTGCGCGGCGGCCGACGTCGATGCCGTCGTCGTCGCCTCGCCCAACTGGGCCCATGTCGAGCCGGTGATCGCGGCCGCCCGGGCCCGCAGGCACATCTTCTGCGAGAAGCCGATCGCGCTGTCCTACCCCGACTGCCTGCGCATGGTCGAGGCCGCCCGCGCCGCCGGCGTCACCTTCATGGCCGGCCATGTCATGAACTTCATGGACGGGGTGCGGCGCGCGAAGGCGCTGATCGCCGAGGGGGTGCTGGGCGAGCTTCTCTTCTGCCGCGCCGTCCGCACCGGCTGGGAGGCACCGCAGGCCGAGGTCTCGTGGAAGAAGAAGCGCGCGCTTTCGGGCGGGCACCTCTACCACCACATCCACGAACTCGACCTCGTGCAGTCGATCATGGGCCCGGCCGTGACGGTGACGATGGCCGGCGGCAACGTCGCCCACCGCGGGCCGGACTTCGGTGACGAGGATGACCTCCTGCTCCTCATGCTCGAGTTCGGGGGCGACCGCTTCGCCACCCTCGAATACGGCTCGGCCTTCCGCTGGCCGGAGCATCACATGCTGATCGAGGGGACCCTCGGCGCCATCCGCATCGACCTCCAGGACGTCGGGGTGGAGTTGCGCGCCCCCGGCCGGCGCGAGCGGTTCCCCCTTCACCGCAGCCCCGAGGAGGATGCCGACCGGACCGCGATCTATCGCGCCAGCACCACCGACGGCGCCGTCATGTATGGCAATCCCTCGCTCGAGCCGCCGCTCTGGCTGCGGGGCATCATCGAGCACGAGCTTGGATACTTCCACGGTCTCATGCGCGGGGCCGCTCCGCTCGCCGAGTTCGCGGCCCTGACCGATGGCAGCGCGGCGACGGCGGCGATCGCCACCGCCGACGCGCTCACCCGCTCGATGGCCGAGGGCCGCAAGGTCCGCGTCGCCGAGGTGACGGGCGGGCCGCCGGCGCGGGGTCGCGGCTGACCGCCGGGGGCCCCGGCCGGACCCGTCGCCGGCAGTCCGCGAGCCGCAGCCAGCATGGCATCCAGGGGGAAACGGTCGAGATGTCCAGGGTCACCATCCGCGGGGCGCGGAAATCCTACGGCGAGGTCGAGATCATCCACGGCGTCGACATCGACATCGCCGACGGCGAGTTCGTCGTCCTCGTCGGCCCCTCGGGCTGCGGCAAGTCCACGCTCCTGCGCATGATCGCAGGGCTGGAATCCGTCACCGCCGGCACCATCGCCATCGGCGAGCGCATCGTCAACGACCTGCCGCCCATGCAGCGCGACATCGCCATGGTGTTCCAGAGCTATGCCCTCTATCCGCACATGACGGTGGCGGAGAACATGGGGTTCGCACTCAGGCTCCGGCGCACCGATGCGAAGGTCATCGACCAGCGGGTGCGGGCGGCGGCCGAGATCCTGAGCCTCACCCCCTATCTCGGCCGCTACCCGCGCGAGCTTTCGGGTGGCCAGCGCCAGCGCGTCGCCATGGGTCGCGCCATCGTCCGCGATCCCCAGGTGTTCCTCTTCGACGAGCCGCTCTCGAACCTCGACGCCAAGCTGCGTGTCCAGATGCGGGCCGAGATCAAGGAGCTTCACCAGCGCCTGAAGACGACCATCGTCTTCGTCACCCACGACCAGGTCGAGGCCATGACCATGGCCGACAAGATCGTCGTCCTCCACGACGGCGTCGTCGAGCAGATCGGGGCCCCGCTCGAGCTTTACGACCGGCCGCGCAACCTCTTCGTCGCGACCTTCATCGGCTCGCCCGGAATGAACCTCATCCGCGCCAGGGCGCGGGCGGACGGGACCGTCGAGGCAGGCGGGGTGCGGCTGGCCACGGCCGGCGGGCACGCGGTCGCCGAGGGCGAGCCGGTGGTCTGGGGCATCCGGCCCGAGCATCTCGACCTCGCGGACGCGGGCGGCCTGCCCGCGACCGTGGCCGTGGTCGAGCCGACGGGGTCGGAGACGCAGGTCCTCCTCCGCTTCGGCGCGAGCGACATCGTCGCCGTCTTCCGCGACCGCCACGACTTCCGCCCCGGGCAGGGCGTCCACCTCCGGCCGCGGCCCGAGCACGCCCATCTCTTCGACGCCGCCTCGGGCCTTCGCCTGTAGGTCCCGGGGCGCCCGCCGTCCCGGGGGGCAGGCGGGCCGGCCGGGTCACCCCCCCGGGGTGCCGATCCAGACCCGGGGCGAGCGGATCCCCGGGCGGACCTCGCCCCCGGCAACGATCAGCCGGTCCCGCCAGCGGGCCGGCTGGGTCGTCACCGGGGCCGCGCCGGGGAAGCGGCCGGCCACGCTCCAGGCGTCGGCGTCGGCCTCCCAGGCGAGGATCTCGGTGTTGAAGCCGAGGTGGTGGTCGCCAACCATGACGAGGGCGGCGCCGAGTTCCTCCCATTCCGGGCTGCCGGGGGCGAGAAGGGCCCGGCGGGCGGCCATCCCGGTGATGAGGTTCCAGCGGGCGACGTCGCGGTCGCCGCCGACGACCAGCAGGCGATCGCCGCAGCCGAAGCCCATGCCCGCCATCGCCGCGAAGGGCATGTCGGCCAGCCGCTCCCAGGTCGCGCGCGCGGGGTCGTAGGCGAAGGCGTCGGTGTGGATGTGCCAGCCCTCGCCGGCGCGGGTCTGGCCGGTCGCGATCACGATCCGGCCGCCGACCGCCGCGGCGACGGCGGCATCGCGCGGC
>JADLCV010000086.1 GCA_020846995.1 Paracoccaceae bacterium
ATCGGTCTTGCGCGGGGGGCGCGCCGTCGGGCGTGCCCCGCCACGTCGTCGCCGGGCCGGGGCGCGTGGCGCCGCGGGTCGGCCGGGATACTGTCACGCTCCGGGACATCCATCCCCCTCGCCGGCCGCGCGACGGCGGCCGGATTCGCTTGTCCGTGACGATCCCGCGCCCGCCCCGGGCGGGCCTTCGGTCCCGCCATCCGGCGGAGCACCTCGACGGCATGCGGCGGGAAGTCCGTCACTCCCCGGCAATTAGTATAGACATAATGACCGGCGCGAGGCAAGGCCCGAAGTCGGGGTCGGCACCGGAATCTCCACCGGCAGGCGATCCCGGGTTCTGCCGGGGGAAGATGGACGAGGGTCCGCCCCTGCTCGGTCCGGCCGCCGTTCGTCCCGCCCGGGCGCTCGTTCCGAGGACGATGCTGCGGGGTCTGGCCGCCATCCCGGGCCCCGGCCGCGGAACCCGCGGGACGGGCGCGCCCCGCGGCCGCGCCGCCGCGATCCATGCTCTCGCCACCCTCTCGAAGCGCGCCCGGATGCGGGCCGACCCTAGTCGGGCACGAGGGTGTAGCCGGCGCCGCGGACGGTCTGGAGATAGCGCGGCAGGCGCGGGTCGGCCTCGATCTTGCGCCGCAGGCGGGTGATCTGGACGTCGACGGCGCGCTCCTGGAAGGGCTCGCCGCCGGCCGGGTTGCGGTCGCGGCCGAGATCCTCGACCAGCCGCTCGCGGCTCAGGGTCTCGCCGGGATGGGCGGCGAGAAGGCGCAGGAGCGCGCCCTCGCCGGCGGTGAGCCGCACCTGCGTCTCGCCGCGCCAGAGTTCGCCCCGCGCCGGGTCGTAGCGCAGCCCGCCGAGGGCGAGCATGCGCGCGGGGTCGGGGCGGGCGGCCCCCACCGCCGCCCCCGGTCCGGCGGCGGCCGGGACGCGGCGCAGGATGGCTTGGATGCGCAGCACGAGTTCGCGCGGCTCGAAGGGCTTGACGAGGTAGTCGTCGGCCCCCGCCTCGAGCCCGGCGATGCGGTCGGCGGCTTCGCCCCGGGCGGTGAGGAGGAGGATCGGCGTGTCGAGCCGGGCCCGGAGCGCGCGGGTCAGGCCGATGCCGTCCTCGCCCGGCATCATGACGTCGACGACGACGAGGTCGAAGGCGAGGCCGGCGACGAGGCGGCGGGCCTGGGCGGCGTCGCGCGCAAGCGTGACGAGGAAGCCCGCACGCATGAGGAAGCGCTGGAGGAGGCCCCGCAGCCGGGCGTCGTCGTCGACGACGAGGAGATGGGTCTCGGGCGTCGGGGTGGGGGGCGTCATGAGCCGTCGCGCAGCCGGAGGTAGTGGCGCCGCGTCTCGGCGTCCATCATCGCCTCGAGGACCTGGCGGAAGCCCGCGACCGCCGCCGGCCCGACGGCGCGGTAGGCCGCCCGCATGCGGCCGCGCTGGGCGTCCGAGAGCTGGCGCTCAAGCGCCTGCCCCGCGGGGGTGAGGTGGAGGTGGCGCTCGCGGCGGTCGTCGCGGCCGACGCGGGCCTCGACCAGCCCGCCGGCGACGAGCGTCCGCAGGACGCGGTTCAGCGACTGCTTGGTGACCCCGAGGACGGCGAGGAGGTTCGTGACCGTCGTTCCCGGGCTGCGGTGGATGAAGTGCAGGGCCCGGTGGTGGGCGCGGCCGAAGGCATGGGCGGCGAGGATGCGGTCGGGGTCGGAGGTGAAGGCGCGATAGGCGAAGAACATCGCCTCGATGCCCTTCCGGAGCTGGTCGTCGGTGAGATAGAGGAGCCCCTCGCCCCCGCCCGCCCCGCCCTCGCCCATCCCGTCCCCCTCCGCGCCGCCCGGGGCCCGCCGCCCGCGAGTTTATGTCAGCCTTGTTGACTTTCCAAGTGGGCGCTGCTAGCCCACGCCGGCACCGGGCGCGGCCGGAGGCCGCCGGCGCCGGGCGCCTCCCGCCGGGGGGGCCGGCGGGAAGGTCAGGGGCAGGGGCGCCCAGGCGGGCGCGGGCAGGGAAGGGAAGGGCGCGATGGCCGGGAGCTACGACGACCGCGAGGGCAGGATCTGGCTGGACGGCCGGCTCGTCGACTGGCGGGGGGCCACCATCCATGTCCTGACGCATGCCCTCCACTACGCCTCGGCGGTCTTCGAGGGCGAGCGCGCCTACGGCGGGCGCATCTTCCTGTCGCGGGCCCATTCCGAGCGCCTGCACGCCTCGGCGCGGATGATCGACTTCGAGATCCCGTGGCCGGTCGAGGCGATCGAGGCGGCCAAGGCCGAGGTCCTCGCCGCCAACGGCATGAAGGACGCCTATGTGCGTGCCATCGCCTGGCGGGGGTCGGGCGAGGACATGGGCGTGGCCTCGCGCCGCAACCCGGTGCGGCTGGCGATCGCGGCCTGGGAGTGGGGCGCCTATTACGGCGAGGCCAAGATGAAGGGGGCCCGTCTCGACGTCGCCCGGTGGCGCCGGCCGAGCCCCGAGACCGCGCCCTCGCAGGCCAAGGCGGCGGGCCTCTACATGATCGCGACCATGTCCAAGCACGCCGCCGAGGCGCGCGGCTGCTCGGACGCGATGATGCTCGACTGGCGCGGCTATGTCGCCGAGGCGACCGGCGCCAACCTCTTCTTCGTCCGCGACGGCGAGGTCCACACGCCGCTTGCCGACGGCTTCCTCAACGGGCTGACGCGGCAGACCGTCATCTCCATGCTGAGGGACCGCCAGATCGCCGTCCACGAGCGCCACATCGAGCCGGCCGAGCTCGAGGGCTTCGAGCAGTGCTGGCTGACGGGGACGGCGGCCGAGGTGACGCCGGTGGCCGAGATCGGGCCCTGGCGCTTCGAGGTCGGGGCGCTCGCGCGCGACATCGCGCTCGCCTACGAGCGGCTCGTCCGCGCCTGACGGGCGGGCGGGGCGGGGGGAGCGCGGGCCCCGGGGGGCGCATCCGCCGGGGGCATCGAGCCCCCGCCGGATGCCGGGGCGCCCGCCGCCCGGGCCCGGCCTCAGCCGGGGGCGGGTCCGGGAAGGTCGGTAAAGCCGAAGGTCTGGTAGTCGCGCCCGTAGGCCTCGCGCGCCGCGGCCTCGAGTTCGGCGTCGGCGATCACGGCGAGGGGCACGGGCGGGGTCCCGGCGGCGGGCGGGGCGGGCAGGGGCGGCGCCCGCCGCCCGACCTCGGCCGCGAGGTCGGCGAGGCCGCGGGTGAGCCCCTCCTCGCGCAGGAGGCGGTCGGGGATGACGATCTCGGCCATGCCGCGGATCACCGCCGCCTGGCTGGCCCAAAGGGGATCGACGCGCACCGAGGTCTGGCCGGCGAGGTTGCCCTTGAGGAAGCGCAGGAAGGCGAGGAAGCCCGCGCGATGCTCCTCCCTCCCGTAGCCCGGGGGGAGGGCGCCGGCGACGACGTCGCCGGCCGGGATCGGGAGGCGGTAGCTCGTGCGCAGGACGCGCCGGACCTCGCCCAGCGCGCCCGCGAGGATGGCCGCGCAGTAGGCGGCGTGGGCGCGGGCGAGGGGGTGGCGGAGGACGGCGAAGCTGCGGAAGCCCGGGTGGTCGCGCTGCCAGAGGCGCAGCGTCTTCTGGGTGAAGCCGGTCCGCGCCGCCCCCGGCCCCTCGCCGTCGAGGGCCGCGAGCCAGGACGCGACCTCGGCCTCGGGCCCGCCGCGGACGGGCAGGAAGAGGAGGGGTGCCGCGGGAGCGGCCACGAAGCCCGGCACGCCGGGGCCGCGGCGCGGCTCGAAGGCGGGCGTGCGCCAGAGGTTGAAGCGGTCGAGCCTGGCGAGGGCCGCCTCCATCTCGGCGGGGTTCTCGACGCGGTCGCGCACGGGCTCGGGGTTCTGGCGCTTGAGGCCGCCGTCGAGGGCCTCGAGCCGCCCGGCGACCCCGAGCCAGGCGGCGAGCCCGCCGAGGACCGCGAGATCGCCGAGGTCCTCGTAGCCGAGCCAGAAGGCGGTCTGCCCGCCCTGCTGGAGGGCGTTCAGGATGTGCTGGAGAAATCCCTGCTGGGCGGCGAGATGGGCCTCGAACCCCGCGGCATCGAAGCGCACGGTGGCGCCGCGGTGGTGGCGGAGGTCGCCGAGCCGCCACTGCCCGGTCGCGGCGGCGATGAGGAGCGAGACGTAGCTGTCCACCGGGTTGCGCGTCAGCACGATCTTGGCGCAGCCGCGGTCGGCGAGGCAGTGGGCGAGCACCCGCGGATCGTGGTCGAAGAAGAGGCGGAAGCCCGCGAGCCCAGCGGTTTCCGCGGTCATCCGGGCGAGGAGGGCGAGGGGATCGGCGGCGCGCCCGGCGAGGTCGATGCCGAAGAGCGACTCCTGCCCCTTGTGGCCGATGAACTGGGGATTGAAGACCTCGCCGTGGCAGGTGACGCCGGCGAGCGCGTTGAGGTTCGCCTCGAGGAAGTTCGAGCCGGTGCGCATGCCGGCGAGGATGACGAAGCTCTCGAAGGCGGCCATCGGGAGGCTCGCGGCAGGGGTCAGCCGGCGCGCCCGGCGGCGCGGCGCAGGGGGTCGGCGGGAACGGGCCCGGCGGCCGGGAAGTCGCCCGTCAGGACCGGCTGCATGCCCTCGTTGCGCAACTGCTGGAGGAAGCGGCCGAAGCCCGCGAGGTCGACGAGGCGGGGCGCCTCGGCGGGCCGGCGCTGGGCCCGCGGCGTGATCTCGTCGAGGATGGTCTGGAGCGGCTCCATCGGGTTCTCGGCGAAGTCGGCGAGGCTCCAGATGCGCACCCTCGCCTTGGTCCAGGGCGAGCGGAGGACGTCGAGATGCCACCGCTCGGTCTTCTGGAGGGCGGCGGCGGCCTTCCTCGCCCCGGCGAAGGGGGTGGCGGCGCGGAACAGGGGCACCGCCCAGGCCCCCGAGACGACGGCGATGAGGGCGTTGGGATCGGTGGCCATGAACCACGAGATGTCCTGGCGGTCGGCGGGCCCGAACTGGAAGCACTGCCGCTCGCCGCGCGTGTTCCAGACGAGGTTGGTCAGGAACATCCGCGGGTTGTAGTCACGCAAGGGGGCGCTGTCGGAGAGCGCGCCGTTCCAGATCCGCTCGCCGCCGGCGAACTGCACGCGCCCGGGGGCGAAGAGATGGCCGTGGACGCGCCCGCCGATCGCCCGCGCGAGCCAGCCCTCCCAGTCCTCGAAGACCTCGGCAAAGCCCTCGAACACGGCATAGGGGGCGGCGGTCTTGCCGTTCTCCCAGCCGTCGTTGGGGAAGCGGCTCTGCATGTAGAGCCCCGGCCGGCCCTTGGTGCGTCGCTCGACGGCGCGCGAGAAGAGCTGGTCGATCTTGCCGGGGTTCGGCTCGGCGCGCTCGGGGCCGCTGCCGGCGGGGGCGAGGAAGACGCGGTAGAGGCGGTCGGCCTCGGGCCAGATCTTGCGGGCGACGAAGCAGTCCGACCGCCGCAGGAGCTGGAGGTGGTCGTCGTAGAAGATGTGCGGCTTGCCCTGGAAGTCGAACTTCGAGAGCGTCAGCGACCGGCTCTCGATCCGGCGCGAATGCCGGCGCACGAGGCTCTGGAAGTAGGACTCGTCGGGGATCCAGACGCGGGCGAAGTAGCGGTCGAACTCGGCCCGGCGGGGATCGCCGAGGATCGCCGCCAGAGTCGCCCGCGTCAGGCACCACCATTGCGAGCCGAGATGGGGAACGACGCCCGCGGGGATGCGCCGGTGCAGGCGCAGCCGCCGCTGGACCTCGACGGCGCGGTCGAAGAGCCACCGCTGACGCCGCCACGAGAAGGGGAAGCGCAGGGTGAAGCGCTCGACGTCGATGCCGCCGACCGTCCAGCCCACGTCCTCGGTCGTCACGCTCTCGATGAAGTCGGTGTCGGGGTGGGCGTCGAGCCAGTCCTCGAGCTCGGCCTGCGGCCTGAGGGGCAGGCAGGAGCCCGAGGCGGCGTAGACGTGGCTGACCTCGGGGTGGGCGGCGAGCAGCGTCCCGGCCGCGGCCTGGGTGGCGGCGACGAGGCTCCAGGTGCCCCATTCGCAGCTGAAACGGCGGCTGAAGCGGACCTGCGGCAGGTCGGCGAGCGTCTGGGCGAGGCGCGCGTGCTGGGGGGCGGCGACGCGGGCGTCGAGGTGGATGACGACCGGGGCGCCGGCCGCGGCCCAGTGGCGCGCGACCTGCGCCGCCCGGTTGAGCGCCGTGTGGCAGAGCATCAGGAAGCCGACCCGCGCCACCCCTTGCATCCCCCGCTCGCCCGCCGGCGGTCCGCCGGCGCGCCTCAGGCCCAGTTGCCCTTGGACATCAGCCCGAGGATCTCGAGCTGGCGCCAGTTGATGTACTTCTCCGACCACTTGCACCAGAGGTCACGGTGCCCGGCGAGGCCCCCGGCATAGGCGCGATACTCGGCCGAGCCGGCGTAGTGCTGGCGGCGGACCAGTTCCTCCTCGGCCTTGGCCGTCATGAGGTGGAGGAACTTGGCGTGCAGGAGGCAGCCCGAGGCCTTCTCTCCCCCCCATTCGTCGTAGACCAGGTTGAGCCCGCGCGGCAGGAGCATGTGGGTCGAGCTCGCGAAGGCATAGCTGCGGTGCCAGCGCACGAGCGGCACCTTGTTCAGCGCCGGGGCGCGGGCGGGATCGTCGGCGAAGTACACCCGCGCCCGCGGCCCGCCCTGGATCCAGAGGTTGCCGAGGCGCTGGTTGCGCCGGATGGTGTAGTTGCCGGCGTCGAACCAGCAGGCGATCTCGAAGGGGTCCTGCCCCTCGGCGTAGGGCTGGGCGTCGAGCGGGCCGCGGGGGTACATGTCGAGCAGCATGGCCCCGAAGGAGCGGATCGAGGAGGCGTCGAGCCAGTCGGTCAGGGCCCGCAGCGGGCGGCTGTCGCAGAAGGGATAGACGAGGAACTCGTCGGGATCGACGACGAGGCACCAGTGGCCGTGGCCGTGGCGGCGCTGGAGCCAGTTGAGCCAGTCGACCCCGAAGCGCGACCGCCTGTAGGAGGCCGAGGTGGTCCAGACCGAGACGTCCTCCTGGGCCGCGAGATAGTCGCGGCTGCCGTCGTCGGAGGCATTGTCGACGACGAGGAAGTGGCCGATGCCGCGCTCGCGGTAGTAGCCGAGAAACCAGGGCAGGCGGATGCGCTCGTTGCGGAGGGTCGAGAAGACGAGGAGGTCGCGCGGCCGGATCGCCCGCGTCCGGTCGATCACCGGGCGGAGTTCGCGCCGCTTGCGCCAGGCGCGGACGAGCCAGCGCCGGCGCGCGAGCCGCAGGCCGTATGATCCCAGAACCCCCAAGCCACCCCGCCCGCCGGGACGCCCGCGGGCGCCCGACCCCTGCCCCAGCCCCGCCCCGCTTCGCGCCCTTGCCCCGGCCCGCCGCCACCCTCTCACGCCATGGCTAACACGGCGTTGAAATGGGCCGCCCAACCGGGCGGCGGCCGCGGCGCGGGGCGCCCGACCCGGCCCGCGGCGCCGGCGGCAAGGAGGTCGCTTGTCCTTGCCCGCCATGCATACAGATCCCCCGCCGGGGCGTAAACGGGATAGTCGCCGAGGATCTCGCGGCAGGCGGGCAGGTCCGAGGCGATGACCGGGCAGCCCCGCGCGGCGGCCTCGACCGGGGGCAGGCCGAAGCCCTCGGCGCGGGAGGGGAAGAGGAGGGCCGCCGCCCGCTCCATGAGCGCGGCCACCGCCCCGTCCGGCAGCCCCGCCGCCTCGATCACCCCGCCCGCCCCGCGGCGGGCGAGCGCGTCGAGGCGGGCGAGGAGGGCGGGCGCCGCCCAGCCGCGGCTGCCGGCGATGACGAGGCAGGGCGGCGGGCCAGGCGGCGGGGCCGCCGCCAGGGCCGCGCGGAGGTCGAGGAGGAGGCCCACGTCCTTGCGCGGCTCGATCGTGCCGAGGGCGAGGAGGACGGGCGTCCGGTCCGCGAGGAGGGCGCGAAGCGGGGCCGGCAGGGCGGCGGGGTCGGGGGCCGCGGGCTCGACCCCGAGATGGGCGACGATCCCCGGCGGCACCCGGCCGCGGGCGGCGAGATGGGGCAGGGCCGCCGCCCGCGCCGCGGCCGAGGGGTAGATCACGAGGTCGGCCGCCGCCGCCACCGCCGCCAGCCGGGCGGAGAAGACGGCCGGCATCCCCGGCCGGCAGTAGCCGGGATGGTCGAGGGGGATGGTGTCGTGGATCATCACCGCGACGGCGAGCCCGGGCACCGACCGGAGCGCCTCCATCACCGCCACCGAGAGGTTGCTGTGGCCGGTGTTGAGGTAGCCCGTGCCCGCCGGCAGCGCGCGGGCGAGGCCGGCCGCGAGCCCGCGGGGCTTGAGGTTGCGGACGGCGAGCCGGCGCAGGGTGCCCTCGGCCCGCCGGCGGGCCGGCGGCAGGGCCAGGCGCAGGCGGGCAGGCCAGTCGGGCGGCCCCCAGGGCAGGCGCCCGGCGAGGCACCCCTCGAGCGTGGCGAGCCCGTCGCGGTCGAGCAGCGCGAAGCCTCCGGAGTGGCGGGCGAGGCCCCAGACCGGCAGGGGGTCGGCGAGGAGGCGGCGGAGATAGGCGGTCTCGACCCGGTCGATGCCGGTCAAGGGTCCGCGGCCGGCCCGGGAGACGAGGCGCGAGACGTCGAGGAGGCGCGCCGGGGCGCCGCTCACGGCCCTATTCGGCGGCCTTCTGGAGCGCCACCACGGTGTCGAGGTAGCGGCGCAACTCGTCGTGCAGATCCTCGCGCGCGAGCCCGAAGGCGACGGTTGCCTGGAGGAACCCGGCCTTGGAGCCGCAATCGAAACGCTGGCCGCGGAAGCGGAAGCCCCAGACCGGCTCGCCCCGCTCGATCTCCTCGGCGATGGCGTCGGTGAGCTGGATCTCGCCCCCCGCGCCCTGCTTCATCCGAGTCAGGTTGTTGAGGACGCGCGGCGTCAGGATGTAGCGGCCGATGACGGCGAGGTTCGAGGGTGCCGTTCCCGGCGCCGGCTTCTCGACCATGCCGCGGACGGCGACGAGCGAGCCCATGTCCTTGTCGATGGCGAGAACGCCGTAGGCCGAGGCCCGCGCCGGCGCCACCTCCATCGCCGCGACCATGTTG
>JADLCV010000087.1 GCA_020846995.1 Paracoccaceae bacterium
CGACGGCACCGCCGTCCCCGGCGCCTTCGGCGCCGGCACCGCGGCGCCCGTCCTTTTCGAGACCTTCGCCCGCCTCAAGGCCGCGCTCGACCCCCTGCCGCCGCCGCCGCCGGCGACGCTCATCGCCGCCAACCCGGCCCTGCCGCCGCCCCTGCGCCGCTTCCGCGGCCGCGACGGGGCCCTGGCCGAGGACCCCCTGGCGCCGGCGGTCGCCTTTCCCCCCGACGGCGCCGAGGTCGAGACGGCAGACGGCGGGCTGCTCGTGCGGGTCCGGAACGGGGTCGCGCCCTTCACCTGGATGGCGGACGGGCGCCCCTTCGCGGTCGCCACGCGCGAGCGCGAGGCCTGGCTCGAGGACGCGGGCCCGGGCTTCCTCACGGTCTCGGTCATCGACGCCGAGGGCCGCTCGGCCCGGGTGCGGGTGATCCTGCGCTGAGGGGCGGCGCGGGCGGAAGGCTCCCGGCGGCGGGCGCGCGGTCCCCCGGGGGCTGCTGCTGCCGGCCCCGACTGCCCCCGGCCACCCGCCGCCCGGGAGGCGGGCGCGCGGGGCGCGATCGCGGCTCGCGGTCCGGGCGGGCGGGCGGGCGCCGCGGCGGCTCCGCCGCCCCCGGCGTCACCCCCTGCGGCGGAACGCCGCGGAGGCGCGGGCGGGGCTCAGAGACGCTCGAAGGCCAGCGCGATCCCTTGGCCGCCGCCGATGCACATCGTCACCAGCGCCCGCCGGCCCCCGGTCCGCTCGAGTTCGGCCAGCGCCTTGACGGCGAGGATGGCGCCCGTGGCCCCGACGGGGTGGCCAAGGGCGATGGCGCCGCCGTTGGGATTGACGCGCGCGGCATCGAAGCCGAGCGCCCGCGCCACCGCCAGCGCCTGGGCGGCAAAGGCCTCGTTCGATTCGATGACGTCGAAGTCGCCGACCCCGAGCCCAAGACCGGCGCAGAGCCGGCGCACCGCCGGCACCGGGCCGAGGCCCATGACGCGCGGCGCGACCCCGGCATGGGCGTGGCCAAGGATCCGCGCCCGGGGCTTCAGGCCCGCGGCCGCGGCCGCCCCGGCGCGGGCGAGGACCAGCGCCGCGGCGCCGTCGTTGATGCCGCTGGCATTGCCCGCGGTCACCGTGCCGTCCCTGCGGAAGGCCGGCTTCAGCGCCGCCAGCGCCTCGGCCGTCGTGGCCTTGGGGTGCTCGTCGGCCTCGACCAGCACCGGGCCCCGGCGACCGGCGACCTCGACGGCGACGATCTGGTCGCGAAAGCGCCCCCCGGCGATGGCGCGGGCGGCGCGGGTCTGGCTTTCGAGCGCGAGCGCGTCCTGGTCGGCGCGGCTCACGGCGTGCTCGGCGGCGACGTTCTCGGCCGTGATCCCCATGTGGCCGGTGCCGAAGGGACAGTTGAGGGCGCCGGTCATCATGTCCACGGCCCGCGTGTCGCCCATCCGCGCGCCCCAGCGCGCGGCCGTCAGGGCATGGGGGGCGCGGGTCATGTTCTCGGCCCCGCCGGCGAGGGCGAAGTCGGCCTCGCCGAGCGCCAGCGTCTGCACGACCGAGACGATCGCCTGCGCCCCCGAGCCGCAGAGGCGGTTGACGTTCATCGCCGGGGTCTCCTCGGGGATGCCGGCCTCGATCGCCGCCACCCGCGAGAGATACATGTCGCGCGGCTCGGTGTTGATGACATGGCCGAAGACGACATGGCCGACCTGCCCGCCCGCGACCCCGGCGCGGGCGAGGGCGGCGCGGGCGGCGGTGGCGGCGAGCGCGGTCGGCGGCACCCCCGCGAGGCTGCCGCCGAAGGTGCCGATGGCGGTGCGGGCGGCGGACAGGATCACGACGTCGGTCATCGGGGCTTCTCTCTCTGGCGGCGGTCGGGGGGCAGGGCCCGCCCATGCCGGACGCCCTCGCGCGGGCAGGCCCGGAGGGCGCATGGCAGGGGGCGGGGCAGGGCGCGGAAGCGCGAGATCAGGGCAGGCGGCATCGCCGCCATGAACGCCGCCCGCACTGCGACGTCAAGCCGGCCGGTCAGTGCGGGCGCGGCCCCTCGCGCCGGCGGCGGTCGAGGGCCTCGTCGATCAGCCGCGACATGCCGTCGGGCGGCAGCCACAGGAGGCCCGCGATCTCGAGGAGGTCGCGCCGGGCCTCGACCGGCAGCGCCATGATCCGCATGAATACTCCCGGGTCGATGGCCGGTGACATGTCCACCCGCAGTGCTTGAAACCCCAATGACTGCACACACTTTAAGGTTGACGGGCATCCGGGCAACCTGTCTAAAAGGTCATGTCCCCGTTCCGGGGATCGCGGGCGAAGCGGCGATGACAAGGAGTGTGGGAATCGATCTGGGGCTCGCGCGCCTGTCGGATCTGGCGCCGGCAGGCTATGCGCTGGGCCTGCACATCCGGTTCGCATCCGCCCACATCATGGTCCAGACCTATGATCCCCGCTGGATCGAGATCTACACCGAACGCGGCTACCTGCTTTGCGATCCGCTGGTCTCCTGGGGCTTCGGGACCACCGGCACCGCCCGCTGGAGCGAACTCAACTATCCCGACCCCCACGACATCTTCGGCCAGGCCGCGGGGTTCGGCCTGAAGTACGGGGTCGCCGTCTCAATCGGTCCGCTTTCGTCCCGTTCGATCGGCGGCTTCGCCCGATCCGACCGCGAGTTCACCGAGCAGGAGATGGAGAAGATCCACGAGACAGTCGAGATACTCCACCGGGAGTCGACGCCACCATCGAGCCTCACCATCGCCCAGGCCATGGCCTTGCGGCTGATCGCGAAGGGGTGTCGTCATGCCGAGGCGGCCGCGCTCCTCGGCATCTCCGAAAGCGCGCTCAAGGCCAGACTGCGCACGGCGCGGGAGCGGCTTCTCTCCCGGACGACGGCAGAAGCCATACAGAGGGCCCAGGAGTACAAGCTTCTGTAATCTGTAGGGCGTCATCCCCCGGCTGGACACGGGTTCTACAACCAGCTGGAGGCTGCCATGCAAACCACGACCCTCTCCTTCCACAACTTCCACGCGCACGGAGCGTTGTTCACGAACGTCCTGCGCGCGCGGCGCGAGTCGTTCATCGTGCAGAACAAGTGGGATCTGCCCGAGGTCGACGGGATGGAGTTCGACCAGTACGACACCCCGCAGTCGCGCTGGATCGCCGTGCACGAGTTCGGCCGCGTGCTGGCCGGGATCCGCATGACCCCGACCACGGCCCGCTGCGGCATCTACTCCTACATGATCCGCGACGCCCAGCTCGGGCTCCTGAACTCGATCCCGGCCAACCTCCTCTACCACGAGGCGCCGGTCTCGCCGCACATCTGGGAGACGAGCCGCGTCTTCATCGCCCGCGACGTGCCCGGCGATCTGCGCTGCCAGGTGCAGCGCGACCTCATGAACGAGATGGTGGGCGCCGCCCGCACCGAGGGGGCGACGACGCTCCTCGGCCTCTGCCCGGCGGTGTGGGGGCGCTGGATGCGGCGGATCGGCTTCCAGACCGAGCCCGCGGGCCCCGCGCTCGACATCGGCGGGGTGCTGAACCAGGCGATCCTGATGCGGCTCGGGGCCAACCTGCACTGAGGACGGGATGACGCGACCGGGCCCCCGGGTGTGCTCGGGGGGAAGGGGGGGCCCGCGCGAAACCGCTTCCGCCGCGGCCGCGGCGCGGCTAGCTTCCGGCGCATGGCCGATCTCTTCGATCGCGACGCGCCGCCCGACCCTGCCGGGGCCCCGCGGCCCCTGGCCGACCGGCTGCGTCCGGCCCGGCTTGCCGAGGTCATCGGGCAGGAGCGCGTGCTGGCCGAGGACGGCCCCCTCGGGGCCATGCTCCGGGCCGGAAGCCTCTCGTCCCTGATCCTGTGGGGGCCGCCCGGGGTCGGCAAGACGACCCTCGCCCGCCTGCTCGCGGCCGAGACCAGGCTTGCCTTCGTCCAGGTCAGCGCCATCTTCACCGGCGTTCCCGACCTGCGGAAGATCTTCGAGACCGCCCGCCTGCGGCGCCGTGAGGGCATGGGCACGCTCCTCTTCGTGGACGAGATCCACCGCTTCAACAAGGCCCAGCAGGATGGCTTCCTGCCCTACATGGAGGACGGCACCATCGTCCTCGTCGGGGCGACGACCGAGAACCCGTCCTTCGAGCTCAACGCCGCGCTCCTCAGCCGGGCCCAGGTCATCGTGCTCGAGCGGCTGACCCCCGCCCATCTCGAGCGCCTCGCCCGGCGGGCCGAGAAGGCGCTCGGCCGGGCCCTGCCGCTCCTGCCCGAGGCGCGCGAGGCGCTCGTCGCCATGGCCGACGGCGACGGGCGGGCGCTCCTCAACCTCGTCGAGCAGGTCATGGCCTGGGCGGTGGCCGGGCCCCTTGCGGCGGCCGAGCTCGCCCGCCGGCTCAACCGGCGCGCGGCGGTCTACGACAAGGCCGGCGAGGCCCACTACAACCTCATCTCGGCCCTCCACAAGGCGGTCCGCGGCTCCGATCCCGACGCCGCCCTCTACTGGCTGGCGCGGATGCTCGAGGGGGGCGAGGATCCCCGCGTCCTCGCCCGCCGCATCACCCGCATGGCGGCCGAGGACGTCGGACTCGCCGATCCCCAGGCCCTCGCCCTCTGCCTCGCGGCCTGGGAAAGCTACGAGCGCCTCGGCTCGCCCGAGGGCGAGCTTGCGCTTGCCGGGGCGGTCGTCTGGCTGGCGCTGGCGCCGAAGTCGAACGCGGTCTACTCGGCCTTCGCGGCGGCCCGGGCGCGGGCGCGCGAGACGGGCTCGCTGGCGCCGCCCGCCCACATCCTGAACGCCCCGACCCGCCTCATGAAGGCGCTCGGCTACGGGGCGGGCTATGTCTACGACCACGACGCCGAGGACGGCTTCTCGGGCCAGGACTACTTCCCCGAGGGGATGGCCCGCCCGGTCTTCTACCTGCCGCCCGACCGCGGCATGGAGCGCGAACTGAAGAAGCGCCTCGACTGGTTCGCCCGCCAGCGCGCGCGCCGGCAGGGCGGTTAGGGCGCGGCCGCGGCGACGGCGCCCGCGCCCGGGCCCCCGCCGCCGCGGCGCGCGGCGGGGGTGACGGCTCCGCCCGCGGCCCCCCCCTCAGCGCATCCGCGCCGCCGCGGACGCTCTACCGGCCGAGGAATGTGACGCCGTTGGGGCCGGCGCCGACGGCGTGGGTCGCGACGACCGCGGCCGTCGCGGTGTCGATCACCGTGAGTGTGCTGTCGTCGACGTTGGTCACGAAGGCGAGGGCGCCGTCGGTGCTGACGGCCACCCCGTGCGCACCCCGGCCCGCCCTCAGCGTGGCGACGACCGCTCCGCCGGCGACGTCGATCACCGAGACCGCGTCGCTCGGGGCGCTCTCGTGGCCCTGGCTGGCGACGAAGACCTGGGCCCCGTCCGGGGTCGCGTGAAGCTGGATCGGGCCGTCGCCCACGGGGATGCGGGCGGTGACGTCGCGGGTCGCGAGGTCGATCACGGCGACCGCGTCCTCGTCGCGGAGCGAGACATAGGCGCGGCGCCCGTCGGGGAGGAAGGCGACCTGGACCGGCGCCCGGCCGACCGGGATGCGGGCGACCTCGGCCAGTGTCGCGCCATCGAAGAAGGACACATCGCCCCCCTCGACGT
This sequence comes from Paracoccaceae bacterium, assembly GCA_020846995.1. Taxonomy (GTDB): domain Bacteria; phylum Pseudomonadota; class Alphaproteobacteria; order Rhodobacterales; family Rhodobacteraceae; genus JAHDXW01. The sequence continues at coordinate 5,587 of JADLCV010000087.1, forward strand.
TCGCGACAAGAAGATGGCGCCCGTCCGGCGAGAGCCGCAGCCCGTGCGGATGGTCCCCGGCCGGGACCGTGGTGACGGCACGGGTGGCGAGATCGACGACCGACAGGGTATCGTCGCCGGCGTTGGTGGCGAAGGCGCGCGCGCCCTCGCGGTCGGTGACGACATGGGCGGGATGGTCACCGATCGCGATCCCGACCGGGGCCGCGTCGAGTGCCATGGGGTCGAGGATGAGGAGCCGGCCGCCGCCGCCGTGACCGCCGCCGTGGCCGGCCGAAAGCGCCGGGCCGACGACGAGGAGGCGCGTCATGTCGGGCGTCACCTGGACGTTGTGGGGCGCAACCGGAAGCGCCACGGTCACGACCTCGCCCGTCGCCAGATCGACGCGGCTGACGGAATTGCCGGCCTCGTCGGCCGTGAAGACATGGCCGGCCGTTCCGGCAAGGGCGGGCGCTGCGGCTGCGCCCG
>JADLCV010000088.1 GCA_020846995.1 Paracoccaceae bacterium
GCGCCCGCCCATCATACACCCGAATCGCCCGCCCCGCCGCACGAAGACCGCGCCGCCGCGCCCCGTCGGCAAGGAGGCGCCGACCACCCCGTCCCGCTCCTGCCCGATCCTCGTCCGCACCGGCGGAGGGACGGCGCCAGAGGGAGATGCAATGGGTTCAACGATCCCTGTCCCGTCACCACCACCGACTTCGCGGCGGTGCCGATGACGGGAGCGGATGCCCCGGGCCCGACGGCCAGCCGCCGATCCGGCCCGCGGTCGCCGGCGACGGTCGCCGGACCCGATCGGGGTCAGGATTCATCGGGTTTCAGGCCAGAGGATGACGGTTGCGGCGCCGGCGATGGCGGAGCGGAGGGGATGGGACCGGTATTCCTCCGGCCCCGGCGCGGCCGGAGGCAGCGGAACGCACCCCGGTGCTGCCGGAAAGCCGGGCATGGCCATGTGCATCTGCGTGTCGATGCTGCCGGGCGGCAGCTTCGTGCGAGGGGGAGGGCCCGCGAACGTCCGGCCCATGGTCAGCGCGGCCCGCAGCGGGCGAGCGCCGCACGATCGATCTCGACGCCGAGGCCGGGTCCATCGGGGATCGCGACGACACCGTTGCGGTGCTCGCGCGGCGTCGTGACGATCGCCTGCCGGAAGGGATTGTCGGTGCGGTCGAACTCGAGGATCGGCTCGATCGGGGCCTCGCGCTGCGGGTTGGGCACGAGGGCCGCCATGAACGGGAGGGCGGCGGCGATGGGGACGGCCCTGCCCCAGACATGCGGCACGAGGCGCACGCCGTGCAGGGCCGCGAGGTCGGCGATGCGGCGCGCCTCGGTGAAGCCGCCGGTGCCGGCAAGGTCGGGCTGGACGATGTCGACAGCCCCCGTCTCGATCGGCTCGCGCATGCCCCAGCGCGTGTGCCACGTCTCGCCGCCCGCAACCGGGATGGGCTGGCCGGCCCGGACCGCGCGATAGGCGCCCAGCGGTTCGGGGACCACCGGCTCCTCGAACCAGTCGATGCCCAGTTCGGCCGCGCGCCGGCCGGCCGCGACGGCCTCGAGGCGGTCGTAGCCGTGGTTGGCGTCGACCATCAGGCGCATTCCAGGACCGACGGCCCTTCGCACGGCGCGCAGGATCGCGAGGTCGTCCTCGACATCGAAGCCGATCTTGATCCTGGCCGCGTGGAAGCCGGCCGCGAGGTGCCGCTCGGTCTCGGCGACATAGTCGGCGGGCCGGCCACGCCATCGCGCTTGAACGATCCGGTGGCATAGGCGCGGACGCGGTCGCGGGAGCGGCCGCCGAGCGGCGTCGAGACCGGCACGCCGAAATGCTTGCCCTTGATGTCCCAGAGCGCGATGTCGATGCCGGATCGCGCCGTCACGGTGAGGCCGCGCTGGCCCCGGTCGCGCAGCGCGTTGTAGAGCACCATCCAGAACTTCTCGGTCTCGAGCGGGTCGGCGCCGAGAAGCCGGTCCTGTAGACGTCGACGACGGCCGCATCGGGCTGCGCGGGGCCGAGGCATTCGCCCCAGCCGACGGTGCCGTCGTCGCATTCGATCTCGACCAGCACATGCGTGCGCCGGACAAGGCGCATGCTGGCGCGGGCGAAGGGCGTGGTCGGGCGCTTCAATGGCCGGATCGGGGACGTCCTCCAGAGCCACCGCTTCCACAGCGGCGAGGATCCGGACCAGACCCTCCTGCGCTACGTCCGCCTCTACAACAGCCAGCTCCCGCAATCCGCCCTGAAGGGCCGAACGCCCATCGACGCCCTCAAGGACTGGCAACGCCAGAGGCCCGAGCCGTTCTGGAAACGGGTCTACAATCACGCGGGATGTGACAGCTAGACGATGTCGCCCGGCTCGATCGTCACGCCGTCGATGACGATGCGCTCGTTCATCGCCACCGTCTCCAGTTCCCACTTGCTCGACACGGGCGAGAACCCGCGGCAGAGAACCGGGAAGCCCGTCCGGCGGATCCACTCCTTGTCGCGCACGGCGCCATGGGCGACGAGCCCGGCGATGCCGCGGCTTTGCGCCATCATGGCCCGGTTCTCGCCCCAAGTGCCGAAATCCAGCCGTCCGCCGACGTCGATCACGATGACGTCGCCCGGCGCGGCGAGTTGCGAGGACGCAACCCGCTGGCGAGTGAGGTCGACGTCGTGGGGCAGGGCACGGCTCTTGTTGGCTTGGCGGACGGTGAAGGCGGGGCCGACCACGGTGCGGACGGGATCGTCGCTCACCAGCACCAGTCCGGTGATGACCTTGCGGGCCATGCCGAGCAGTTCCATCGCGTCGCCGATCGGGCCGGTGCCAAGCCCCCTCACCTCGCCGCAGCGCCGGGCGAGGTGATCGGAGGGCCCGGTCGGCAGGGTTTCCACTCTGGCAGCCAACGTCGTCACTCCGCGTTGCCGAAATGAATCCCGCGCCAAGCCTATCGGGTCGACGAAGCGGGCGGAAATAACGAACCGGGCGGTGGCTATCAGTTCAGGTCATGGGGTGCGCCGGCACGCATATCAGACGGACTTGTCGGCGACGGGCCAAACGCAATTGGACATGACCGGCCCGCGGCCTACCCTGACCGCGACATGCGCCGGGATCGGTCCATGCCCGTGCCTGCCGAGGACCTCGTTTCCCGCAATTCCCTGAAGGCCAGGCTCGCGCGAAACGAGCTTTGCCTGTGCCTGGCGATCAGGCTCGTGGTCCAGCCCGACATCGTTCTCATCGCCCGGGCGGCCGGGTTCGACGTGCTCTACATCGACCTCGGACATGGCAGCGTCTCGCCCGAAGCCTGCCGCCATGTCGCCGCCACCGCGATCGCGGCGGGCCTGCCCTGCCTGGTCCGCGTGCCCGAGGTCGCCGCCATCCCGCGACTTCTTGACTGCGGCCTTGCCGGTATCATCGTCCCGAACGTCGCGAGCGCCGGGGAGGCCCGCGAAGTCGTTGCGGCGGCAAGGTTCCCGCCGCTGGGCCGGCGTGGCGTCGCCGCCACCTTCCCGAACCACGGCTATCGGCCGGTCGCCCTGGCCGAGGCGCTGCCGGCGCTGAACGACGCCTCGACCGTGATCCTTCAGATCGAATCGCGGGACGGGCTGGACAACGTCGAGGCGATCGCGGCCGTCGAGGGCGTCGACATGCTGCTCGTCGGCACCAACGACCTGCTCGCCGACACGGGCCTGCCCGGCCAGTTCGGCCACGAGCGGGTCGCCCGGGCCTTCGCGCGCGTCGCCGCGGCCTGCAAGGTCCACGGGGTGGCGCTGGGGATCGGCGGGCTCGCCGCCCGCCCCGATCTCGTCGCCGCGTTCGTCGCGATGGGTGGCTCGTTCATCTCGGCCGGCAGCGACGTCGGCTTCCTCGCCCAGTCCGCCCGGGCCACCGTCCGCGATTTCCGGGCCATGGTCCGGAACTCCTGACCGATACCGCACCCCCCGGCGAGGGTTGCGCCGAGCGGGTAGGGCCAGCCCGTTGCAGCCATGGTCATTCAGGGTTCGAAGCGCGGCGATCCCGTGCGGCTGACAAAGACCCGCGATCGGTAGGCCGCCGGTGTCGCCAACCCGCCGGCGCCACGAATGCCGTCACGGGCGGTGCCGCTCGATGTCCTCGAAGGGCTTGAAAAGCGTGCTCGCATCGGCGGCCTGCGGAACCAGCTTCTGCTCGAACTGCTCCCGGCACATGGCCGCCACCATCGCGCGATGGGCGGGCGATGCCATGCCGCAGGGCGGCATCTCGTCGGCGAAGTCGCGCGGCATGGTCTCGACCTCACGCGCCATCCAGGGGCTCGCCTCGCCGAAGCGCTTCGTCTTCGCCCACCAGAGCGCCCAGGCCTCCTTCAAGGCATCCATGAGAACGAGGATCGCCTGCGGGTGGCGGTCGACGAAATCACGGCGCACGGCGATGATGTGCAGGCCGGGGCGGAACCCCACCCGCCGGCGATACTCGGCCTCGACCTCGGGGTAGTTCCGGAGGAGGCGCCGGAAGCGGCCGTCGACATGTACCAGGCTGCTGAAGAAGTCGGCGATGCGGAACGGTTTCCCATTGGCTGAAACGGAGACCGTGAGCGTCAGGCCTGTCGGTGCGGCCAGCATGCGCGCCTGATGCCGTTACTCGCCCTCATGCGGCGAGCAGCCGGGGCAATCGGGCGAGGTTGTTGGCGGCCATGGTGAGGATGAAGCGGGAGCGCACGCGTTCGATGCCGCGATAGGCTGTCTGGGCCATGCCGCCGACGGTCCTGGCCCAGCCGAAGGTGAGGAGGATCAGACAACGATCCGGGGGATCGTTGTCCCGACGCAAGTCGATCCGTTTGCGGTGCCTGATCGACAGGGCATGGCCCTCGTGCC
>JADLCV010000089.1 GCA_020846995.1 Paracoccaceae bacterium
CCGGGGACGAGCGCCTCCATCTGGTGGTGGAGGTTGAGGGCGACGTGGACGTGGCGGCCGGCGCCGATGTCGCCGGCGAGAAGCCCGCCCGCGAGCGGCGTCTCGCCGGCGTCGGCCGCAAGGACGAGCGGCCGGTAGGCCGCATCCCAGTCGCGGGCGAAGTAGAGGCCGCGCTCCTTGTCCCAGCCGGCCCAGTCCCCGGGCCCGATCCGGTTCGGGGCAAGAAGGAGCGGGTGGGCGGGGTCGGGAAGAAGGACGGGGGCGGCGGGATCGGTGACGCGGAAGCGGATCGAGGGCTGGCCGATGGTGATCGGCCGCGGCGGCGTGCGGGCCGCGTCCCAACCGTCCCGGGGACGGTGGTAGAGGGTGACGAGCGTACCGCCGGCCTCGACGAAGGCACGCAGCTGCGCGGGATCGAGGCCGGGGCGGGTGCGGAAGGCGAAGACGCCGACGATCAGGCTGTCGATCCCGGCGAGCGCACCGGGGTCGGCGAGGGTTGCGTCGTCGAAGGCCCGCGGCGCCAGCCCGAGGGCGGCGAGGGCGGCGTCGACGCGGTCGCTGCCACCGCCGGCATAGCCGAGGCGGAGGTCCGGAAGCTCGACCCGGAGCGCGAGGAGGCGCACGACCGCCGGGCGGGCGAGGAGGATCGGCCCGAGATGGGGCGCGGCCGGCCGCCGCTCGCACGTCGCGGGGACGCCGGCGAGGGTGACCGCGACCTCGGCCCGGCCCGCGCGGGCATCGGCCGGCGGAGAAATCCGGACAGCCGCCCCCTGCCAGCTCTGCCCCCAGCCCGGGGGCAGGGCCAGGGCCGGCGCCGCCCCTTCCGGGAGGGGGCCGACGAGGCGGAGGGCGAGCGCCCCGGCCGGGCGGGCAAGGTTGAGGAGCAGCGCCTCGGGCTCGGGCGTCGCCCGGACCGCGGCCCCGACCGCCGGCGCGCGGTCGACGGGCAGGGTCACGTCGAGGTCGTGGCCGCCGACGCGGAGCGCGAGGGCGAGCGCCGGGCGCGGCGGGTCGAGGGGATCGAAGCCCGCGGGGAAGGGGTCCGTGGGCCGGGCGTCGGGGCGGGGGCCGGCGCCCTCCCCCGCCTCCTCCCAGTCGGCGGGAAGGAGGAGGCGGGCGCGCGCGGCCTCGGCATCGCCCTTGTCGGTCTCGATCGTGACGGCGGCGCGGGTTCCGGGGGCGAGACGGTCGGCCGCGATCCGCCCCCGCGCCTCGACCCCGGCGGCGAGGAGGACGACGCGGGCGAGTTCGGCGCGCTTCCGCGCCACCCGGTGGGCGTGGGCGGGATCGGTGCGGGCCTCGGCACCGGCGAGCGCCGCATGGGCGGCGACGGCCGCGGCGGCGACGGCCGCCCGGTCGGGGAAGGCCGCGACCGCCGCCGCCGCGGCCCGCCCGGCGGCCGCCAGCCCGAGATCGGCAAGCGTCGCGGGGAGCCCGGCGACAAGCCCCCCGCCCCCGCCGCCGGCGGCGTCGAGGGCGAGATGAAGGGGAAAGTCGCGCCCCGCCCCCGCCGCCACCCAGCGGCCCATGCCCTGGGTGCGGTGGGCCGCGCGCGCCCATTCGCCCATCCGCGCCCAGGACCACCCCGTCACCGGGTCGCGGCCGCGACCGGCAACGACGAAGGTCGCGGGCGGGGGCGGCGCCTCGTCGTCGTAGGCCGTCCCGCCCCCGCCCCAGGCCGGCAGCACGAGGCGCGCGACCCGCCAGGGCGGCAGCGTCGGGTCCGGGAAGGCGGGGTCGGCGGCCGCACCCATGACCTCGTGGGCGAGCGCGGTCATGGCCCGGTGATGGCCATGCTGGCCGCCGACGTCGAGGAAGGTCGGGCAGAGGATGTCGGGGCGGAGCGCGCGCACGGCGGCGACGAAGCGGGCGAGCGTGCGGGCATGGCCCCAGCGAGCGAGCGTGGCCGCCCCTGACCTGGCAAAGCCGAAGTCGGCGATGGCGTCGCCGGGCCCGGCCGCCAGCCAGGCGAGGCGCAGGTCGAGCCGCTCGGCCGCCAGCGCCATCTCGGCCGTGCGCACGGCCGCCAGCTCGGGGCCGCGCTCGGGGCCGATGTCGTTCTGCCCGCCCTCGCCGCGGGTCGCGCAGATGTAGCCGGTGGCGAGCCCGTCGCGGAAGCGCAGCGCGGCGAGGAGGGCCGAGGTCTCGTCGTCGGGATGGGCCCCCGACTGGACGAAGGAGGCGACCGACCGCAGGGGCTGGAGGGCGAGCCAGAGGGCGACGAGGCGGGGGGCGAGACGGTCGGCGAGGATGAGGTCGTGGTCGGATGCGGGCATGGGGCGGGTCCGGGTTCAGGCGGCGTCGAGCCGCGGGGTGAAGGCCTCCTCGATCACCAGCGCCGCCGCCCCGAGGACGGCCGTCCGCCGCCCCGCGGCCCCCCGGAGAAGCCGCGGCAGGCTGCGCGCGGGGCGGTTGGCGAGACTTGCCGCGGGGAGCGGGATGCGGGCGATAAGGAGGTCGATGAGGGCATCGGGAAGGACGCCGCCGAGAAAGACCGTCTCGGGGTCGAAGAGGTTCTCGACGATCGCGACCGCCTCGGCGAGGGCCGGGGCGGCGGCGGCGAGCCAGTCCTCGACGGGGGCTGCGCGGGCGGCGACGGCGGCGGCGAGATCGTCGATCCCGGCCGCGGGCAGGCCGGCGGCGAGGAGGCGCGCCTCGAGCGCGACCCGGCTGGCCAGGGCCTCGAGCCGGGCCCCGCCCTCGACGCGGAGGTGGCCGATCTCGCCCGCGTTGCCGCGGGCCCCGCGCAGGAGCCGGTCGCCGGCGACGACGCCCAGCCCGAGGCCAGCGCCGAAGTAGAGGAAGGCGAAGTCGGCCAGGACCCGCGCCCCCCCGCGCAGCCTCTCGGCGAGCGCCGCGGCGTTGGCGTCGTTCTCGACGATGCAGGGGAGGCCGAGACGGGCCTCGAACCACGCGAGCGCCGGGGTTCCGGCCCAGCCCGCGGGCTCGGTCGCAGGGTCGGCAAGGCCGGTCGCCCCGAAGGGCCCGGGCATGACCACCCCGGCGCCGAGGATGCGCCCGGCCGACGGCCCGAGGGCCGCCCGCCCGGCGGCGGCGAGGGGCGCGAGCGCCCGGGCGACTGAGCCGGGGTCGGCCTCGGCAAGGCGCTCGCGCCCCTCCCAGACGAGCCCCCCGGCAAGATCGACGAGCGCGAGGGCAAGGCCGCGCGGCCGGAGCTCGACCCCGAAGGCGAAGCCGCCGGCCGGGGCGATGCGATACTGCACCGGTGGCAGGCCGCGGCCCTGGAGGCGGCGCCCGGCCTCGGCCACGAGCCCGTCGGCCAGAAGCTCGGCGATGATGTTGCTGACCGCCTGCACCGAAAGACGGGCGGCCCGCGCGATCTCGGCCCGCCCGATCCCCGGCCGGTCGCGGATGTGGCGCAGGACGAGGGCGCGGTTGTAGGCGCGGCTGCGGCCGGCGTTCGATCCCCGGGCGGTGAGGGTGGCGGGCGGCATGGGGCGGGATTAACTCAATTCACTTGAAGACTCAACCTCCCTTCCCGTAAGCTCGGGCCCAGGGCCGCCCGACTCGGGCGGGCGCAGGCTGCGCGCCCGGCGGGCGGGGGCAGGGACAGTCCCAGGGAGGGAGGGAGACCGAAATGGCGTCTTGGAAGATGGGCCTTCTCGCCGCCGCGGCGGCGACCGCGATCGGCGCGACCGGGGCCCGCGCCGATGTCGAGATCGAATACTGGCAGTATTTCTTCGAGGCCCGCGTCAAGGCCATGGACGAGCTGATCGCCCGGTTCGAGGCCCAGAACCCCGGCATCACCGTCAAGCAGACCCATTTCCCCTATGCCGACTACCGCACCAAGGTTGCGGCCGCGATCCCCGCCGGCGAGGGGCCGGACGTCGTCCAGCTGTTCTACGGCTGGCTCAACGACTACGTCGCCGCCGACCTCATCCAGCCCCTGCCGGCCGACCGCTTCGCCCCCGCGGCGATCGAGGCGAACTACTACCCGATGGTCCAGGCGATGAAGATCGACGGCGCCTACTGGGCGCTGCCGACGGCGGTGCGCTCGCTCGCGCTCTTCTACAACAAGCGCCTGCTCGAGGCGGCCGGGATCACGGCCCCGGCGGCGACGCTCGACGAGCTTGTCGCCCATGCCGGGAAGCTCGCCGTCGTCGACGGCGCCGGCAACGTCTCGACCGTGGGCGTGACGACGGGGATGACGGCGCAGGACCACCACTGGCTGCGCGAGGTCCTGATCCGCCAGTTCGGCGGCGCCCCCTACAGCGACGACAACCGCACCGTTACCTACGACAGCGATGCCGGCCGGGCGGCCCTGGCCTGGTACACCGGCCTCGAGAAGGAGCACGGCGTCACCCGCGCGGGCTTCATGGACGAGCCGCAGGCGGCCTTCCGCGCCGGCCGCGCGGGCTACCACATCGACGGCTCGTTCCGGCTCGGCGCGCTCGCGGGCGAACGCGGGCTCGACTGGGGGGTGACCGAACTGCCCGCCGGCCCCGACGGCAGCCGCTCGAACTACGCGAGCTACTGGGTCAACGCCATCACCTCGAAGGCCGCGGGCGAGGAATTCGAGGCGGCGGCGAAGTTCATGGAGTTCATCACCTCCGACGAGGCGATGCAGCTCTGGCTCGAGGTCGTGGGCGAACTGCCGGCCAAGCCGGCCGCGGCCGGGACCTCGGCCGAGGACCCCGTCTACGGTCCCTTCATCCGCGGCCTCGCCTACGGCCACGCCACCGTCTTCGCCGACGAGACCGCCCAGCGCCAGGTCTTCGTCGACATGGTCAACCGCGTCCTCCTCGAGGGGGCGAGCGTCGCCGACAGCCTGGCCGCCGCCGCGGTGGCCGAACAGGCGATCCTCGACCGCTACCACGCCGCCTCGAAGTGATCCCGGCAGCGTCCCGGCGGGCCCAGGCGCCCGGCCGGGACGCCCCGGCGGCAAGGCCCGGCCGATGACCCGCCGCCCCGCGCTGACCGTCCGCCAGAAGCAGGTCGCCTGGGCCTGGGGCTTTCTCGCGGTGCCGGTCGCCTTCTACGTCGTCATCCGCTTCTACCCCACGGCGCAGGCCTTCGTGCTGGCCTTCCTCGACTGGAACCTCCTCGGCAGCCGGAGCTGGGCGGGGCTTGGCAACTTCGCCCGCCTGTGGGCGGATCCGACCTTCTGGAAGGTGTTCCGGAACACCTTCGTCTATCTCCTCATCGGCACCCCGGTGTCGCTTCTCCTTGCCTTCACCGTCGCCTTCCACCTCGACCGCGTGCGCTTCATGCACGGCACCATCCGGGCCCTCTACTTCCTGCCCTTCATGACCTCGGCGGTGGCCATGGCCTGGGTCTGGCGGTGGTTCTACCAGCCGGTGCCGATCGGGCTTTTCAACAACGCCCTGGCAAGCTTCGGCATCCCCCAGCTGCGCTTCCTCAACTCGACCACCAACGCCCTGCCGGCGATCCTCGCGCCGGCGATCTGGGCCGGGCTCGGCTTCCAGATCATCATCTTCATGGCCGGGCTCCGGGCCATCCCGAAAAGCTTCCTCGAGGCGGCACGGATCGACGGGCTCTCAGGCTGGGCGACGCTCACGCGGATCACCCTGCCGCTCATGAAGCCGACCATCGTCTTTCTCGTCGTCTTCACCTCGATCGGCTTCCTGCGCATCTTCGACCACGTCTTCAACATGACGACGGCCGATCCCGGCGGCCCGCTCAACGCCTCCAAGCCGCTCGTGCTGATGATCTACCAGACCGCCTTCTCGAGCTACGACATGGGCTATGCCGCGGCCCAGACGGTGGTCCTGTTCGTCGTCCTCCTCGCCGTCAGCCTCGCCCAGCTCTGGCTCATGCGGGACCGGCCATGACGGCGGCGTCGGAGGCCCTCCTGCGCGCGGACGCCGCCGGGCGGCGGCGGGCCGGGCTCGGGGCGGCCCTGCGCTGGCTCCTGCTCTTCGCGGGCGGCCTCGCCATGGTCGCGCCGCTTGCCTACATGCTCGCGACCTCGCTCAAGTATCCCTTCGAGGTCTTCAACCTCAACCTGGTCCCCGAGGAGCCGACGCTCGACAACTACCGCGAGGTGCTGCTCGACCGCCGCTTCGGCTGGTGGTTCTTCAACTCCTTCCTCGTCGCCAGCCTGACCACGGTCTCGAACCTCTTCTGGGATGCGCTCGTCGGCTACACGCTGGCCAAGTTCCGCTTCCGCTTCCGCCAGGTCGTCTTTGTCGCCGTCCTCTCGACCCTGATGATCCCGACCGAGATGCTCGTCATCCCCTGGTATCTGATGAGCCAGCAGTTCGGCTGGCTGAACAGCTACTGGGGGATCATGTTCCCCGGGCTGATGACGGCCTTCGGCGTCTTCCTCATGCGCCAGTTCTTCCAGACCGTGCCCGACGACTTCCTCGAGGCCGCCCGCATCGACGGGCTGAACGAGTTCCTGATCTGGTGGCGGGTGGCGATGCCGCTCGTGCGTCCGGCCCTCGCCGCGCTTGCGATCTTCGTCTTCCTCGGCAACTGGACGGCCTTCATCTGGCCCCTGATCGTCACCAACGACCAGACGATGTATACCCTGCCGGTCGGGCTCACGACCTTCTCGGTCGAGCAGTCGGTGCAGTGGGAGATGATCATGACCGGGGCCGCCGTCTCGGTCCTGCCGACGCTCGTCGTCTTCCTCGTCTTCCAGCGCTTCATCATCCGCGGTGTCGTCATGGCGGGGCTGAAGGGATGAGCGGCCGTCCGGCCGCCGGGGCGGGGCCCGGGGAGGGCGGCGCCTTCCCCCATCCCGTCTATGCCCGGACCGTGCTCGCGCCCCTCTTCGAGGCGGTCAAGGCCCATCACGCCGGCGACATGGCGGCCATCAACCGCGCCCATCTCGTGATGCTGGCCGAGACCGGCATCCTTGCCCCCGCCCCGGCCCGCGACATCGCCCGCGCGCTGGCGGCGATCGAGGCCGGGACCGATGTCGCGGGCCTTGCCTACACCGGCGAGCACGAGGACTACTTCTTCCTCGTCGAGGCCGAACTCCGGCGCCGGCTCGGCGATCTCGGCGGCATGCTGCACACCGCTCGGTCGCGCAACGACATCGACCACACGCTCTTCCGCCTCGCGCTCCTCCGCCGCGGCGGGGATCTCGCCCGCCGCGTCCTCGCGCTGGCCGCGGCCCTTCTCGCCAGGGCGCGGGCCGAGCGGGGGACGCTGGTTGTCGCCTACACCCACGGCCAGCCGGCCCAGCCCACGACCTTCGGCCACTATCTCGCCGCCGCGCTCGAGGTCCTCCTGCGCGACGGCCGCCGCCTCGACGCCGCCATCGACGCGGTCGCGGTCTGCCCCATGGGGGCGGCCGCCATCACCACCACGGGCTTTCCCATCGACCGCGGCCGCGTCGCCGCCCTTCTCGGCTTCCGCGCCCCGACCGGGAACAGCTACGCGAGCATCGCTGCCGTCGACTACATCACCGGGCTCTACGCCGCGATCCGCCTCCTCTTCCTCCATCTCGGCCGGCTCGTGCAGGACCTCGCCTTCTGGTCGGCCTTCGAGGTCGGCCAGCTGCATGTGCCGGCGAGCCTCGTCCAGATCTCCTCGATCATGCCGCAGAAGCGCAACCCGGTGCCGATCGAGCACCTCCGCCACCTCTGCAGCGTCACCGCCGGGCGCTGCGAGACGGTCGTCGCGACCATGCACAACACCCCCTTCACCGACATGAACGACAGCGAGGGCCTCGTCCAGGAGGCCGGCTATGCGGCCTTCGAGAGCGGGGGGCGCGCGCTCGACCTCATGGCGGCCTTCCTGCCCCTCTGCACGATCGACGGGGCGCGCGTGCGCGCCAACGCCGAGGCCGCCTGCGTCACCGTCACCGAACTCGCCGACACGCTCGTGCGCGACGAGGGGCTGAGCTTCCGCCAGGCCCATGCGATCGCGGCCGCCACGGCCCGGGCGACGATCGCGGCCGGGGCGCCGCTCGCCCGGGGCCACGCGGCCTTTGCCGCGGCCTTCCGGGCCGAGACCGGGCGCCCGCCCGCCCTCGATGCCGCGGCCTTCGGCGTCGCCGTCGCGCCCGAGACCTTCGTGCGTCGCCGCGACCGGCCGGGCGGCCCCGGACCCGCGGCCATGGCAGCGGCGCTGGCCGCGGCCCGGGCCGAACTCGGCCGCCTCGGGCGCGCCCTCGCCCGGCGCGAGGACCGCGCCGCCCGCGGCCGGGCCGCCCTCGCCGCGGCCTTCGCCGCTCTCGTGGAGGATGAGGCCCCGTGACCACGCTGACGCTGCGCGACCTCGTCAAGGACTTCGGCCGGACCCGCGTCGTCGACGGCATCGGCCTCGACGTCGCCGCCGGCGAGTTCATCGTCCTCGTCGGCCCCTCGGGCTGCGGCAAGTCGACGACGCTCCGGATGATCGCCGGGCTCGAGGAGGTGACGGCGGGAACGATCGCGATCGGCGGGCGGGTCATCAACGACCTCGAGCCCAAGGACCGCGACATCGCCATGGTGTTCCAGAACTACGCCATCTACCCCCATCTCACGGTGCGCCAGAACATCGGCTTCGGGCTTTACACCCAGCGGCTGGCGCGGGCCGAGAAGGCGCGGCGGATCGAGGAGGCGGCCGCCATCCTCGGCATGGGCGAGTTCCTCGAGCGCAAGCCCGCGGCCCTTTCGGGCGGTCAGCGCCAGCGCGTGGCGATCGGCCGGGCCATGGTCCGCAACCCCCGCGTCTTCCTCTTCGACGAGCCGCTCTCCAACCTCGACGCCCAGCTCCGCACCCAGATGCGCATCGAGATCAAGAAGCTTCACGCCCGCCTCGCCAGCACGATCGTCTACGTCACCCACGACCAGGTCGAGGCGATGACGCTCGCCGACCGCATCGTCATCATGAAGGAGGGGCGGATCCAGCAGGTGGGCAGCCCGGCCGAGGTCTACCACGCCCCCGCCAACAGCTTCGTGGCGACCTTCATCGGCGCCCCGGCCATGAACCTCCTGCCCGGAACCGCTGCGGGCGGGTGGGTGCGGCTCGCGACCGGGTCCGAGATCGCCGTCGCCACCGGCGCCGGGGGGCCGGTCCTCCTTGGCATCCGCCCCGAGGATCTGCGCCCGGCCGCCGCCGGCGGGGCAGCGCTTGCGGGCCGCGTGACCGTGGCCGAGCCGCTCGGGCCGGGGACGCTCCTCCACGTCGATCTCGGCGGGGCCGAGGTGATCGCGACCGGCCCCGGCCGCGGCGCGCCCGCGCCCGGCGCGACCGTCGGGCTTGCCTTCGACCCCGCCGCGCTCCACCTTTTCGACGCCGCGACCGGGGCCGCCATCCGATGAGCCCGCCCCTCGACCTCGTCGCCGCGGGGCGGATCTACTGCGATCTCGTCTTTGCCGGGCTCGACGCACCGCCGGCGCCGGGGCGCGAGGTCTATGCGGGCTCCCTGACCATCGCCGGCGGCGGCGGCGCCTTCATCACCGCGGCCTATGCCGCGGCACTGGGGCTCGCGGCGGGGCTCGCGGGCATCCTTCCCGCCCCGCCCTTCGATGCCGCCGTGCGCGGCGAGGCCGCGGCCCTCGGCATCCGCTCCCATTGCGCCCCCGCCCCGGCCGGCAGCGACCCCCAGATCACGGCCGCCATCGTCACCGGCGGCGACCGCGCCTTCGTCACCCGCCGGCCGGGGGCGGCGCTCGCCGAGCCGCTCGCCCTGCCCCCCGCCCGCCACCTCCATGTCGGCGAACTCGCGACCCTCCTCGACCATCCGCGCCTTCTCGCGCTCGCCCGGGCGGCGGGGATGACGGTGTCGCTCGACTGCAGCTGGGACGGGGCCGCCTTCGCCCGGCCCGGGGTCGCCGAGGCGATCGCCGCCGTCGACCTCTTCCTGCCCAACGAGGGCGAGGCGGCGCGGCTTCTCGCCCTCGGCATCGCGCTCGAGCCGCGGGTGGCGACGGTCGTCAAGCGCGGGCCCGCAGGCGCCCGCGCCCTGCCCCGCGGCGCCCCCGCGGTCGAGGTCGCGGCCGCGCCGGCGGCGGCGGTCGACCCCACCGGCGCGGGCGATGCCTTCAACGCCGGCCTCATCGCCGCCTGGCTCGACGGCGCCCCGGTCGCGGCCGCACTCGCCCTCGGGGTCGCCTGCGGGGCGGTGGCGGTGGCCCGGCCTGGGGGGGCGACCGCCCTGCCCTGCCTTGCCCACCTGCGCCCGCCCGCCGCCCGCACCGCCCTGCCCTGAGCGTCGCAGGGGTGGGCGCGAGCGGACGCGCGGGCCCGTTCCCTCGCCCGCCCTTCTGCCCTAACCTCGGCCGCGGCCGCCAGGACCCCGGGGGGAATCGCCCATGCAGCGCCACGAATACCGCGTCGTTGCCGCCCCGGCCCAGGCCGGCCGGGTCAGGGGCCTCAGGACCGCGGCCGACCGCTACGCCCACGCCCTCGCCGAGGTCATGAACGGGCTTGGCCGCGAGGGCTGGGAGTATGTCCGCGCCGAGAGCCTGCCCTGCGAGGACCGCCCGGGCCTTCTCTCGCGGCCGGTGACGACGACCGTCCACCTCCTCGTCTTCCGCCGCCCGCTGGCCGAGGCCGCGACGCTGCCCCTCCGCCCCGGCGCCGAGCCCCCGGCGCCCCCGCCCGCGCCCCCCGCGGCCGGGCCCCCGGCCGAGGCGGCCCCGCCGGGGGCCGCGCGGATCCGCCTCAAGCCCCTGCCCGAACGGCCAGGCGCGGCGCCGCGGCTGAGCGGCCCGGCCGAGCGCGGGCTCTTCCGCGGCCCCGTCCCGCGCGCCCCCGACCCCGGGCCGCCCGCGCCCCCCGACGGCCGCAGCGAGTAGGTCCCTCAGCCCGCGCCGATGTCGAGGGCGAGGGCATGGATGCGGCCGACGAGATCGGGCCCGAGGGCCGCGTGCACCGCCCGGTGGCGGGCGATCCGGCCCATCCCGGCGAAGGCCCCGGCCGCGATCACGATGCGGAAATGGGTCTCGCCGCCCTCGCGCCAGCCGGCATGGCCGCGGTGGCCCTCGCTCTCGTCGTGAATCTCGAGCCGGGTCGGCGCGAAGGCCGCGACAAGGCGCGCCCGCATCTCCTCTGCCACCGCCATTCTCCCCGTCTCCCCTTTCCGGTTCCGCGAAATCGCTTAGACTTCCGCTTCCGACTCGTGTTGAGCAGGTCGCATGGCCAAGGGCAACCCGTTCGATTTCGACATCCGCGTCGCCGCCGACAAGCGCCGGCGCGGCCGCGGCCGGCGGGCGGGCGGGGCCGACGAGGGGGCCCACCCCTGCGACCACGCGGGTTGCGACCGCCCGGGAGAGTTCCGCGCCCCCCTCTCGCCTGACCAGCTCGACCGCTACCGCTGGTTCTGCAAGGACCACATCCGCGAATACAACCTGAAGTGGAACTACTTCGCCGGCCAGAGCCCGGAGGACTTCCAGCGCACGCTGGATGCCGATCGCGTCTGGGGCCGGGCGACGCGCCCCTTCGGCCCCCGCGGGGCCGAGGCCGCGGCCTGGCCGCGGACCGCGGCGGGAGAGCTTCAGGGGGCGCAGGGCGAGGGCGGGGCGGAGAGCGCGCGCCCGGCCGCCGCCGGCCGCCGCCTGCCCGCGGCCGAGCGCCGCGCGCTCGACGTCCTCGATGCCCGCGAGCACTGGACGCGGGCCGAGATCCGTCAGCAATACAAGAGCCTCGTCAAGGACCTCCACCCCGACCTCAACGCCGGCAACCGGGCCGACGAGGACCGCCTGCAGGAGGTCGTCTGGGCCTGGGAACAGATCCGCGACAGCCGCAACTTCCGCGATTGACGGCAGGCGGGCGCCGGCGGGTGCCGGCGGCCCCCCCCGCCCCTTGCACCCCCGCCCGAAGTGATCCAGAGAACGGAAGGGAGCCCGGGCGCCGTCGCGTGCCCTGCCCCGGCGGGACGACCGGAGAGCGCGGATGGCGGACGGGACGACGGGCAGCACGGCGCGGCCGACCGAGGAGGTCGCGGTCCGCGACGCCTTCGGCATCGACACCGACATGAAGGTCAGGGGCTTTGCCGAGCGGGCCGAGCGCGTGCCGGTGATCGACCCCACCTACAAGTTCGACCCCGACACCACGCTCGCGATCCTCGTCGGCTTCCACTACAACCGGCGGGTGATGATCCAGGGCTATCACGGCACCGGCAAGTCGACCCACATCGAGCAGGTGGCGGCGCGGCTCAACTGGCAGTGCGTGCGCGTCAACCTCGATTCGCACATCAGCCGCATCGACCTCATCGGCAAGGACGCGATCAAGCTCCGCGACGGCAAGCAGGTGACCGAGTTCCACGAGGGCATCCTGCCCTGGGCGCTGCGGAACCCCGTGGCGATCGTCTTCGACGAATACGACGCCGGCCGGCCCGATGTCATGTTCGTCATCCAGCGCGTGCTCGAGCACGACGGCAAGCTCACGCTCCTCGACCAGAACGAGATCATCACGCCCCATCCCTCATTCCGCCTGTTCGCGACCTCGAACACGGTCGGGCTCGGGGACACGACCGGGCTCTATCACGGCGTCCAGCAGATCAACCAGGCGCAGATGGACCGCTGGAGCCTCGTGTCCACGCTCAACTATCTCTCGCACGATGCCGAGGCGGCGATCGTCCTCGCCAAGAACCCCCACTACAACACCGAGAAGGGCCGGCGGACGATCTCGCAGATGGTGACGGTGGCCGACCTCACGCGCACGGCCTTCATGAACGGCGACCTCTCGACCGTGATGTCGCCGCGGACGGTCATCACCTGGGCCCAGAACGCCGAGATCTTCCGCAACATCGGCTACGCCTTCCGCCTGACCTTCCTCAACAAGTGCGACGAGCTCGAGCGCCAGACGGTGGCCGAGTTCTTCCAGCGCTGCTTCAACGAGGAACTGCCCGAGAGCGCGGCGGCCGCGGCGATGCGCTGAGGCGGCTCAGAAGAGCCGCTCGCCCTCGATCGCCGCCGCCTGCCGGATCCAATCGCGGACGGCAAGGCTGTCGGGGGCATCGCCCGCGAAGAGGTGGAGGCAGCGCACCGCGGACTTCGCCGAGGCCACCGGCGGGGGCGGCGACAGCAGCCCGCCGCGCAGGAAGGCGACCTTGACATAGCGCTCGAGGCAGCCGAAGGCCAGGAACCAGCCCCGCCCGGGGACGCCGTAGAAAGGCCGGTTCCAGCGCACCGCGCGAAGAACGCCCGGCACCGTCGCCGCGACCAGGGCATCGAGTTCCGCGCCCGTCGCCCGCTTCCAGCCCGGCATGGCAGCGATCCAGGCCCGGACCGGCCCCTCGCCGTCGCCCTTGGCGATCTGCGGGTTGCCGCCCGCGAGCAGGCGCACCTCGCCCGCGGCAAGGGGCGGCAGGGGCCTCTTCGGCACCCGGCGCCCCGGCCTTCCGGCCGCCTCGCCCGCGCCCTTCATCCTCGCCCTCCCGGCCCGCTGGCCCGCGTTCCCGCGGGGGGATTGCAGCAGTCCCCCGTCGCCCCGTCAACCGCCGGCAGGCCACATGGCCGGGACGCAGGCCGCCCGCCCCCCGCCCCCGCGCGCCGGCACGCCGCCCGGCCCTTGCCGCGGGGCCCGGGGAATGGGATAGGATCCGGCCATGAAGCCCGCCGACAACCCCGCCGATCCCTTCAAGAAGGCGCTTGCCGAGGCGACGCGGACGCTGGCCGACGAGCGCGAGCTGAACGTCACCTTCACCGTCGACCCGCCGGGAATGACGCGCGAGGCGGTGCGCCTGCCGCAGGTCAGCCGGCGGATGAGTCGCGACGAGGTGATGCTGGCGCGGGGCACGGCCGATGCCTTCGCGCTCAAGCGGCGCTACCACGACGGGGCCGTGCACGCCCGCTACCTGCCCCAGGGGCCGATGGCGCGCGATCTCTACGAGGCGATGGAGACGGCGCGCTGCGAGGCCCTCGGGGCCCGCGCCATGCCCGGCACGGCCACGAACATCGACGCCCGGATCGCCCAGGAGGCCGACCGCAAGGGCTGGGCGCAGCTGCGCGAGGCGGGCGAGGCGCCCCTGCCGGTGGCGGCGGGCTATCTCGTGCGGGCGCTCGCCACCGGGCGGGTGCTGCCGCGCGGGGCCGACCGCGTCCTCGACCTCTGGCGGCCCTTCCTCGAGGACCAGGCCGGCGGCACGCTCGCGGGCCTCGACGAGGCGCTCGCGAGCCAGCCCGCCTTCGCCCGCCTCGCCCGGCGGGTGATCGAGGATCTGGGCTACGGCGACCAGCTGGGCGAGGACCCCGACGCCCAGGGCGAGGATGACGAGGACGCCGAGGCCGAGGAGGAGGCGCCCGACGAGGAGGGCGCGGAGGAGGAGAGCCAGGACAGCGAGGAGAGCGAGGGCAAGTCCGAGCGCGAGGAGGAGGCGACCGACGCCGAGGCCGCTACCGAGGATCTGGCCGAGGACACCGGCGAGGACCGCGAGATGGCCGACGCCGATGCCCCGGTCGAGCCGCCCCCGCCGCCCCCCCACAGCGAGGCCGATCCCGCCTACAAGGTCTTCGAGACCCGCTTCGACGAGGAGGTGGCGGCCGAGGATCTGGCCGAGCCGGCCGAGCTCGAGCGCCTGCGGGCCTACCTCGACCACCAGCTCGAGCCCGTGAAGGGGGCCGTCGGGCGGCTGGCGAACAAGCTCCAGCGCCGCCTCCAGGCCCAGCAGAACCGCAGCTGGGAGTTCGACCGCGAGGAGGGCATCCTCGACGTCGCCCGCCTTTCCCGCGTCGTCGCCAACCCGACCACGCCCCTCTCCTTCAAGGTCGAGAAGGACACCCAGTTCCGCGACACCGTGGTGACGCTCCTCCTCGACAACTCCGGGAGCATGCGCGGCCGACCGATCTCGATCGCGGCGATCTCGGCCGACGTCCTCGCCCGCACCCTCGAGCGCTGCCAGGTCAAGGTCGAGATCCTCGGCTTCACCACCCGCGCCTGGAAGGGCGGGCAGAGCCGCGAGGCCTGGCTGCACGCCGGCCGGCCCCAGGGCCCGGGACGGCTGAACGACCTCCGCCACATCGTCTACAAGGGGGCGGACGCGCCCCTGCGCCGGGTGCGCGACAACCTCGGGCTGATGATGAAGGAGGGGCTGCTGAAGGAGAACATCGACGGCGAGGCGCTGGAATGGGCCCACCGCCGCACCGTCCGCCGGCCCGAGGCGCGCAGGATCCTGATGGTCATCTCCGACGGGGCCCCGGTCGATGATTCGACCCTGTCCGTCAACCCCGCGAGCTTCCTCGAGAAGCATCTGCGCGACGTCATCGCGATGATCGAGCGGCGCCGGCAGGTCGAGCTCATCGCCATCGGCATCGGCCATGACGTGACGCGCTACTACGGGCGGGCGGTGACGATCACCGATGTCGAGCAGCTGGCCGGCGCCATGACCGAACAGCTCGCGGCGCTCTTCGAGGCCGACCCGCGGGCGCGGGCGCGCATGGTCGGCATCGCCCGCGCCCTCGCCGAACCCGCCCGGACCCGCCCCCGTCCCCCGGGCCGGGGCGGGGCCCCGGCATGAGCACCGGCCGGGCGCGCGCCCCGGGGCAGCGCGCGGGAGGGGCCTTCCCGCGGCGGCCCTCGCGCCGGGGACGGCGGCGGGGAGGAGGAGGAGCGCCGATGACCATGCCCTTCGGATCCGCTCCCCGCCCCGCGCGCGATCCCCGCCCGGGCGACGCCGGACCGGCGAGGTCCGCACCATGACCACGGGCGCGCCCGCCGCCCCGCTCCAGACCTTCGCCGTCACCGCCCGGCCCGACCAGGGGCCGCCGCGGCTCGCCCGCCTGCGCGCGGCCCTCGAGCGGGCGGGGCTCGCCGGGTTCCTGGTGCCGCGCGCCGACGCCCATCAGGGCGAATACGTCGCCCCCCGCGACGACCGCCTCGCCTGGCTCACGGGCTTCACCGGCTCGGCCGGGCTTGCCGTCGTCCTTGCCGATGCGGCGGGGCTTTTCGTCGACGGCCGCTACCGCGTCCAGGCGCGGGCCGAGACCGCGGCCGCGGCCTTCAGCGTCCTCGACTGGCCGCAGGTGCGCCCCGGGGCATGGATCGCCGCGGCGCTGCCCGAGGGCGGGCGGATCGGCTACGACCCCTGGCTCCACACCGAGGACGAGCTTGCCCGCCTGAAGGAGGCGGCGGGGGACGTCCCGCTCGCCCTCGTCGCGATCGAGAACCCCGTCGATCCCCTCTGGCCGGACCAGCCGCCGCCACCCGCGGGGCCGGTCCGGCGCCACCCCGAGGCGCTCGCTGGCGAATCCTCGCCCGCCAAGCGCGCGCGCCTCGCCCGCGGCCTCGCCGCCGCGGGCCAGCGGGCGGCGGTGCTGACGCTTCCCGATTCGATCGCCTGGCTCCTCAACCTGCGCGGCGCGGACGTCGCCCGGAACCCGGTCGTGCACGCTTTCGCGATCCTCCACGACGACGCCCGGATCACGCTCTTCATCGCCGCGGCCAAGCTCGGCGACGACCCCGGGGCGCTCCTCGATGCGAGCGTCGAGGTCCGGGCGCCCGCGGCCTTCGCCGCCGCCCTCGCCCGGCTCGAGGGGCCGGTGCGGCTCGACCCGCGGACGGCCCCGGTCGCGGTCGCCGCGGCGCTCCGCGCCGCCGGGGTCGCGATCGTCCCGGGCGACGATCCCTGCCTCCTGCCCAAGGCGCGCAAGAACGCGGCCGAACTCGACGGGATGCGGGCGGCGCAACTGCGCGACGGGGCGGCGATGGCGGCCTTCCTCGCCTGGCTCGAGGAGACGGCACCGGAGGGCGGGCTGACCGAGATCGACGTCGTCACCGCGCTCGAGGGCTTCCGGCGCGCGACCGGCTGCCTCCTCGACCTTGCCTTCGAGACCATCGCCGGGGCGGGGCCGAACGGGGCCATCGTCCACTACCGCGTCACCGAGGCGACGAACCGCAGGATCACCCCCGGCGACCTCGTACTCGTCGATTCCGGGGCCCAGTATCTCGACGGCACCACCGACGTCACCCGCACCCTCGCCACGGGCCCGGTGCCGGCCGCGGCCGCGGCGGCCTTCACGCGCGTCCTCAAGGGGATGATCGCGCTCTCGCGGGCGCGCTGGCCGCAGGGGCTGGCCGGGCGCGACCTCGACCCGCTCGCCCGCCAGCACCTCTGGCGCGCCGGGCAGGACTACGATCACGGCACCGGCCACGGCGTCGGCGCCGCGCTGTCGGTGCACGAGGGGCCGGCGCGGATCTCGCGCCTGGGCGAGGTCGCGCTCGAGCCCGGCATGATCCTCTCGAACGAACCCGGCTACTACCGCGAGGGCGCCTTCGGCATCCGCACGGAGAATCTCCTCGCCGTGATCGAGGCGCCGGCACTGGCCGACGCCGACGACCGGCCGATGCTTGCCTTCGAGACGCTGACCTTCGTCCCGATCGACCGCCGGCTGATCCTCCCCGACCTGCTCGGCCCCGGAGAGCGGGCCTGGCTTGACGCCTATCACGCCGAGGTCCGGACCCGCATCACCCCCCGCGTCGCCCCCGCGGTGGGCGCGTGGCTCGAGCGGGCGACGGCGCCGGTCGCCGGGGACCGGCGCGCGTAGGGTCGCGCGTCCCCGCCCCTCAGCCCGCGAGCGCGCGGGGGAAGGCGGTCGGATAGCCCAGGGCCGCGAAGTCCTCCCCGTACAGGCGGGCGACGCGGGCGGCGGTGGCGGGGTCGTAAAAGGCGCCGAGCCTCGCGTCGGCCGAGGTCTGCTTGTCGCGGTCGGAGGGGTAGAGGGCGTCGAGCCGCCCCGCGGGAAGGGCGAGGCCATGGGCCGCGAGCACGGCCTCGAGCCCCTCGCGCAGGGCCTCGAAGCGGACGACGTGGTCGTAACGC
>JADLCV010000090.1 GCA_020846995.1 Paracoccaceae bacterium
CCGACGTCGCCCTTGGCGAGGGCGATCCTCGCCCCGTAGTCGAGGGCGCAGAACATCCCCGTCGGCATCACCTTGACGATGTCGAGGTCGTAGCGGCGCTGGAAGGCGAGGGTCGAGTCGACAAGCTCGTCGGCTGTGCGGTCGCGGTCGGGGAAATGGTGCCAGAAGGTCACCGGGGCGCGGTCGGTCGGCTGGCCGGCGAGGGTGGCCTTCAGCCGCTCGCGCTTGGTCATCGGCGCGGTCTTCATTCGCGGTCTCCTTGGGGTTCCGGGCGGGGGAAGGGGGAGGCGGGCGCTACTTCAGGCGCGCCATGACCTCGGGATTGACGAGGTGGGGGGGGCGCTCGCCCCTGAAGAAGCGCAGGAGGTTGTCGGCCGCCATGGCGACGCCGTTGTCGCGGGCCCCGAGCGTGGTCGCGGCGATGTGCGAGGACAGGAGAACGTTGTCGAGGCCCTTGAAGGGGTTCTCGGCCAGCGGCTCGTGCTCGTGGACGTCGAGGGCGGCGCCGGCGAGGCGCCCGGCCGCGAGCGCCCGGCGGAGGGCCGCGGTATCGACGATGCCGGCGCGGGCGGTGTTGATGAGGCGGGCCGAGGGCTTCATCACCGCCAGGCGCCGGTCGTCGATCAGGTGATGGGTCTCGGCCGTCTCGGCCACGTGCAGGGTGACGAAGTCGCTCTCGCGCAGGAGGTCCTCGAGGGCGACGAAGGTGACGCCCGTCTCGGCCGCGAAGGCGGGATCGGGGCGGCGGGCGAAGACGAGGGTCCGCATGCGGAAGCCCCGGGCCCGGCGGATGACCTCGCGGGCGATGCTGCCGAGGCCGACGACGCCGAGCGTGCAGGCGGCGAGATCGACGCCCGCGTGCTTCGGCCAGCCGCCGTTCCAGGTTTCGGCGAGGACCTCGGGGAGCCGGCGGGCGAGCGCCAGGATAAGGGCCAGCGTGAAATCGGCGACCGCATCGGCATTGGCGCCGGGCGCGTTGCAGACGGCGATGCCGAGGCGGGTGGCGGTGGCGACGTCGACCCGCTCGACCCCGACGCCGTTGCGGGCGACGATGCGGAGATCCTTCGCCGCCTCGAGGACACGGCGGCTGAGGGTATCGTTGCCGAAGGCGAGCAGGCCCTCCACGCCCTCGAGGAGGGCGATCATCTCGTCCTCGGGCCGGGGCTTCGAGGAGGGGTTGTGGCGGGTCTGGATGCCCTCCGCCGCGAGCCGGCGGTCGATCGCGTCCCCGGCCTTGAGGAAGGTCGGGGTCATCAGGACGGTGTGGGTCAAGCGCGGTCTCCTTGCTGGCGACGTGGCGGCCGTGAGGGGCCCGCCGACATCCGTGGTCCGGCGGCGCCCGCCGTGGCGGCGGGCGCCGGTCGCATCGGGGTCATTCGGCCTTGGCTCCCGACCTCCGCCCGGCGCGCGCGGCGCGGATCCCCCCGACGAGGGCGATGACGGCCACCGCCGCCGCGACGGCGAGGAGCGTCGCGGCGATCGGGCTCGTGGCGAAGATGCGGAAGCTCCCCCCCGAGATCTGGAGCGAGGTGCGCAGACTGCGCTCGATCGCCCCGCCGAGGACGAGGGTCAGGACGAAGGGCGCGAGCGGGAAGTCGAGCTTCTTGGCGGCGTAGCCGATGACGCCGAAGGCGGCCATGACGCCGATGTCGAAGGTGCTGTTCGAGACGCTGTAGGCGCCGACGACGATGAAGCCGAGGATGAGCGAGAAGAGGATCGGATAGGGGATCCGCAGGAGCGACACCCAGACCGGGATGAGCGGCAGGTTGAGGACGAGGAGGATGATGTTGCCGACATAGAGGCTCGCGATGATGCCCCAGACGACATCCGGCCGCTCGATGAAGAGGAAAGGGCCCGGGACGAGGCCGTTCATCATGAAGGCGCCCATGATGATGGCGATCGTCGCCGAGGCCGGCACGCCGAGCGTGAAGAGCGGCACGAGGGCGGCGATGTGGTGGGCGTTGTTGGCCGTCTCGGGCCCCGCGACGCCCGCGATCATGCCGGTGCCGAAGCCCGCGGGGTTCCTCGAGAGCCGCTTCTCGGCGGCGTAGGAGGCGAAGGTCGCGATGACGGCGTTGACCCCGGGGATGAGGCCGAGGAAGAAGCCGATGGCGGTGCCGCGCAGGATCGGCGCGCCCGAGTCGCGCAGGTCCCGGCGCGTGGGGACAAGCGAGCTCATGGGCGCCGCGAGCGAGCCCGTGATCTGCTTCTCGACGTTGAGAAGGATCTCGCCCAGCCCGAAGAGCCCCATGACCACCGGCACGAGATCGAAGCCGTCGGTCAGTTCGAGGACGCCGAAGGCAAAGCGCGGATATCCCATGTTGGGGTCGATGCCGACCATCGCCACCATCATGCCGAGGACGGCCGCGATCAGCGCCCGGATGACCGAGGCCCCGCCGAGCCCGACGATGAGCGAGAGCCCAAGGACGAGGAGCGCGAAGGTCTCGACCGGCCCGAAGCGGAGTGCAAGCGTGCTGAGCGGCTTGGCCACGAACACGAGGCCGAACGTGGCGATGGTGCCGCCGATGAAGGAGCCGATGGCGGCGATGGCGAGCGCCGCCCCGGCCCGGCCGCGCTTGGCCATCTCGTAGCCCTCGAGGCAGGTGATGGCCGAGGCCGCCTCGCCCGGAGTGTTGACGAGGACCGAGGTGATGGTGCCGCCATACATCGCCCCGTAGTAGATCGAGCAGAGCATGATGATGGCCGGGATGGGGTCGAGCGAGAAGGTGACCGAGATCAGGATGGCGATGCCGCCGGCCGGGCCGAGCCCGGGTAGGACGCCGATCAGCGTGCCGAGGAGGCAGCCGAGGAAGGCGAAGGCGAGGTTCGTCGGTTCGAGCGCGATCGAGAACCCGTAGGCGAGAAGCTCGAGGCTTTCCATGGCGGCATTCCCCGTGTGCCGGTGTCCCGGCCTAGATCCCGAAGGCCCCGACCGGCAGGGCGACCCGCAGCCAGTGCGTGAAGACGTAGGCGACCCCGAAGCTCCCGATGACGGCGATGGCGGCCGTGACGAGGGGGTGCTGGCGGCCGAGCACCCGCAGGAGGACGACGAGGAAGGCCAGCATCGTCAGCCGGAAGCCCAGCGGCTTCAGGAGGGCCGCGGTGAAGGCGATGGCGACGAGGATCGTGACGATGCGCACAAGGCCGCCGCGGCGGGGGAAGAAGTCGGGCTCGAGCGGTCGCGTCTCGGTCGCGGTGACCTGGACGAAAAGCCCGACCGACAGGACAAGGAGGATGGCCCCGAGCCAGAGCGGGAAGAAGCCGCCGCCGGGGCCGATCGCGGTCATGTAGTCGTAGGTCACGGCCTCGCGGATGACGAAGACGGCGAGCCCGGCAAGCACCACGGCCGTCACCTGCCCCGATCGCTTCATGGCGTCCTCACCCTGTTGACGGCTTCCCGGCGGCCACCCCCCCGGGGGGGCCGCGGCGCGGCGGCGCGGGCCCTCAGCCCGCCATCATCTCGACCGCGCGCCGGGCGGCGCGGAGGTTCGTTCGCGACGTGTGGGGCGGGATCGTGCACCCTGCGCTCAGCATGAAGCCCTTGCCGCCGACCGCGGCGAAGGCATCGAGCGCCTGCCGCGTCACCTCCTCGGCACTGCCGTTCAGGAGCACGTTCATGCGCTCGAGCCCGCCCACGAGCGTGAGGTGGGGGGCGGCGGCGCGGGCCGCGGCGAGCGTCGGCGGCGTCACGCGGTCGTCCCAGTTGAAGCAGCGGACGGGATAATCGAGGGCGACCGGGAACATCGGCAGCATGCCGCAGAGATGGATCATGTTGAACCAGCCGAGCTTCACCGCCTCCTCGAGGATGCGCCGGTCGTAGGCGAGGCTGAACTCGCGATACTCGGCCTCGCTCCAGAGGCCGTAGCCGCAGGTGCCGGTGGCGAAGAAGAGGCCGGCGGCGCCGGTCCGCATGCCCTCGCGCACGAAGGCGAGGACGGTCTCGGTGATGACCTCGAGCAGGGCCTTGAGCTCGTCCGGGTAGCGGCGGGCCATGAGCGCGATCTGGTCGCGGCCGACGACGCGGTCGGCGATCACCGAGGGCTGGAAGGCGGTGAAGAGGAAGGGGACATCGTCCTTCAGTTCCCGGGCGACGAGGCGCAGGCAGCGGAGGTTCTCGCCATGCGCGCCGGCGGTGACGTCGAGCGGCCGCAGCCGCTTCCAGTCCGCGGGCCCGGTGACGGGGCCGGCGACGACGTCGCGCCCGCCGACGAGAAGCCGCTTCTCGGTCACCCGCGAGCGGAAGCCCCAGTCGAGGAGGTGGAAGGTCGGGGCCTCGACCGTGACCTTGACGAAATCCCAGTCGTAGTCGCGCTGGAAGGCGAGTTCGACCTCGGCGTGCGATTCGGCCCGGACATCGTCGCCCGGCCAGTGCCGCCAGAAGGCGACGGGCGGGCGGTCGGCGATGCCGCCCTTCAGCGCGGCCTCGATGCGGTCGCGGCGGCTTGCCATGGATGATCTCCCCCCTGGCCGTGATGGCGGTGTCGGTGCGGTTCGGTCGGGTTGCGCGCGGGTCCCGCGGCGCGAGGGGCCGGGGCCGGCCGGGCAGGGCGCGCACGCCCCGCCCCGGGGTCGCGGCGGGACGCCGGGGGGCGTCGCCCGCGACCCCCCTATCTCCCTGCCCTCAGGGCTGGCCGTGACGGTCCCGGGCGGCCGCCGCGAGGGCTTCGGCGACGAGGGTCTCGCCCGCGGTCCAGGCCTCGGCATAGGCGGCGGCGTCGAGGTAGCGCGGCGTCATCCCCGCACCGCGGAGCTTCGCCTGGACCTCGGGATTGGCAACGGCCGTCGCGAGCGCGCCGGCAAGCGTCGCGATGATGTCCTGGGGGACGCCGGCCGGGGCGGCCAGCCCGTAGCGGGCCGAATAGACGACATCGACACCTTGCGAGACGAGGGTGGGCACCTCGGGCAGGGTCTCGTTCGGCTCGGCCCCGGTCACGCCCAGGGGCCGGATGACCCCGGCCTGCATCAGCGAGGCGGCGCCGGCGATGCTGCCGATCGAGGCGTCGATGTGGCCGCCGGCCACGGCCGTGTCCATGGCCGTGCCGCCGTCGAACTGGACGAAGGTCAGGTCGGTGCCGGTCGAGGCCTCGAACTTGACCCAGCAGAGATGGGGGCCGGCGCCGACGCCGGTGAAGGCGACCTTGACCCCTCCGGGCGCCGCCTTGGCCGCCGCGACGAGGTCGGCGACGGTCGCGTAGGCGCTGTCGGCCTTCACCGTCAGGACGAGGTCGTCCATGCCGAAGGCGCCGACGGGCTGGATGTCCGCACGCCCGAAGGTCGGCTTGCGGCTCTGGTCGACATAGGCCGCGACATGGGCGATGACCGCAAAGGCGCTCAGGGTGTAGCCGTCGGGGTTGGCGCGGGCCATCTCGGTCAGGCCGATGATGCCCGACGCCCCGGGCTTGTTCGCGACCTGGACCGGCACGCCGAGGAGTTTCTCCATCTCGGCCGCGACGATCCGTGTCCCTACATCGGTCGAGCCGCCGGCTGCGGTCGGCACGATGATGGTGATGTTCTTGCCCGCCTCGGGGAAGCTCTGGGCCGCGGCCGTCTGGGCCAGGGCCATGCCCCCGAGGAGGATGGCGGCGCCGAGGTTGAAGGTCTTTCGCATCGTCTTGCTCCCATGGTCGGCTGCGCTCGGGGAAGTCCGAGGCCAGCCTGCCCGACGAGCCAGACCCGCCGTCGGGCGCTTGCGGTTCCCGATCCTGCGCGCGGGCGCCCGCGGGCCCGCGGCGTCACGGCCGGGGTCCGGGGTCCGAGCGTGGCCCCGGCTCTCGTCGCGCCGCCGGCGGCGCGGCCCGAGGCCCGCCGTCGCCGTCGCCGTCGCCGCCTTGGAATCGCCGGAAACCCACCCGGGTCGCTGCGGCCCCGATCAGTGATGTAGTTACATTGTTTTTGCGCCCCTGTCAATTTGGCAATCGGCCGAAGCCCGGGGTCCGGTGTCCGTCCCCGGCGGCCGGCGGTGACGAGGGCCGGAGCCCGCGCCGGGCCGGCGCGCCGCGGCGCGGGCCCCCGTCGCCCCGGGCCGGGGAGGGCGGGGTCATCGCCAGAAGCCCGCCGCGGGGGCCCATCTCGCCGCCGCCTCGCAGGCGCGGGCAATCGCGAAGAGGCGTGCGGGCGACCCCTCTCCGGCCACGATCTGGAGGCCGGTCGGCATGCCGGCGCCGTCCCGCCCGTTGGGCAGGACCAGCGCGAGGCAGTCGAGGAGGCTCGCGAGGCGGGCGAAGCGGGCCGGCGACCGGCCCTCGTCGACCGCGGCCAGAGGGGGGGCGACGGTCTCGGTCGCGGGCGTGAGGAGGACGTCGCACCCTGCGAGCGCGGCCCGGGCGAGGCGCCGGATCTCGTCCCGCTCGGCAAGGGCCGCGAGGTAGTCGCGGGCGCCGATTGCGGCCCCCGCCAGGAGCTTTGCCCGCACGGCCGCGCCGAGCCCGCTCGCGGGATCGCCGGCCACGCCGTGATGGGCGGCATGGGCCTCGGCC
>JADLCV010000091.1 GCA_020846995.1 Paracoccaceae bacterium
GCGGACCGGCCCGAGGGCCGCGAGCGCCCGCATGGTGCGCGACTGCGCACGCTCCTCGTTCATGGCTCCTGACCCCTGCCCGCTGCCTTCGCCAGCCTCTAGAGCGGAATCCCGGCGCATGGAACCGGCCGCGGCGCCGGGCGGCCCCCGGTCGCGCCCCGGCGCGGGGCCCGCACCGCGGACGAATGGCGACGCCCGCGCCCCGCGCCCGCCCGCCGCGAACGCCCGCGCCCGTGGGCGGTGGCGGGGCCGGCCTCCCCCCCGGCGGCACCCCCGGGCGCGGCGGAGGCCGTGCCGATCCCGGCGCGGGCGGCGGGAATCGGTCCCCCCCTGCCACGGTCCCGCGCGGACGGCTCCGCCTGCGTGCCGATCCTGGAGCGGGTAGCGGGAATCGAACCCGCCCCTTCAGCTTGGAAGGCTGAGGCGCTGCCACTACACCATACCCGCCCGCACCCTTCGAGCTAGTCGAGCGGGTGCCGGGATTCAAGCCGCGACGCGCCGGCGGCCGCGCCGGTCCCCCGGGGCGCCGCGGCACCCCGGCCGCGCCGGCGCGCGCGCGCCTGGCGGGATCCCGCGGGCGCCGACGGAGCGGCCCCGGAGGCGCGCCTATCCCGCGCCGATCAGGACCCCGGCCGCGAAGACGAGCGCCCCCCCCAGCACGACCTGGAAGGTGGCGCGGACGAAGGGCGTGTCCATGAAGCGGTTCTGGATCCAGGCGATCGCCCAGAGCTCGGCGAAGACGACGGCGATCGCGATCGTCGTCGCCGTCCAGAAATCGGGGATGAGGTAGGGGAGCGCGTGGCCAAGCCCGCCCAGGGCCGTCATCACCCCGCTCGCGACCCCGCGCTTGACGGGCGAGCCGCGCCCGGACAGCTCGCCGTCGTCCGAGGCGGCCTCGGTGAAGCCCATCGAGATCCCGGCCCCGACCGAGGCGGCGAGGCCGACGAGGAGCGTCGTGTGGGGGTCGCGGGTGGCGAAGGCGGTGGCGAAGATCGGCGCCAGCGTCGAGACCGAGCCGTCCATGAGCCCGGCGAGCCCCGGCTGCACCCAGGTCAGGACGAACTGCCGCCGCGCCGCCCGCGCCTCGGCATCGGCCTTCTCGGCCGGCACATGCTCGGCCGTGAGCGTGCCGGCGAGCTGCGAATGTCCGGCCTCGACCGCGGCGAGATCGCCGAGGAGCCGGCGGGTCGCGGCATCGGTCGCCCCCGCCGCGGCGCGGGCATAGAAGTCGGTCGCCTGCCGCTCCATCGCCTCGGCCTCCTCGCGGATGCGGGCGATGGGCAGCGACTCGACGAGCCACACCGGACGGCGGGCGAGGAAGCCCGCGACATGCTCGCGCCGGATGAGCGGGATCGTGTCGCCGAAGCGGGCGCGGTGGGCCTCGATCAGCTGCCGGCGGTGGCCGTCCTCCTCGACCGCCATGGCCTCGAAGACCGCCGCCGAGGCGGGGTAGTCGGCCCGGAGCCGCTCGGCATAGCTGCGGTAGATGCGCGCGTCGTCCTCCTCGGAGGAGATCGCGAGCGCGAGGACCTCGCGTTCGGAGAGATCGGCGAAGCGGCGGCGGCTCGAGAGGCCCGGAATCATGGCGGGGCGGCTCCTGGGTCGGGACACCCCGCAAGGCTAGGCCAGATCCCCGCGCCGGGAAACCCGCGGCGCCCGGCCGGGGACTATTCCGGTTCGGCGTTGCGCGCCGCCAGCATCGCCTGGAACCCCGGCCGGGCCTGGCAGCGGGCGAGCCAGGCCGAAAGCCGCGGGAAGGCCGCGAAGGCCGGAGGATAGCTCTGGACGTAGCGGAGGCATTCGGCGACCGCGACCTCGGCCGCGGTGAAGCGGCCGCCGACCAGCCACTCGGCCCCGGCGAGGTGGGCCTCGAGGCGGGCGAAGGGGCGGGCGAGCTTCTCGGCCGTCGCCGCGAGTTCGGCCTTGCCCGCGGGGGTGTCGGTGCGGCCCTCCATCCCGACATAGAGGATGACGGTCGCCAGCGGTTCGATCGCCGTCGCCGCGAACAGCACCCAGTTGAGCATGGCCGCATCCTCGCGCCAGTCGCGCGGGCCGATGGCGCCGCCGTGGCGGCGGGCGAGGTGGAGCACGATCGCGAGCGATTCGGTCAGGACCGTGCCGTCATCCTCGAGCGCGGGGATCTGCCCCATCGGGTTGACGGCGCGATAGGCGGGCGAGGCGGTGTTGAGGGGGGCGCCGGCGGCGGCGGGGTCCTTCAGCCGCCAGGCCGCCTGCACGGGCACGCGCTCGGCCTTGATGCCCGCTTCCTCGAGCAGCCAGATCGCGCGCGAGGTCCGCGAGCGGGCGACACCGTAGAGCTTCAGCATGGAACACCTTCGGTTCGGACGGGGGGACGGTTCGGGCGGTCAGGTGACGTCGCGGACGCTCAGCGTGTTGCCGGGCCCCTTCCTGACCTCGAAGCGGGGCAGCTTGCGGACAAGATCGGACAGCTTCTTCTCGCCGTAGGTGCGGGTGTCGAAATCGGGGTTGGCTTGGGTGATGAACTGGCCGACCTGGCCCAGCGAATACCACTCGCCCTCGGGGTCGATGGCGCGCATGGCGGCGGTGATGAAGGGAATGGCGCGGGCCGGCGCCTCCTTGTCGCGGGCGGCGTCGCGGGCCGGGGCGGGTTCCCGCACGGGTTCGGCCTCGCGCCGCACGACCGTCTCGGGGGCCCGCGCGGGCTCCTCGGCCGGGGTCAGGTTCTCGACGTAGATGAAGCGCTTGCAGGCCATGCGGAAGGCCTCCGGGGTCTTCTTCTCGCCGATGCCGAAGACGTCGAGCCCGTGCTCGCGGATGCGCGCCGCGAGACGGGTGAAGTCGCTGTCCGACGAGATCAGCACGAAGCCGTCGAAAAGCCGCGAATGGAGGAAGTCCATGGCGGCGATGACAAGCCCGATGTCGGAGGCGTTCTTGCCCTTGGTGTTGGAGAACTGCTGGTCGGCGACCAGCCCGAGGGCCGCGACCTTCTTGGCCCAGGCGTTGAGGCGCGTGGCCGACCAGTCGCCGTAGATGCGCCGCACGCTCGCCTCGCCAAGCCCGGCGATCTCGTCGAAGATCGCCTCGGCGTAATGGGCCGGCACGTTGTCGGCGTCGATCAGCACGCAGAGGCGGGGGGCACGGGCGTCGGGCATCGGTCCTCGGAGGGCGGAGCCCGGGGCACGCGGGCGGCGCCCCCTTCATGCACCAAACCCGCGGCCGGGGAAAGACGCGCCGCGCCGAAGCGGCGGCCTGGGCCGCGTCGCGCCTGCCCCGGGCGGCGGGGGGCGCCGCGCCCCGGGGGCCCCGGGGGCCGGGGCCGCGGGGGGGGGCGGCCGGCCTCAGCCGGGGTCGGGCGGGATCGGGCGGGCCATGCGGTCAAGGACGTGGGCGCGCGCTCCCACCCGCCGCGGCGGGAGCGTCCGGACGCGGGCGAACCCCTCGCGTTCCCAGAAGGCGCGGGCGCGCGGATTGGCCCTGGCCACGGCCAGGAGGAGCCGCCCCGCCCCGCGCGCCCGCGCCTCGGCCTCGACGCGCCCGAGAAGGCGCCGGCCGAGCCCCCGCCCCCGCGCCGCCGGCGCGAGGAGCATGAGCCCGAGATAGGCGTCGCCGGCCCCGGGAAAGCCGAAGGCGAGTTCGGCCACACCCGCGAGCGCTCCGCCCTCGAAGAGGCCGAGCCGCAGCCCCGCCGCGGGATCGCCGCCGGGCGGCGCCCCCTGCCAGAAGTCGGCGAGCGTCGCCGCCGAGGGTGGCCGGCCCTCGATGAGGGCGACGAAGTCGGCAGCCGCGGCGAAAAGGGCCGCGACCGCCCGCCCGTCGGCGGCCGGGTCGAGCGGCCGGATCGCCACCGCCCCGGCCATCCCCGCCCCTAGTCCGCTCCGATCAGCCGCAGCACGACCTCGGGGCCCCAGATGCGCACCTGCGTCACCGTCACGGCGTAGTAGAGCCAGTGCAGCCCGAACGAGAGCGCGAGCCCGAAGGGCACGCGCAGCAGCAGGACCGGCACCAGGGCCCCGAAGCCCGCGGCGAAGACGATGAAGCGCACGGCCGCCCCGAAGGGATACTCGCCGAGCAGGAGGAGCAGGTGCATGCCGCCGAAAAGCCCCGCGCAGGCGAGCGAGAGCGCCTGCGCCCGCACCCCGTTCGCGGCCAGCGCCAGCACCAGCGCGAGGACGAGGAGCTGCTGGAAGGCGATGTCAGCGGTCTTGGGCAGGAAATAGGCCGCCCCGGCGGCGGCGACGTCGGGCACCGGGCCGAAATCGGCGGGCCACACGAGCGGCGGCAGCGCCGGCACGACCCAGCCCGCGTAACCGGCCGCGGCGCCGAACATCCCCGTCCACAGCGCCACCGCGGCCAGCCGGTTGCCAAGCGCGGGCCAGGGCGCATGCTGGGCCCAGAGGGCATAGACCGGCCAGAAGGCAATGACCGCAAGCCCGCACCAGAAGAGGTAATAGACGGCGATCGCGACGGGGGCGGCGTTGTAGTCGTTGGCCACCCCGAGCCGCGGCAGGAGGAGGTAGTAGCCCGCATCCGCCGCCAGCCAGAACGCCCCGAGCGCGGCCAGCACCCCGCGCGACCGTCGCCCGAGCGGCCCCAGCGCCTGCATGTGGGCGGGCAGGGTGACGATGCGGCGGACCCGCCCCCGTGCCCCCCGTCCGGGCGCCTCGCGCAGCTCTCCGGCCATCGCTCGCAAGCCCCCCGCAGAGACCGCGGCGCACTCTGCCAGAGCCCGCCGCGGGGCGGAAGTCCCCGGGTCGCGGCGGCCGGGGCGTTGAACGCCGCCGCCGGCCGTGCCAGGCTGCCGCCCCGTGGCGCCGGCGCCGGAGGCCGGCCCGGCAGCGGAGGCCCCCATGCGTCCCCATCGTCTTCTTGCCGCGGCGGCCGCGCTCGCCGCGACCCTCGCCGCAACCCTCGCCGCAACCCTCGCCCTCGTCGCCGCCCCGGCGGCGGCGCAGGGGCTGATCGTCGCCTATGCGGCCTTCATCGGCCAGGCCGACCTCTACAACTCCGAGGGCGTGCGGCTGACCGAGCCCTGGCAGATCCTGCGCCAGGACCGCGCCAACTTCCACCGCTTCGGCATGGCCCAGCCCGGCGACGAATGGGATCCGGTCTTCCACGACATCGACGCCCGCGCGGCGATGGAGCGGCTCCTGATGCAGGGCGCGATCACGCCCGCGGCGCGGCGCGACATCCTCGCCGGCGGGGTCATGGTCGCGGTCGAGGTCTACGGCGTCGGCGGCAAGCCGTCCTGGATCGACGTCGACGTCTGGCGGTAGCGCCCGCGCGCCCGCCGCCAGAGCGTGCGGACGACCGCCGCCGCCTCGCGGGCGTAAAGCCAGAGCCGCCGGACGGGCGGCGTGTCGCCCGCCGGGGGGCAACTCGCGGTTGCCCGCATCCCCATCGCCCGGGCAAGGAGCAGCGCCCGGGGGGCGTGGAAGCGGTCGGTGACGACAAGGACCGGCGGCCCGCCGAGGCGGGCGAGGATCGGCCGGGCGCGGGCGAGGTTCTCCTCGGTCGAGGTCGAGCGGTCCTCGCGGCTGATCCGCCCGGGCGCGACCCCGGCCGCGCGGGCGAGAGCGGCGATGACGTCGGCCTCGGCCGGCCCCCCGTGGCCGCCGCGGCCGTCGTGGCCGCCGCAGGCGAGAAGATGGCCCGCCCGGCCGGCGAGGACGAGTCCGGCCCCGTGCAGCGCCCGCCGCCGGAGCGCCGGCGAGGGCCGGCCCCCGGGCCCGACCGCGGCCCCGAGGACGAGCGCGACCGGAAGCCCCGCCGCCGTCCCCGTCGTCGCCCCGCCCTCGCCCTCGCTGTCGTCGCCGGCCGGAGGCGCGGCCGCCGCCGGCGGCCGGCGCACCGCCCCGCCCTCGCTGTCGCCGCCGCAGCCGCAGGCGCCCCCGCAGCCCTGGCCGTCGGGCCGGCGCGGCCGTCCGCGCAGATCGGGAAGTGACGTCGACATCCCTGGCGCTCCCGTCCGGGTCCCTTCCCACCATGCCCCGCCGCCCCCGCCGGCCGCAAGCCCCGGCCGCGCCGCCGCACTGCGGCGCCGCCGCGACATCGTCGCCGGCGGCACCCCTTGCGCCGGCGGCGGGAAAGGGCTTGACTGCGTCCCGGGCGGGCACACCACCGGGGGGGCGCATGCGCTATTCGGGCTTTCGCGTCGCCTGGGAGGGGCTGACGGGCAACGGCGGCTGGCGGCCGGTCTGGCGCGACCCCGCGCCCAAGCCCGCCTACGATACCCTCGTCATCGGCGGCGGCGGCCACGGCCTCTCGACCGCCTACTACCTCGCCCGGAACCACGGGCTGAGCGATGTCGCGGTGCTCGAGAAGGGCGGCCTCGGGCTTGGCAGCGTCGGCCGCAACACCACGATCGTGCGCGCCAACTACCTGCTGCCCGGCAATTCCGAGTTCTACTCGCACTCCCTGAAGCTCTGGGAGGGGCTCGAGCGCGAACTCAACTTCAACGTCATGCACTCGCAGCGCGGGCTCATCAACCTCTTCCATTCCGACGGCCAGCGCGACGCCTTCGCCCGCCGCGGCAACGCCATGGTCAACCAGGGCGACGACGCCGTGCTGCTCGACCGCGAGGGGGTGCGCGAGCTTCTTCCCTACCTCGATTTCGGGCAGACGCGCTTCCCGATCTACGGCGGGCTCCTTCATCCCCGCGGCGGCACCGCGCGCCACGATGCGGTGGCCTGGGGCTACGCCCGGGCGGCCGACGCCCGCGGGGTGGACCTGATCCAGAACTGCGAGGTCACCGGCATCGACATCGAGGGCGGGCGCGTGCGCGGCGTGCAGACCACGCGCGGGCCGATCCGCGCCCGGCGGGTGGCGATCGTCGTCGCCGGCCGCTCGAGCCAGGTCGCGGCCATGGCCGGGCTGCGGCTGCCGATCGAGAGCCACGTCCTCCAGGCCTTCGTCACCGAGGGGCTGAAGCCCTGCATCGACCACGTCATCAGCTTCGGCATGGGGCACTTCTACATCAGCCAGTCCGACAAGGGCGGCCTCGTCTTCGGCGGCGACCTCGACTTCTACGCCTCCTACGCCGCCCGCGGCAACCTGCCGATGGTCGAGCACGTGATGGAGGCGGGCATGACGCTGATGCCGATGATCGGGCGGGCCAGGCTCCTGCGGTCCTGGGGCGGGATCATGGACATGTCGCCCGACGGCTCGCCCATCATCGACAAGACCCCGGTCGAGGGGCTCTTTCTCGACTGCGGCTGGAACTACGGCGGTTTCAAGGCGGTGCCGGCCTCGGGCTGGTGCCTCGCCCATCTCATGGCCACGGGCGAGCCCCATCCCGTCGCCGCCCGCTACCGCCTCGACCGATTCGCGACCGGCCACGTCATCGACGAGGAAGGCACCGGCTCGCAGCACAACCTTCACTGAGGCCGCCCATGCTCATCCCCTGCCCCCTCTGCGGCCCGCGCGACCGGCGCGAGTTCTACTACCTCGGCGCCGCCGACTACCTGCGCCGGCCGGCCGCCGACGCCGCCCCGGCGGCGTGGGACGCCTACCTGCATCTGCGCGGCAACCCCGCGGGCGAGACCCGCGACCTCTGGTATCACGAGGCCGGCTGCCAGGCCTGGCTCGTCGTCAGCCGCAACACGGTGACGCACGCGATCGCCGGCGCGGCGCTCGCCGGGGAGGCGGCCGATGCGGCTTGAGACCGCCGGGCTCATCGACCGGACGCGGCCGGTCGCCTTCACCTTCGACGGCGCCCGGGTGCCGGGCTGGGCCGGCGACACCGTCGCCTCGGCCCTGCTCGGCGCCGGCCGGCGCCTCGTCGGGCGCAGCTTCAAGTATCACCGCCCGCGCGGCATCCTGACCGCGGGGCCCGAGGAGCCGAACGCGCTCGTCGAGATCCGCGAGGGCGCCCAGCGCACCCCGAACGTCCGCGCCACCGTCCAGGAGATCCACGACCGCCTCGAGGTCCGCAGCCAGAACGCCTGGCCCGGGCTCGGCCTCGACCTTCTCGCGGTCAACGACCTCTTCGCCCGCTTCTTCGGCGCCGGCTTCTACTACAAGACCTTCATGTGGCCGCGGTCGTGGTGGGAGCGGGTCTACGAGCCCGCGATCCGCCGCGCCGCCGGGATCGGCCGGCTGTCGCGCCGCCACGACGAGGCGCACTACGAGAAGGCCTGGGCGCATTGCGACCTCCTCGTCATCGGCGCCGGGCCGACGGGGCTGATGGCGGCGCTGGCGGCGGCGCGGGCGGGCGCCGACGTGATTCTCGCCGAGCAGGACTTCCGCCTCGGCGGCCGGCTCCTCGCCGACCGCCAGGAGATCGCGGGCGGCCCCGCCATGGCCTGGGTCGAGGCGACGGCGGGCGAGCTTGCCGCGCATCCGAACGTCCGCGTGATGCCGCGGACGACGGTCTTCGGGGCCTATGACGACGGCGTCTGGGGGGCGGTCGAGCGGGTCGGGCTTCACCTCGCGGCACCGCCCGCGGCGCTCGCGCGGGAATGCGTCTGGCGGATCGCGGCCCGGCGGGCGATCCTCGCCGCCGGCGCCCTCGAACGGCCGATCGCCTTCCCCGGCAACGACCGGCCGGGGGTCATGCTCGCCTCGGCCGTGCGCGCCTATGCCAACCGCTGGTCGGTCGCGGCCGGGCGGGCGGTCAGCGTCTTCACGACCTGCGATTCGGGCCGCGCGGCGGCCGACGACCTCGTCGCGGCCGGGGTCAACGTCGTCCGCGTCATCGACGCGCGCGCCGATGCCTCGGCCCTCTCGGCCGCGCCGCTCCTGCGCGAGGCGGTGGTCACGGGCACCCGCGGCCGCCACGGGCTGACGGCCATCCGGCTGCGCGAGGCCGGCGGCGGCGAGCGCTGGGTCGAGAGCGACTGCCTTGCCGTCGCCGGCGGCTGGACGCCGACCGTGGGCCTTTCCTGCCACAGGAACAACCGGCCCCTGTGGCGCGAGGATCTCGCGGCCTTCGTCCCCGCCCCCGACGCGGTGCCGGGGATGACGGCCGCGGGCGCGGTCACGGGCCTCGCCGGAACCGCGGCCTGCCTCGCCGCCGGGCTCGCGGCGGCCGCGACCGCGCTCGAGGGCCTCGGCCGCGCCGCCCCCGCCCTCGTCCCGCCCGCGGCCGAGGACGCCCCCCGCCGGGCCCGCCCGCTCTGGGCGGTCGAGGCGCCGGGGCGGGCCTTCCTCGACTTCGCCAACGACGTCACGACCAAGGACGTCCGCCTCGCGGCGGCCGAGGGCTACGCCTCGGTCGAGCACATGAAGCGCTACACGACCCAGGGCATGGCGCCGGACCAGGGCCGCAACTCGAACCTCGGGGCGCTCGCCCTTCTCGCCGCGGCGACCGGCCAGGGGATCGCCGAGACCGGCACCACCACCTACCGCCCGCCCTTCGCCCCCGTCGCCATCGCCGCCCTCGGGGCGGGAGGCCGCGGCAAGGGCTTCGCGCCCGAACGCCGCACCACCTCGGACGCCGCCAGCCGCGAGCGCGGGGCGCCGATGCTCGAGGCCGGGCTCTGGTATCGCCCGGCCTGGTTCCCGCGCTCCGGCGAGATCCACTGGCGCGAGAGCTGCGACCGCGAGGTGGCGACGGTGCGAACCGCGGTCGGGGTCTGCGACGTCTCGACGCTCGGCAAGATCGACATCCAGGGGCCCGATGCCGGCTCCCTGCTCGACCTCGTCTACACCGGCACCTTCTCGACCCTGCCGGTCGGGCGGACGCGCTACGGGCTGATGCTGCGCGAGGACGGCTTCGTCATGGACGACGGCACCTCGGCCCGCCTCGCCCCCGACCATTTCGTGATGACGACGACGACCGCCGCCGCGGGCCCGGTGATGCGGCATCTGGAGTTCGTGACCCAGGCCCTCCGCCCCGACCTCGACGTGCGCCTGATCTCGGTCACCGAGGAGTGGGCGCAGTTCGCGCTCGCCGGACCGCGGGCGCGGCTCCTCCTCGGGGGCGTGCTCGACACCCCGCCCGACCTTCCCTTCATGGGCTGTGCCGCGACGACGGTCATGGGGATCGCGGGGCGCCTCTTCCGCATCTCGTTCTCGGGCGAGGAGGGCTACGAGATCGCCGTGCCCGCGCGCCACGGCGCCGCCCTCTTCCGCGACCTCGTGGCCCGCGCCGAGACCCTCGGCGGGGGACCCTACGGCATGGAGGCACTGAACGTCCTCCGGATCGAGAAGGGATTCATCACCCATGCCGAGATCCACGGCCGGGTGACGGTGGGCGACCTCGGGCTTCAGGGGATGTGCAAGCGCGGCGACTTCATCGGCCGCGCCGCCGCCGCCCGGCCCGGGCTGGCCGGCCCGGGGCGCGAGGAACTCGTCGGCCTCCGCGCGGCCGACCCCGCGACGGCGATCGCGGCGGGGGCGCATCTCTTCAACCCCGGCGAGCGCGTCCACCGCGAGACCGACCAGGGTTATGTCACCTCTTCCTGCTTCTCGCCGACGGTCGGCGGCTGGATCGGGCTCGGCTTCCTCCGGGACGGGCGGGCGCGAATCGGCAGCGAGGTGCGCCTCGTCGACCACCTGCGCCAGATCGACGCGCGCTGCACCGTCACGCG
This sequence comes from Paracoccaceae bacterium, assembly GCA_020846995.1. Classification (GTDB taxonomy): domain Bacteria; phylum Pseudomonadota; class Alphaproteobacteria; order Rhodobacterales; family Rhodobacteraceae; genus JAHDXW01. The sequence goes on from JADLCV010000091.1 coordinate 10,512, forward strand.
GCCGGCGTTCTTCGACGAGACGGGAGGGCGGATGCGTGGCTAGCCTGATCGAGACCCCGGCCCTCGCCGGCCACGCCCTGCCGGTCGTGACCGCGGGCGCCGAACTCGCCGCGGCCGACCCCGGGCGCGTGACCTCGCTCGCGCCCTTCCGCGGGCAGGCGGCCGCCGTCGCTGCCGCCCTCGCCCCCCTCGGGCTTGCCTTCCCCGCCCCCGGCCGCTCCACCGCCGCCGGCGGCGCGCGCCTCCTCTGGGCCGGGCGCGAGACGGCCTTCCTTGTCGGGGCCGCCCCGCCCCCGGGCCTCGCCGGCCTCGCGGCGCTGACCGACCAGAGCGACGCCTGGGCCGTCCTCGCGCTCTCCGGCCCGACCCATCTCGCCGTCCTCGCCCGCCTCGTGCCCCTCGACCTCCGCCTCCCGGCCTTCGGGCCCGGGGCCACCGCGCGCACCGCCCTCGTCCACTGCCCCGCCCTTCTCGCCCGGCGCGACGCCGCCACGGTCGAGATCTGGGTCATGCGCTCGATGGCCGCGACCGCGGTGCACGAGGTCGCGACGGCCATGCGCGGGGTCGCGGCCCGCCCCTGACGGCCCGCCTTTCCCGGCCCCCGCGGCGCCTTTCCGATCACACTTGCCCGATGGCCGCCGCGGCTGTCATCATAATTTCAGAATCCGCTTGAAGCCTGTCGAAGATCACCGAACTCTGGGGGTGAGGGTGATGGTCGGAGGCGCCACCCGCGCCGCCGGCCCGGAGCAGAAGGAGCACGCAACGTGCCGTCGTTTTCGCCGAGCCTCGAGAAGGCCATCCACGCCGCACTGGCGCTCGCCAATGCCCGCCGGCACGAACTCGCGACGCTCGAGCACCTCCTGCTCGCGCTGATCGACGAGCCCGATGCGGCCAAGGTGATGCGGGCCTGCCGCGTCAACCTCGACGTCCTGCGCAAGACGCTCGAGGATTTCATCGACGACGACCTCTCGACGCTCGTGACCGACATCGAGGGCTCCGAGGCGGTGCCGACCGCTGCCTTCCAGCGCGTAATCCAGCGCGCGGCGATCCATGTCCAGAGCTCCGGCCGCTCCGAGGTCACGGGCGCGAACGTGCTGGTGGCGATCTTCGCCGAGCGCGAATCGAACGCCGCCTACTTCCTGCAGGAGCAGGACATGACCCGCTACGACGCGGTCAACTTCATCGCCCACGGCGTCGCCAAGGACCCCTCCTTCGGCGAGAGCCGCCCCGTCACCGGCACCCAGCCCGAGCCCGAGCCCGAGAAGCCCGCCCGCGGCGACAAGCCCGAGGCCGAGGCCAAGGACTCCGCCCTCGCCAAGTACTGCGTCGATCTCAACGCCAAGGCCCGCCGTGGCGACGTCGATCCCCTGATCGGGCGCGATGCCGAGGTCGAGCGCTGCATCCAGGTCCTCTGCCGGCGGCGCAAGAACAACCCGCTCCTCGTCGGCGACCCGGGCGTCGGCAAGACCGCGATCGCCGAGGGGCTGGCGCGCAAGATCGTCCAGGGCGAGACCCCCGACGTCCTCCGCCGCTCGACGATCTTCTCGCTCGACATGGGCGCGCTCCTCGCCGGCACCCGCTACCGCGGCGACTTCGAGGAGCGGCTGAAGGCCGTCGTTAAGGAGCTCGAGGAGCACCCCGACGCCATCCTCTTCATCGACGAGATCCACACCGTCATCGGCGCCGGCGCCACCTCGGGCGGGGCCATGGACGCCTCGAACCTGCTCAAGCCGGCGTTGCAGGGCGGCCGGCTGCGCTGCATGGGCTCGACCACCTACAAGGAATACCGCCAGCATTTCGAGAAGGACCGCGCCCTCTCGCGGCGCTTCCAGAAGATCGACGTCAACGAGCCGACGGTCGAGGATTCGGTGAAGATCCTCATGGGCATCAAGCCCTACTTCGAGAAGCACCACGACCTTCGCTACACGACCGACGCCATCCGCTCGGCGGTCGAGCTCTCGGCCCGCTACATCCACGACCGCAAGCTTCCCGACAAGGCCATCGACGTCATCGACGAGGCCGGTGCCGCCCAGCACCTCGTGGCCGAGAGCAAGCGGCGGCGCACGATCGGCACCCGCGAGATCGAGGCCGTGGTGGCCAAGATCGCCCGTATCCCGCCCAAGAACGTCTCCAAGGACGACGCCGCCGTGCTGAAGGACCTCGAGGCGAGCCTCAAGCGCGTGGTCTTCGGCCAGGGGGCGGCGATCGAGGCCCTCGCCTCCGCGATCAAGCTTGCCCGGGCCGGCCTGCGCGAGCCCGAGAAGCCGATCGGCAACTACCTCTTCGCCGGCCCGACCGGGGTCGGCAAGACCGAGGTCGCGCGCCAGCTCGCGCTGACCATGGGGGTCGAGCTCCTCCGCTTCGACATGTCCGAATACATGGAGAAGCACGCCGTCAGCCGCCTGATCGGGGCCCCGCCGGGCTATGTCGGCTTCGACCAGGGCGGGCTCCTGACCGACGGGGTCGACCAGCATCCCCACTGCGTCCTCCTCCTCGACGAGATCGAGAAGGCCCACCCCGACGTCTTCAACATCCTTCTCCAGGTGATGGATCACGGCAAGCTTACGGATCACAACGGCCGCCAGGTCGATTTCCGCAACGTCATCCTCATCCTGACCACCAACGCAGGGGCGAGCGAGCAGGCCCGGGCGGCGGTCGGCTTCGGCCGCGAGCGGCGCGAGGGCGAGGACGCGGCGGTGATCGAGCGGCTCTTCACGCCCGAGTTCCGCAACCGCCTCGACGCCATCATCACCTTCGCCCCGCTCGCGAGGGAGACGATCATGCAGGTGGTGGAGAAGTTCGTCCTCCAGCTCGAGGCCCAGCTCATGGACCGCGGCGTCCACATCGAGCTCTCGCCCGAGGCCGCGGCCTGGCTCGGCGACAAGGGTTACGACGACCGCATGGGCGCCCGCCCGCTCGCCCGCGTGATCCAGGAGCATGTCAAGAGGCCCCTGGCCGAGGAACTCCTGTTCGGGCGGCTGACGAAGGGCGGGTTGGTGCGCGTGGGGGTCAGGGACGACCGCATCGCGCTCGCCATCGACGAGCCGCCGAAGGCGCGGATCCCCGCGAGCAAGCCGCCGCTCCTGACCGCCGAATAGCGCCCCCCGGGCGGGCCGGGCGGGCGCGCCCGGCCCGCCCGCGGGCCTCAGGCCCCGAGGCCCGCCTGGCAGGTCACCCCGGTGCCGCCAAGGCCGCAGTAGCCGGCGGGATTCCGCGCCAGATACTGCTGGTGGTAGTCCTCGGCGTAATGGAAGGGGGCGGCATCGGCGATCCCGGTCGTGATGGCGCCGAAGCCCGCGGCCGACAGGCGGGCCTGATAGTTGGCCCGGCTGGCCTCGGCCGCCGCCCGCTGCGCCCGGTCGGCGACGAAGACGACCGAGCGATACTGGGTGCCCACGTCGTTGCCCTGGCGCATGCCCTGGGTGGGGTCGTGGTTCTCCCAGAAGGTGTCGAGGAGCGCCGCGTAGGAAACCGCGGCGGGGTCGAAGACGATGCGCACGACCTCGGCATGGCCGGTGCGGCCGCTGCACACCTCCTCGTAGGTCGGGTTGGGGGTCGGCCCGCCGGCATAGCCCGCGGCCGTCAGCCAGACCCCCGGCACCTGCCAGAATAGCCGCTCCACCCCCCAGAAACAGCCCATGCCGAGGATCGCCACCGCCATCCCCGCCGGCACCGGCGCCTTCAGGGGCCGGCCGAGGACGACGTGCGTCTCGGAGGTCGGGATCGGCGTCGCGCGCCCGGGCAGGGCATCGGCGGGGGCGACCATCAGGGTCGTGCGGGCAGCGGACGGCGACATCGGGGCTCCTCCGGGGCGGGACGGGCGGGGACGGGGGGCAGGATAGGGCCGGACGCGACCGGGCGCCAGCGCCCCTATTCGGCCGCCGAGGGCCGGGCGTAGCCGCGGGCGAGGATCGTCTCGTAGCCCGGGCCGGGGTGGCGCGGGATGAGGAGGACGAGGAGCAGGGCCACGACCGCAAGCCCGGCGGCAAGCATGAACACGGCCTCGGGCGCGGTGATCCACAGATAGCCGAGCGCCGCCGGCAGGAACACGGCGGCGATGTGGTTGATGGTGAAGGCAACGGCGGCCGAGGGCGCGATGTCGCCGGGATCGGCGATCTTCTGGAAGTAGGTCTTGAGCGCGAAGGAGAGGGCGAAGAAGAGGTGGTCGAGGATGTAGAGGACGGCGGCGAGCATCGCCCCCCAGCCGAACCAGTAGATCCCGCCGTAGGCGAGGAACACGGCCGCGAGGCCCGCATACTCGAAGATCATCACCCGCCGCTCGCCCCAGCGCGCCACCGCCCGGCCCATCGCCGGCGCCGCCACCATGTTGGCGACGAAGTTGACGAGGAGGAGGGCGGTCACCTCGAGGACGTCGAAGCCGAAGCGCTCGACCATCATGAAGGCCGCGAAGACGGTGAAGATCTGGCGCCGGGCACCGGAGACGAACTGGAGCGCGTAGTAGAGCCAGTAGCGGCGGCGCAGGACGACGGTCCGGCGCTGGCGGTGCGGGGCCTCGAACTGCGGGAAGGCGATGAAGGCATAAAGCGCGATCGCCGCCGTCGTCCCGCCCGAGACCATGTAGACGAAGTCATACGAAAGGTCGAACGTCCGCCAGGTGACGACGAGAAGGCCGTAGGCGAGGAGCGAGGCCCCCGAGCCCACCGCCACCAGCCAGCCGAGGACCTCGGGCGCGCGCTTGCGGTCGATCCACTGCAACTGCAGCGACTGGTTGGCCGTCTCGTAGTAGTGGAAGCCCGTCGAGGCGAGGAGGGTGATGAAGAGCATCCCCCCGAAGCTCGGGAACCAGGCCGTGATCGCCGAGGCGACCCCGAGGAGGGCGAGTGACACGACCGCGAGCACCTGCTCGCGCATGACGAGGAGGAGGGCGATGACGCCCACGGCAAGGAAGCCCGGGATCTCGCGCACGGTGTGCAGCCAGCCGATCTCGACCCCGGTGAAGCCCGCACGCTCGATGACGAAGTTGTTGAGGAGCGCCGACCAGGTCGCGAACGCGATCGGCATCCCCGCCGCCGTCAGGACGAGAAGCGCGAGCGGCCGCCGCCACGGCGGCAGGCGCCGGGCGTCCTCGGGGCTGAGCGGGCGCAGGCGGGCGAACATGGCCCTTCCTTAGGCCGGCCGCCGCGGCTTGACGAGGGCCGCCCGGCCGCCGCCCCCCGCCGCATGACGGCCATGCGCGCCGCGCATGGGCGCGGGCCCCCTCAGCGGCGCCGGAGGGGCCACAGGGGATGGGGCACGGGATCCTTGGCGGCGAGGAGGTGGCGGCGGAAGATCGCGCCGTAGGAGGGGTAGCGGTAGCCCTCGTTGAGCGCGAGGAAGCGGTCGCGCCGGGCCGCGTAGAAGGCCGGCAGCCGGTACCAGGGCACCCCCGGGTGGGCGTGGTGCACGGCATGGAAGTTGTTGTTGAGGAAAAGGAAGGCGAGCGGCCCGCGGTCCTCGACGATGACCGACCGGCCGCGCGCCCGCTCGTGCGCCCGGTGCTCGAGGAAGGTGCGGATCTTCAGGATCGAGTGACCGCCGTAGGCGGCGAGGAGATAGGCCCCGGGGGACATCTCGCCGACCGTGGCAAGCCAGCCGAGGACCGGCACGAGGCCGGCGAGGTGCAGCACCCAGGCGCGCGCGACGGCCCGGTCGCCGCCGCGGATGGCCCGCAAGTCGGCGGCCATGAAGCTCGCCTGGCCGATCGCAGGTCCGACCAGCATGCGGCCGAGAAGCGTGTTGTTGAAGCGCAGGAGCGCCTTCAGGGGCGCCGAGAGGCGGGCCCAGACGGCGGGGTCGAGGTAGTTCGATTCGGGGTCGTCGTAGGGATCGGTGAGGATCTCGTCGTGGTGGTGGGCAAGGTGGGTGTCGCGAAAGCGCCCGTAGGGGACAAGGACCGTCAGCGCCGGAAAGACCAGGGCCTCGTTCAGCCACCGGCTCCGGAAGGGGTGGCCGTGCAGCACCTCGTGCTGGATCGACGAGAACTGCGCGATGAGGACGGCCGTGGCGAGGGTCGCGAAGGCCGGCGAGGCCCCGGCGAGGACCGTCGTCGCGAGCCCCCAGAGGAGATAGCAGCCGGCGACGAGCGCGAGCGTCGGCCATTCGGGCCCCGCCGCGGCCTTCGGGGCGGGCCGGACGGTCACGCCCGCCTCCTCGCCGCGCCGCGGCCGGGCCAAGGCCCCTGCCGCCCCGCGGCCCGCGGGGCCCCGTGCCTGCCCATCCCCCCTCCCTCCCTGCGCGCCCCGCGCCCGACGCGAGTCTGCGCGCCGGCAGCCATAACCCGTCGCGCCCGCCGGTGGAAGGCCGCGGGCCGGAGGCGGCGGCGCCCGCGGGGCCTCAGCCGGCGGGGATGACGAGTTCGTAGGTCCGGCCACTCCGGACATAGCGCAGGTCGCGCTCGCCGATCGTCTCCACCCGGCCGCCCTCGAGCCGGTCGCCGACGCCCACCTCGACGATGCGCCCGTCGGCCAGCCGCACCAGCGCCCGCCGTGCGCTCGAGGTGCCGAAGACGCCGATCAGGTTGGTCTGGCGGAGGTCGATGGCGCGGGCGAGGGTCGCCTCGCGGGCGACCGAGGCGCGGGTCGGGATCGCCGGCGCGGGGGCCGCGGCGACGGCCGGGGCGGGCGGCGGGGCGACGCGCGCCGGGGCGGTGGCGGCGACCGCGGCCGCCTCGGCGGCGCGGGCGACGGCGCGCTCGGCCGTCCGGGCGAGGGTCGCCGGGCGCGGTGCCGGTCGCACCGAGCGGGCGACGAGGGCGGGGTTGCGCGCCGCGAGTTCGGCCACGGCGGCGGCCCCGGGGACGGCCTCGGCCGGCCGCGTCGCCCGGGCCCGCGGCGGCGGCGTGCGGAAGGGGATCGTGCCCGGGGCCGCGGCGACGACCCCCGGCGTCGCCGCCGGGGCGGGGCCGGGGGCGAGAAGGGCGGGTCCCGGCCGCGCCCGCGGCGGCGGGCCGGCGAGTTGCGGCAGCGCCTCGAAGGGGGTGAAGTCGTGCCGCGCGGCCTCGCCCGCCGCCGCCGCCGCCGGGGCGGGGGCGCGGGCGGGTTCCGCCGCCCCGGCGCGGTCGGGGAACGCCGCCGGCCGCGGCCGGGGCGGCGGGCCGGCCAGCGCCGGCAGGGCCTCGAAGGTCGCCGCGGGCAGGATGCCGTCGGGGTCGGGCGTCGCC
>JADLCV010000092.1 GCA_020846995.1 Paracoccaceae bacterium
CAAAGCGCAGGAAGAGGCCGGGATTGACGATCACGGCATCGACCCCGGCCGCGACGACGGCGTCGATCACCGGCGCGGGATCGGCGATGCCGGCGATCGGCCCGACCTGCATGCCGTGGTCGAGCGGGACGCACAGCATCCTCCCCGATCCGGCCCGGAACATCCGCGCGAGCCGCCGCGCCTTGCCCGTTTCCGACGTCATCATACCCCCTCCCTGCCAGGACGCCCCCGGGAACCCCGGAGGCTCAGACGACCTCGACGTTGACGCCCCCCTCGCGCATGCGCTCGAGCACCTCGGCCGACACGGTGGCGGGAACCAGCACGAGGTCGAAGTCGGTCAGGTCGGCGACATGGTTGAGGGCGGTGAAGCCGAACTTGGTCGAATCGACCAGCAGGAGCCGCTTGCGGGCGATGCGGATCATCGCCTGCTTGGCCCGCACGACCTGCTCCTCCTGGGTGTAGATCGCCAGCCCCTGGACGGTCGTCGTCGACATGAGCGCGACGTCGACCCGGTAGCGTTCCAGCGCCCGCTCGCAGGCGACGCCGAAGAAGGCGTTGAAGGCAAGGTGATAGCGCCCGCCGAGGGCGATGAGGTCGATGCCGGCCACGGTCCGCAGCCGCTCGAGCACCGGGAGCGCGTTGGTGATGACGGTGACGGGCGCCACCCGCTCGATGTATTCGGTCACCTCGTAGGTGGTCGAGCTGTCATCCCAGACGATGGCATGGCCGGGCTCGATGTGGCGGACGGCGGCGCGGGCGAGGCGGCGCTTCTCCTCGACCTGCTGGCGGGCGCGGTAGAGATAGCTGCTCTCGAACAGCATCGACTTCTCGGCCGTCACCGCCCCGCGGAGACGGCGGACGAAGCCCTGGTCCTGGAGGGCGCCGAGGTCGCGGTGGATGGTCATCGGGCTGACCTCGAGCCGGAGCGCGAGGTTGCGCACCCCGACCTCGCGCTCCTCGCCGAGGATGCGCAGGATCTCCGCCCGCCGCTTTTCCTGCCTGCTCTCGAGCGATTCGCCCATCACACCCCGGCCCGGCCGACCCTGCCACCGCGGGAGTGCTGTTAGCACGGCCGCGCCGCCTTGCCACCCGAAATGTTACGTTTCGTTCACTGGCCGGACGCGCCCTCCGCACGGCCGCGTCCCACATCCCGCCCGTGGCGCGCATGGGCTTGGGATGACGGCGGATTATCCGCGAGTGACGGGTCGAGAGGGGCGATCACGGCACAACATCTCAGCCCCGCCCGCGACGGCTTATACCATGGAAATGCGACAATCTCACTTGCCGCTTGATAAATTTCACGGTCGGCCCCATGCTGGCCGCGGGTGGCGTGCAGGGGCCTGCCGCCCCATCGCACCAGGGAGGATGACGATGAAAAGGATCCGACGCGCGCATCTCGTGACCACAGCGGCCGTGCTCGGGGCGGGCTGGCTTGCCCTGCCCGGGACGGCGCTGGCGCAGACCGAACTGGTGTTCGTCTGGCACGCCGGCACCTGTGCCGACATCCTCGTGGAGATCTCGCGCGACTATCCCGACCAGAACGTGCGCATCGTTCCCGCGCTCGTCCCCTACGGGCCGGAGTGGCACAACAAGATCGCCTCGGAGTTCGCGATCAAGGGCCAGGGCTTCGACTTCGCGATGTGGGACAGCCAGTCGACGGCCGAGTTCGCGGGCGGCGGCCATGCCTATTCGGTCAACGAGATCTTCGACCGTTCCGACTACCTCAGCCCCGACCTTTTCGCCCCCGCGGCCCTCGCCCAGTATGGCGAATACCCCGACGGCTCGGGCAAGTACTGGGGCCTGCCGGTCAACATGGACGCCTACGGCTTCATGTATCGCAAGGATCTGTTCGAGAACCCCGACGAGCAGGCGGCCTTCAAGGCCCGCTTCGGCTATGACCTTGCCCCGCCGCAGACCTACCAGCAGGCCCGCGACATGGCCGAGTTCTTCACCCGGCCCGACCAGGGGCTCTACGGCTGGGGGCAGATGGGCGGGCGCGACTACGACTTCGCCACCACCGCCTCGAACAGCTTCATGTGGTCCTTCGGCGGCGAACTCTACAACCCGCAGACCTTCGAGGTGAAGGGCTACCTCGACAGCCCGGCGTCGATCGACGGCGTCAAGGCCTACGTCGACATGTTCAAGTTCGGCCCCCCGGGGTCGGGCAACTGGGGCTGGGACGAGGTCAACGCGGCCTTCCAGCAGGGCAGCCTCGCGATGGCGATGCAGTGGTACTACTTCAACGGCTCGAACGCCGATCCGGCGGTGAACCCCAAGGCCGAAGTCACCGGCTTCGGCAACCTCCCGGGGGCGGTCGGGCGCGACGGCAAGTTCCGCCGCCAGTTCAGCGTCGGCGGCCAGGGGATGGGCGTCAACGGCTACTCCCAGAAGATCGACGCGCTGATCAAGTTCATGGAGTGGTACTTCCAGCCCGCCCAGCAGGCCCGCTACGCCGCCGTCTGCCAGACCGGGCTCAAGGCCGTGCTCGACAGCCCGGAGTGGCAGCAGCTCAACTCCTACAACCGCCATTTCGCGCGCGCCTTCCAGTATACCAACGACTACTGGCACCTGCCCGAATACGCGATCCTGCTTGACGAGCTGCAGGAGGAGGTCTCGAACGCCATCTCGGGCAAGAAGACGGTGGCGCAGGCCTTGGCCGACGCGGCCGCGCGGAACGAGCGGACGCTCGAGATGGCCGGCTACACGATCACGCGCAGCGCGACCCTTCCCGAGGTACCCGACCAGCTCATCACCCCGGTCGGCACCGACGCGGTGGTGGCGCTGCCCTTCGACTGAGGGCCCGCCCGGGCCCGGGGCCGGAGCGGCAGGTGCCGCTCCGGCTGCCGCCGCCGGGGGGCAGGGAAAGCCTTCCCCCCGCGCGCCGGCGGAAGCGTCCCGCAACCTTGATCCTGGGGCTGCCCGCGCATGCGTTCCCGGCCGCGTTCCGCCTTCCTCCTTCCCGCCGTCGTCCTAACCGTCTACATGGTCTATAGCCTCGGCCCGGTGCTCTGGATCGCGCTCTCCTCGATCAAGGGCCGGCAGGATCTCTTCACGCTGCCGCCGCGCCTGATCTTCACCCCCGACTTCGCGGGCTACCAGGCGGTGTTCGGGGTCGGGGCCGCGCGCGATTCGGCGGCCGCCATCGGCCTCTCGCAGGCGCTCGTCAACTCGATCGTCGTCTCGGTCGCCGGCACCCTGCTCGCCACCGTCCTCGGCACGCTCGCGGGCTACGCGGCCTCGCGCTTCCGCTTTCCCGGCCGCGACGACTTCATGTTCTTCGCGCTCTCGACGCGGATGATCCCGCCGACCGCGGTCCTCGTCTTCTACCACGTCATGTATTCGCGCGTCGGCCTCTCGGACACGGTGGGCGGGCTCGTGCTCGTCACCACCTTCATCAACCTCGGGCTCGCGACCTGGATCATGAAGGGGTTCTTCGACGGCGTCCCGGTCGAGGTCGAGGCGATCGCCCGCATCAACGGCTATTCGCGTTTCTGGGCCTTCCGCCGGCTCGTGCTGCCGATGGTGCGGGGGGGGATCGCGGCGACCGCGGGCTTCTGCTTCATCTTCGCCTGGAACGAATACAGCTTCGCCTCGATCCTCGCCACGACCAAGGCCAACACCCTGCCGGTGCGGCTCTCCTCGGCGATGGGGGCGACCGGCATCGAGTGGACCCAGATCTTCGCTGCCGGGATGGTGCTGATCGTGCCGGTGGTCGTCTTCTTCTACCTGATCCGCCGCCATCTCCTCATGGGCATGACCTTCGGCGTCCTCGGCAAGGGAGGGACATGAGATGGCCCGTGATCCCGGCCTTCCCCCGCGCCGGCTCCCGCGCGAGCTTTCCGACCGCATGCTCTGCGGGCTGTTCGTGCTGCCGACGCTCGGCGTCCTCCTCGTCATGGTGGCCTATCCCTTCCTGTCGCTCCTCTACTACTCGACGCTCTCGTTCTCGCTCCTGCGGCCGGGTCAGGCGCCGCGGGCGATGGGTTTCGGCAACTACACGATGCTGCTCACCGACCCCGCGCTCTGGGAGCGCTTCGTCTTCACCGGCAAGTTCGTGGTCCTGACGGTGACGGTGCAGATGCTGCTCGGCATCCTCATCGCCTACTTTCTCCAGCGCGACTTCCGCGGCCGCGACATCGTCTTCACCCTCTTCATGCTGCCGATGATGCTGTGCCCGATCGTCGTCGGCTTCCTCTGGCGCTACATGTTCAATTCCGAATGGGGCATCATCAACGTGATGATGGCGGCGGCCGGGCTCGGCAAGCTCGACTGGCTCGGCATCGCCGACAACGCCCTGGTCGCGGTCGTCATCGCCGACGCCTGGATGTGGACGCCCTTCGTCATCCTCCTCGCGACGGCGGCCTTCCGCGGCATCCCGGTCAACATCCGCGAGGCGGCGCGGATCGACGGCGCCTCGCCGGCCTTCGTCTTCTTCCGGGTGACGCTGCCGCTCTCGGCGCCGATCCTCGCCATCGCCCTGCTGCTGCGCCTGATCGACGCCTTCAAGCAGTATGACCTCTTCTTCGCCATGACCGGCGGCGGCCCCGGCAACGAGACCATGACGGTATCCTTCGAGCTCGGGAAGATCGCCTTCCGCTACTTCTACACCGGGCTCGCCTCGGCGCTCGCGGTCCTGATGCTGGTCATCATCGTCGGCCTCGCCATGGTCTTCGTGCGCCGCCTCACGCTCGCGGCGGAGGAGCGCTAGCATGGCCCGCGTCACCCTCGACCGGCTGACGATGCGCTTCGGGCCGGTGACGGCGGTCGATGGCATCGACCTCGAGGTGGCCCAGGGCGAGTTCGTCGTCTTCCTCGGTCCCTCGGGTTGCGGCAAGACGACGACGCTGCGCTGCATCGCCGGGCTCGAGACCCCGACGGCGGGGCGCATCCTCTTCGACGACGAGGAGGTGGGCGGGCTTGACGCCCTGCACCGCAACGTCGCCATGGTGTTCCAGTTCGTCTCGCTCTACCCGCATCTGACGGTGCGCCAGAACATCGCCTTTCCGCTCCAGGCGCGGGGGGTGGGGCGCGACGGGATCCGGCGCAAGATCGACTGGGTGACGCGGATCTTCGACCTCGCCGGGATCCTCGATTCGCGCCCGGGCGGGCTGCCGCCGGGGGCGCGCCAGAAGGCGGCGCTCGCGCGCGCGGTCGTGCGCGAGCCGCGCGTCCTCCTCCTCGACGAGCCGCTCTCGGCCATCGACGAGCAGTTCCGCGAGGAGATGCGGTGGGAGTTGCGCCATCTCCAGAAGGAGCTCGGGGTGACGGCGATCTACGTCACCCACGACCAGCGCGAGGCGATGTCGCTCGCCGACCGCATCGTCCTCATGCGCGACGGCCGCATCGAGCAGGCGGGGCTGCCGGCCGATATCTTCGCCGACCCCGCCTCGGCCTTCGCGGGCTTCTTCATCGGCTCGCCGGCGATGAACTTCCTGCCCGCGCGGCGCGAGGGCGGGGCGCTCGTCCTCGCCGGGGGGGCGGCACGGATGGCGCTGCCCGCGGCCATGCTCGCGGCCTGCGCCGACGCACCGGTGCAGGTCGGCATCCGCCCCCAGCACGTCGCCCCGGGAGGGGACCCGGCGGCGCCCGGAGCCTTCGCCGCCCGCATCGTCGGCCGCCATGCGGTGGCGCGCGAACGCTGGTTCGACTTCGCGCTGGGCGAATTCGTCGGCCGCGGGGCCGGGACGCCGGAAGGGGCGGGGAACGAGGGGGTCGTGCAGTTCGATCTCGGCCACCTGCATCTTTTCACCGAGGCGGGCGCGCGGCTGCGCCCGGCGGTGGGGTGATGAGCGTCCTTGCCGTCGAGGGGCTGACCAAGTCCCACGGCCGCCGGCCGGCGCTTTCCGGGGTCAGCCTGACCGTGGACCGGGGCGAGATCGTCGCGCTCCTCGGCCCGACCGGGGCCGGCAAGACGACGACGCTCGGCTGCATCGCCGGGCTCGTGGCACCCGACGGCGGGCGCATCCTGATGAACGGCCGCGACGTCACCCGCGCCGATCCCCGCGAGCGCGACGTGACGATGGTGTTCGAGGGGTTCAACCTCCTGCCCCTGCTCTCGGCCTACGACAACATCGCCTTTCCCCTGCGCTCGCCGGTCTTCCGCCAGCCCGCGGCCGAGGTCGACCGGCGGGTGCGGAAGGCGGCCGCGGACCTGCGCATCGGCCACCTCCTTGGGCGGGGCGTGGACCAGCTCAGTGGCGGCGAGCGCCAGCGGGTGGCGGTCGCGCGCGCGCTCGTGCGCGAGCCCCGCCTCTACCTCCTCGACGAGCCCCTGAGCGCGCTCGACCTCAAGCTGCGCGAGGCCCTCCAGGAGGAACTGCGCGGCCTCCAGCGTGACCGGCAGGCGTCGATCCTCTATGCCACCCACGACTTCCACGGCGCCGCGGCGGTCGCCGACCGCATCGCCCTGATCGCGGGCGGCCGCATCCTCCAGGCCGCCCCGCTGGAGCGGCTGATCGCCGACCCCGCCCATGTCGGGGTCGGCCGGCTGATCGGCAGCCCGGCGATGGCGCTCTTCGCCGCCCGGGCCGAGGGCGGGACGGTGGCGCTCGCCGGCGGGGGCCCGCGGCTCGCACCGGCGGCGGCCCGGGGGGCCGCGGGGGCGGTGACGCTTGGCCTCTGGCCCGACGACATCGTCCTTGCCGCCGCCCCCGCCGACGGCCTGACCGAGGGCGAGGTCTACGCCACCGACTTCCGCGGCATGGACCGGGCGGTGCAGGTGCGCTTCGGCCCCCACGCCTTCCGCAAGGTGGTGCCGCTCGCGCTCGACCTGGCCCAGGGGGCGCGCTGCTGGTTCGCGCTGCCGGCGGCGGCGGCCTTCCTCTTCGACGGCACGACCGGCCTGAGGCTCGGGACGGGAGAGCAGGAATGACGCGCACCGGGCTCTACCGGCTGGCGACGGCGATCATCCTTGCCGGCTTCGCCATGCTCATCCAGCCCCTGACCATGGTCGCCTTCCGCTGGGGGGTGCCGGTGATGGTGGCGGGGATCGTGCTTCATGCGCTACTCGACCATCTGCCCGCGCCCCGCCCGGCGGCGGCGCCGGGCCGGGACGCGACCGCGAAGGGAGAGACGGAGCGATGACCAGGGCCAAGAAGATCCTCAACGATCCGCGCCGGGTGGTGGAGGAGATGGTGGAGGGGCTCGAGCTTGCCAACGACGGCCGCGTCGTCCGCGTGCCGGGGCACGCGGCCCTCGTCCGCCGCGACATCCCCGGGGGCAAGGTCGCGCTCCTCATCGGCGGCGGCAGCGGGCACGAACCCCTGTTCCACGGCTTCATCGGCCACAATCTCGCCGACGGGGCGGCCTGCGGGCAGGTCTTCGCCGCCCCCGCCCCCGACATCATCCACGCCGCCGCCCGCGCCGTCCACCGCGGCCGCGGCATCCTCTTCCTCTACGGCAACTACGCCGGCGACAACATGAACTTCGACATCGCCGCCGACCTTCTCGGCGACGACGGGATCGAGGTGCGGACGGTGCGGGTGCGCGACGACGTCGCCGCCGCCCCGCCCGAGCGCGTTCACGACCGCCGCGGCATCGCCGGCGACATCCTCATGATCAAGATCGTCGGCGGCGCCGCGGCCGTGCACGAGAGCCTCGACGAGGTCGAGCGGATCGCCCGCAAGGCCGAGGCGAACGTGCGCACGATCGGGGTCGCGGTCACCGCAGGCTCGCTGCCCGAGACCGGGCGGCCGACCTTCGTCCTTGCCGACGACGAGATCGAGGTCGGCATGGGCGCCCATGGCGAGGCCGGGGTGCGGCGCCAGAAGATCACCACCGCCGATGCCGTCGCCGACCAGATGGTGGGCGCGCTGCTCGCCGACCTGCCGTTCGCGAGGGGCGACGAGATCGCGCTGGTCATCAACAACTTCGGCGCCACGACGATGATGGAGATGCTGATCGTCAACCGCCGTGTGCGCCAGATCCTCGCCGGCGCGGGCATCGGCGTCCACCGCACCCACATCGGCACCTGGCTGACGGTGCAGGAGATGGCGGGCTTCTCGATCACCTTCATGCGGCTTGACGACGAGCTCCGGCGCTTTCTCGACATGCCCTGCGATTCCTTCGGCTTCCAGCGGATGTGAGGGCAGGATGAAGGGGGCGCTCGACGGCGAGGGGACGCGGGCCCTGCTGCAGGCGGCGGCGGCGGCGATCCTTTCGGGGGTGGACCGGCTGACCGAGGCCGACATGGCGACCGGCGACGGCGACCACGGCATCGGCATGCGCCGGGGTTTCGAGGCCGCGGTGGCCGCCCTTTCGGGGCTCGAGGCGCCGTCCCCGGCCCTTGCCCTGAAGGCGGTCGGGACGGCCGTCATGGCCAGCACCGGCGGCGCCGCGGGGGCCGTCTTCGGGACCTGGTTCCGCGCCGGGGCGCGCCCGCTTGAGGGGCAGGGGACGCTCGACGGCGCGGGCCTCGCGACCTTCCTCGAGACCGGGCTCGAGGCGGTCTGCCGGCGGGGCGGCGCCGCCGAGGGGCAGAAGACGATGATCGACGCTCTGGCGCCGGCGGCGCGGGCGGCACGGGCGGCGGCCGGCGCGGGGCTCGGGCCGGCGCTTGCGGCGGCGGCGGCGGCGGCCGGGGCGGGCGCGGAGGCGACCCGCGCCATGCTCGCCACGACCGGCAAGGCGCGCTCGCTCGGCGAGCGCAGCCGCGGCCACATCGACCCCGGCGCCCTCTCGGTGACGCTGATCCTTGGCGCCATGCGCGACCACCTCGGGGCCGGCTGAGGCGCGACCAGCAGGAGAACGACCATGGCAGATCTCGACGACATCCGCGAAGGCCGCGAGTTCGGGCGCGACCGGCCGGCCGACACCATCCGCTTCTTCCTCAAGGGCGCGGCCCATCTGGACTGGGGCCTGAAGGCGCGACTGGCCCGCATCTTCCGCCCCGCGACCGGGCGGACGGTGATGCTCGCCTTCGACCACGGCTATTTCCAGGGCCCGACGCGCGGGCTCGAGCGCATCGACCTGACCATCGCCCCGATTGCGGCCGCGGCCGACGTCCTCATGTGCACGCGCGGGGCCCTGCGCAGCATGATCGCGCCCGAGACCGGCCGGCCCGTCATGCTGCGCTGCTCGGCCGGCAGCAGCGTCCTGACGGAGCTTTCGAACGAGCTCGTGGCCGTCGACATCGAGGACGCGATCCGCCTCGACGCCGCCGGCATGGCCGCGCAGGTCTACATCGGCGCCGAGTTCGAGCACCGGTCGATCGCCAACGTCGTCAAGCTCGTCGACACCGGCACCCGCTACGGCATCCCGACCATGGCGGTGACCGCGGTCGGCAAGGAGATGGCCCGCGATGCCCGCTACTTCGCGCTCGCAAGCCGCATCGCCGCCGAACTCGGGGCCCATCTCGTCAAGACTTACTTCGTCGAGGAGGGCTTCGAGAAGGTGGCGCTGTCCTGCCCGGTCCCGATCGTTATCGCCGGCGGCAAGAAGCTGCCCGAGCGGGCGGCGCTCGCGATGGCGCGGAGGGCGATCGACGAGGGTGCGGCGGGCGTCGACATGGGCCGCAACGTCTTCCAGTCCGAGGCCCCGGCGGCGATGCTCCAGGCCCTGAACGCGGTCGTCCACGGCGGCGAGACGGCCGAGCAGGCCTACGGCATGTTCATGGACCTGCGCGAGCCGCGGGCGGCCTGACTAATGGATGCCGCCACGCGACAGGCGCTCGTCGCCGCGCTGCCCGTGCTCCGGGGGCACTACAGCGACGGCGCCGCCCGGCCCGACCTCGCCTGGCAGGCGGGTATCGGGGCCGAGGGCATCGAGATCGACCTCGGCGCCGCCCCCGCGGCGATGGCGGGGCGGCTGCCGGCGGCGCTGCCGGCGGCGCTCCGGGATCCGCTCCGCGGCATCGCCATCCGCCTCGCGCCGGGGGCGGCGCCCGGGCCCGGCGCGGGTGCGCTCGCAGGGCGCATCGTCGCCGTCACCGGGGCCGCCGGCGGCATCGGCCGGGCGATCGTCGAGGTCTTTGCCGCGGCCGGCGCCCGCCCGGTCGGGCTCGACCGCGACCGGCGGGGGCTTGAGGACCTTGCCGCGGCGACCGGGGCCCTCGCCCTCGCCTGCGACATCACCGATCCGGCCGCGGCCGCGGCGGCCTTCGACGAGGTGGTGCTCGCCTGCGGCGGGCTCGACATCCTTGTCAGCAATGCCGGCGCCGCCGCCCAGGCGCCCATCGCCGACGTTTCCCTCGACCGCCTCCGCCAGAGCTTCGAGCTCAACTTCTTCGGCCACCAGATCGCCTGCCAGGCGGCCATGCGCGTCTTTCGCCGCCAGGGCCGGGGCGGGCTGATCCTCTTCAACATCTCCAACCAGTCGGTGAACCCCGGGCGCGACTTCGGCCCCTACGGCATCCCCAAGGCGGCCACGCTCGCGCTCATGCGCCAGTATGCGCTCGACCACGGCCGCGAGGGCATCCGCGCCAACGGCGTCAATGCCGGCCGCATCCGCACCGGGCTTCTCACCGACACCGTGATCGCCGAGCGCGCGCGGGCCCGCGGCCTGACGCCCGCGGCCTACATGGCCGGCAACCTCATCGGTGCCGAGGTGACGGCGCGGGACGTGGCCGAGGCCTTCCTGCACCTCGCCCTGATGCCGCGCGTCAACGCCGCCGTCCTGACCGTCGACGGCGGGGCGATGGAAACCTGCCTGCGCTGAGGGCCGGGCGCCGCGGCGCGCCTCGCGGCGGCGGCAGCGGGCGACGCGCCCGCGGGCGGCGGGCGGGGCCGCGAGTTCACCATCTGCTCAAGCGGTCTTAAGCGTCATCGTCTCCCGCGACGGAGGCGGCGCCGATACCGTCCGGAATGCCGCGAGGCCGGTCGCGCTCCCTCCGGGGGCGGGCATCCTTTCGCGGCCGTTCGGAGACGCGGAGCGATGAACCACAACCAGACGCTGTCCCTCGCGCCAACCGGCCGGCGCGATGCCTTCATCGCCGAGTACGGGCGCCATTTCGGGGCCCGCCGGGTCGAGCTGATCGTCAAGAGCGGGCGCTGGATGGTCGAGGACCACGCCGAAGGCGCCCACATCGTCGACACCGACGGCAGGCGATACCTCGACTTCTTCGTCTCGAGCGGGGTCTTCAACCTCGGCCATCGCCACCCCGCGATCATGGCGCGGATGCGCGCCGCCCTCGAGACGCGCGAGTTCGGCAACCTCCTCTACTTCAGCGAGCCCAAGGGAGAGCTCGCGCGCCTCCTGGCCCGGTCGGCGCCGGGCGGGCTCGAGGTCGTGCTGCCGACCGTCTCGGGCAGCGAGGCGATCGACCTCGCGCTGAAGCTCGCCATGGGCTTCACCGGGCGCCAGGGGGTCATCCATTTCGACAACAGCTACCACGGCTCGACCGGCTACTCGACGGCGATGGGCCCCTCGGCGGTGCGAAGCTGGGCGGGGATCGAGAACCGCGCCTTCCGCCAGCTTCCCTACGGCGACATCGCGGCCCTGCGGGGGGCGCTGGACGAAGGGATCGCGGCCGTCGTCGTCGAGCCCGTGCGCAGCAACTTCGACGGCCTCGATCCCGGCCCTGCCTTCTTCGCCGAACTGCGCCGGCTGTGCGACGCGACCGGGGCGCTGATGATCGTCGACGAGGTGGTGACCGGCATGGGCCGGCTCGGCACCCTCTGGGGCGCCGAGCACAACCGCATCACCCCCGACATCATGGTTGCGGCCAAGGGGCTCTCGGGCGGGGTCTTCCCGCTCGGGGCCGTGCTCATGCGGCCGGCGATCATCGACTGCTGGACCGACCATCCCTACCGCAGCTTCTCGACCTATGCCTGGTCGAACGTCGGCGTCGAGGTCGCGATCGCCGCCCTCGAGGAGACGCGGAAGATCCTTCCCGCGGCCAACGCCGCCGGCGGGCTGCTCGAGGAGGCGCTCGGCATCCTCCGCCGCCGCCACCCCGGCAAGATCACCTCGGTGCGCCGCGTTGGGCTGATCTTTGCCATCGACTTCAATCCCGAGCGGCTGCGCGCGCTCGAGTTCGCGACCGCCCTCTACGGCCGCGGCGTCATCATCCCGCCGGCCGCCATCTCGATGCCGACCTCGCCCATCGCGCGCCTGCTGCCGCCCCTGATACTGGCCCGCGAGCATGTCGAGGAGTTCCTCGACAAGGCCGACGACGCCCTCGGCACGCTCGGCTGACGATCCCCACCGGCCGCGAGGGAGCCCAGAGACATGCCAGCGTTCGAGGCGATCATCCCGCCAGGCACGCGGCGGCTCTACGACCAGATCCTGATGTCGCCGGGCATGCGGCTCGGCGACCTCGTCATGACCTCGGGCCGGATCGGCTACAACCCCGACCGCAGCATGCCCGCCGATGCCGAGACCCAGATCCGCAACGCCTTCCGCTATCAGGAGGAGGTGCTGCACGAGGCCGGCCTCGGCTTCGGCGACGTCTTCCTGATCGACACCCTGCACGTCGGCCCGCTTGCCGCGCAGTTCCCGGTCTACAAGACGGTGGCGGCCGAGTTCATCCGCGAGCCCTGGCCGGTCTGGCTCTGCGCCGAGGTCGCGGGCCTCCTCATGCCGGGGGCGGTGTTCGAGCTTCGCGTCATGGCGAGGGGCGAGGGGCGCCGCGGGGGGAGGGAAGGGAATGCGGGCTGAGGGGCGCGCCCGGGGCGCGGGCAGATCCGGCCGGGGGCCGGCCGCGGCGGGGGGGTAGAGGGGTGGCTGACGCCGGCGGGGACGATGCGATCGGCTATGCGACCGCGGGCGACCTTCTCGGCCGCTACGGAAGGGGCGATCTCTCGCCCGTCGAGGTGACGGCGGCGATCCTTGGCCGCGTCGCGGCGCTCGAGCCGCGCCTCAACGCCTTCTCGCGCGTCCTCGGGGACGAGGCGCTCGCCGCCGCGCGGGTCTCCGAGGGGCGCTGGCGGCGGGGCGAGGCGCGCCCCCTCGAGGGCGTGCCGGTGACGATCAAGGACATCTGCGACGTCGCCGGGGTCGAGACCGAGACCGGCTGCCACGTCATCCGCGCCGGAACGCCCGCCGCGGACAACCCGGTGGCGGCGCGGCTGCGGGCGGCGGGCGCCGTCCTCATCGGCAAGACGACGATGTCGGAACTCGGCTGGTCGGGGCTGAGCCGCAACCCCGTCACCGGCGTCACCCACAACCCCTGGGGCCGGGGGCTGAACGCCGGCGCCTCCTCGGCCGGGGCCGGGGTCGCCGCCGCGGCCGGCTACGGGCCCCTGCACCTCGGGTCGGACGGGGCGGGCTCGATCCGCATGCCGGCCCATTTCTGCGGCGTCTTCGGCCTCAAGCCGACCTACGGCCGGCTGCCCTACGTGCCGGTCAGCAACAACGACAACGCGACCGTCTACGGGCCGATGGCCCGCACCGTCGCCGATGCGGCGCTCCTGCTCGCGGTGACGGCGGGCCCCCATCCGCTCGACCACACCTCCTGCGAGGCCGCGCCCCTTCCCTACGCCGCGCGGCTCGACACCCCCCTCAAGGGGCGCCGGGTCGCCTTCAGCCCCGACCTCGGCCATGCCCGGGTCGATCCCGAGGTCGCGGGGATCGTGCGCGGGGCGGTGGAGGTGCTGGCGCGGGACCTTCGCCTCGCGGTCGAGGAGGTGCGGCCCGCCTGGGGGCCGCAGGGGCCCGCCCTCGGCCGCTTCTTCTGGAGCGTGCTCTGGAGCCGCTACCGCGCCCTCATCGCCGGGCAGGAGGGGCGCATGGGCCCCGATCTCGTCGCCTGCATCCGCGCCGGGGCGGGCCCCTCGGCGCTCGACTATCTCGCCGCCCGCGAACGCAAGTTCGCCTATGTGGCGGCCATGGCGGCCTTCCTCGAGGAGTGGGATTATCTCGTGACGCCGGTGGCCTCGGTCGCGGCCTTCCCGGTCGAACGCCTCCTGCCCGAGCACTGGCCCGCCCACGACTGGGACTGGCTCTCATGGGCCGAGTTCCTCTACCCCTTCAACCTCTCGGGCCAGCCGGCGGCGAGCGTTCCCTGCGGCTTCACGGCGGCGGGGCTGCCG
The DNA here is from genome assembly GCA_020846995.1 of Paracoccaceae bacterium. Classification (GTDB taxonomy): domain Bacteria; phylum Pseudomonadota; class Alphaproteobacteria; order Rhodobacterales; family Rhodobacteraceae; genus JAHDXW01. The sequence continues at coordinate 13,968 of JADLCV010000092.1, forward strand.
GTCGGGCTCCAGATCGTCGCCCGCCGCTTCGACGATCTCGCCGTCCTCGGTTTGGCCCGGGCCTTCGAGGCGGCGGTGCCGCTCCACCGCCGCCGGCCCCCGCTTTCCCCGGCCTGAGCAGCCGCTCGCGGGCCGGGGCGGTCGGCTCCCGCGACCGCCCGGACCCAGGGACGCGCCGCCCTTCGCGCGTCAGGAAAGCCGCGGCAGGCCGGCGAGAGCGTTGTGGCGCGACCAGCTCCGGGCATGGGCGCGGCCCCCCGGCGACGCCGGCGGGGCTGCGGCAAGCGCCCTCGCCCACCCCGCCTCGATCGCCGCGGCCTCGTCCCAGCAGGCGGAAACGGCCGCCGCCATGGCCCCCGAATGCGGCCCCTCGGCCTGCCAGAGGGCCTCGATGCGGTCGCGAAAGCGCGCCTCGACGGCCGCGCGCTCGTCCCGGATGATCGCCATCCGCCGGGGGAAATCGGCGATCACGGCGCGGTGGAGACGTTCGTGGCGCCACCAGAGGCTCCGGGGATCGTAGCGGCCGGCGGGACGGACGGCCTCGCCCGGCAGGCCGTGGCGCAGGACGAGGGGCTTGAAGATCCCCGTGCAGGGCGCCGAACTGCCCGTCACCCAGTGCAGGACCGCCCCGGGACGAAGCTCGGAGACCATCGCCGCCGTCGTCTGCCCCCGGCGCGGGCCTGCGCCCGCATGCATGCAGATCGTGCGCCCCCGGACCTCGCGCGGGAATTCCGCGGGCTCCTCGCCGGCGCCCGCCCCGTGATCGCGCAGGATCGCCATCATCGCCGCCGCCGTCAGCCGCCCCGCCTCGCGCCCGAGAAGGTCGCTCCCGCGCGCGCAGCGGGCCCGCCCGCAGGTGACGGCATCGCGGGCGGTGTCGATGAGCCGGGCGGCATGGTCGACCCGGCCGCCGGCGTCGGCCCAGCCCATGGCGGCGGCATGGTCGCGCAACCCCCCCGCGACCGCGGCGAAGTCCGTGCCGATGCTGTAGGCGTTGGAAAGGGCGCGCGTCGCCACGACCCGCTCGACGATCCACCACCGGCCGACGGTCTCGAGGACATAGGCCTCGGTCCGGTCGGCGATGATGAAGCCGTTGTGGTAGTAGAGGCGCCCGCGCAGCCCGCAGTTGCCGCCCTGGCCGTGGCGCTCGAGGAGCGCGACGATGACCGCGACCGCCGCTGCCGCGCTCTCGGCCCGCTCGAGCCCGAGACGGACGAGATCCATGCCGGTCAGCGCCGGCCGGCGCCCGGCGGGGATGTGCGAATGCAGGGCCTGGTTGCCGATGACGACTCCGTGCTCGTTCGTCCCCATCTCGGCGCCCCAGGTCCAGAACGGGCGGCTGAGAAGCACGGCCGCGGTGCGGCGGGCCTGGGGAATGGCGATGTAGGTGGCGCGGACCGTCGCGCCCTCGGCGTGATCGGCACCGCCGACCACCTCGAGGAACTGGGCCTCGTCGCGCTCGCGGTCGCTGTTCTTGGCGTGGAGGGTGTGGCCGCCGAGGGTCGCCCCGCCGAGGGCCAGGAAACTGTCGCACATGTGCCTTCTGTCCCCTCCGCGATGCTAGGGCCGGCCGGACGTCCGCGGGAAGACGTAGCAGTCCTCGGGCCGCCAGCGGACCTCCCGGGGGGCGCCGGCGGCCAGCGCCTCCTCCTCCTGGCTGGCGGCGATCGCCTTGCGGGTGAGGGTCGATCCGTCGGCGGCGGTCAGCCGGATGCGCACCATGTCGCCGCTGTAGACGGTCTCGGAGACCGTCGCCGGCAGGCGGTTGACGGCGGCGCCATCGTCCGGGGCGAAGGCGACCTTCTCGGGGCGGACGGCCAGGGCGACCGGGTCACCGGCCCTCAGGCCCGGCGCGGGCCGGGCGAGGGCGGCGTCCCCGGTGGCCAGGCGCACCCGGCAGAAGGCGCCCTCGAGGCCCTCGACCGTTCCCGCGAGGATGTTGTTCTCGCCCACGAAGCCGGCCACGAACTCGTTGGCGGGGTGGTCGTAGATCTCGCGCGGGGTGGCGACCTGCTGGAGGCGCCCGCGGTCGAAGATCGCGACGCGGTCCGATAGCGTCAGCGCCTCGCCCTGGTCGTGGGTGACGAAGATGAACGTCATCCCGAAGGTGCGGTGCAGGGCCTTGATCTCGGTCTGCATCTGCTCGCGCAGGTTCTTGTCGAGGGCGCTCAGGGGCTCGTCGAGGAGCACGACCTCGGGGCGGAAGACGAGCGCCCGGGCGAGCGCCACGCGCTGCTGCTGGCCGCCCGAGAGCTGGGCGGGATAGCGGTCCCGCATCGCCCCGAGTTCGGTCAGCTCGAGGATCTCGACGACCTTGGCCGCGACCTCGCGGCGCGGGATGCGGCGGTGGACGAGCGGGAAGGCGATGTTGTCGAAGACGGTCTTGTGGGGAAAGAGCGCGTAGCTCTGGAACACGAGCCCCATGTTGCGCTGCCAGGGGGGCACCTTCACGAGCGAGCGGCCGTTGAGGAGGATGTCGCCCGCGGTCGGCGACTCGAAGCCCGCGAGCATCATCAGGCTCGTCGTCTTGCCGCAGCCCGACGGCCCGAGGAGCGTGATGAGCTCGCCCCTCCGGATCTCGAGGTTGAGGGCATCGACGACGACCGTGCGGCCGTCATAGGACTTGCTCGTGTCGACGAAGGCGATGATCGGCCCGGCCACGGCGGCCTCCTGCCGGGCCCCCGGGCCCGTCCCTCCTGCTCCGGCATCCCTATGCGCCACGCTGCCCCCTCCCCCGCGAGCGCACGAACTGCGCGAGCCCCAGCGTCGCCACCGAGAAGACGATGAGCAGCGACGAGATGGCCACGATGGCCGGCGTCAGCTGCTCGCGCAACTGCGCGAAAAGCTCGATCGGCAGCGTCTTGGTTCCCGGCGACGAGATGAAGAGGGCGACGATCACCTCGTCGAAGGAGATGATGAAGGCAAAGACCG
>JADLCV010000093.1 GCA_020846995.1 Paracoccaceae bacterium
GGGCGATCCAGAAGATGGAGGAATTGCTCGGGGTCGAGCTCTTCATCCGCCAGCACGCCCGCGGCGTGTCGCTGACCGCGGCCGGCCACCGCCTGCTGCCGCAGGCCCGCAGCCTCCTGCGCATGGCCGAGGATTTCGAGGCCTCGGCCAACAGCCAGGGGCAGGATGTCGAGGGCACGCTCGCGGTCGGCTGCTACTCGACGCTCGCCCCCTCCTACATGCCGCGGATCATCGCCGAGATGGCGCGCGAGCATCCCCGGGTGCAGCTCCAGATCCACGAGACGACCGTCGACGACATGCTCGAGAAGCTCGCCTCGGGCGCGATCGAGGTCGCGCTCGCCTATGACGTCGATCTTCCCGACGACCTCCTCAAGCTGCGCGTCCACAGCGTCCCCCCCGTCGCCGTCCTGCCCGACGGCCACCGCCTGCTCGGGGCCGAGGCCGTGACGCTCGCCGACCTCGCCGACGAGCCCTTCATCCTCCTCAACTCCAAGCCCGCCGAACGCTACTTCCTGAGCCTCTTCGAGGCCCTGGGGATTGCCCCGAAGATCGCCCACCGGTCGCAGTCCTTCGAGGTCGTCCGCTCGCTCGTCGGCCAGGGCCGGGGCTATTCGGTCCTCATCACCCGCCCGCGCTCCGATCTCACCTACGACGGGCTGCGCGTCCACTACCGCCCCCTCGCCGACCCCCTGCCCCGCCATTCCATGTGCACGGTCCGCGCCCCCGCAGCCCGCATGACGCGCCGCTGCCAGGTCTTCCAGGAGATCTGCGTCCGCCTCTACTCGCCCCGCGCGGCGCCCGCCCCGGCGGCGTCCTGACGGCCGCCCCGGGGGCGCGGGCTCAGAAGGTCGGCGGCGTGCAGGTCCAGAGGATGCTCGCCCGCTCGCCTCCGGCGTTGCGGTAGGAATGGGGGACGGTCGAGCGGAAGCAGAAGCTGTCGCCCTCGCGCAGGGTGTGGGTGACGCCGTCGAGGACGAGTTCGATGACGCCGCGGAGGACGAAGCCCGTCTCCTCGCCCTCATGCGTGATCGGCGCCCCGCTCCGGCCGCCGACGGCGATGTGGTGAATGTTGCTTTGCAGCAGGTGGCCGCCCTTGTAGGGGATGATGCGCTCGAAGCTGACGCCGGCGCCGTCGCCCGGCCGGTCGTCGAGCGTCACCACCGGCCGCGTGCCGGCCCGCGAGACCGGCGCGTCGTCGGGCCCGACCTCCTCGAAAAGCCAGCTGATGTTGGTCTCGAGCACGCGCACGAGGCGATGGACGAGCGACAGCGAGGGCAGTGCCTTGCCGTTCTCGAGCTTCGAGAGCAGGCTCTCGGAGCACTCGCTGCGGCGGGCGAGTTCCTTGAGCGTGAGCCCCTTGGTCTGGCGGGCGAGCTTCAGCTTGACGCCGAGCCGGCGGCGCGAGGCACCAAGCTCGCCGCCGCCCTCGGGGTCGGCAGGGGTCCGGGGTCGCGTCGCATCCATCCCGTTCGTCTCTCTCCGGCCGGCGGCACGCTCAGTGGGCCATGCCGCCGTCGACCATCATCGCCTTGGCGGTGACGTAACGCGATTCCTCCGAGGCAAGGAAGGTGTAGATCGGCGCCACCTCGGCCGGCGTGCCCTGGCGGCCGAGCGGCACGATGCGGCGGACGATCGCGGCATGGGCCTCGACCCCGCCCATCTGGGCGATGGCGGGGTTGTTGAAGGGGGTGTCGATCCAGCCCGGCAGGACCGAGTTGACGCGGATGGCGAAGGGCGCAAGTTCCTGGGCGAGCGCGGTCGTGAAGGCGATGACGGCCCCCTTGGCGGCGGCGTAGGCCGTCATCCCGGGCGCCCCCCGCAGGCCCGCGAGCGAGGCCGTGGTGATGAGGCTGCCGCCGCCCGCCCGCTTCAGGGCCGGCGCCCCGTGCTTGGCGGCGAGGAAGGTGCCACGGGCGTTGACGGCAAAGATCGCGTCCCAGTCCGCAACCTCGACCGTCTCGACCGCGCCCGTGCGCATCAGCCCGGCGAAGAGCACGAGGGTGTCGATCCCCCCCATCTCGGCCTCGGCCGCCGCCACCGCGGCCGCGACCGACCCCTCGTCGCGGACGTCGCAGGCCAGGTGCACGGCCCCCGCCGCCCCCGCCGCCCCCGCCGCCGCCCCCGCCGCGGCCCCCGCCGCGGCCCCCGCCGCGGCCCCCGCCGCGCGCGCGAGGCCCGCCGCCTCGGCCGCGGCCGCGAGGTTGATGTCGGCGACGACGAGGCGGGCGCCGTTGCGGGCGAAATCCTCCGCCGTCGCCCGCCCGATCCCGGTCGCCGCCCCGATCATCAGCGCCCGCTTGCCCTTCAGTCGCATGTCGTCCTCCCTCCTCATCCGGACCCCCGGGGGACCGTGCCGCCCCCGCCCCGCGACCAGCCCTGCGCGAGTGTCACCCACCAGAGCGCGCCGAGGGGCAGGATTGCGTCGTTGAAGTCGAAGTCGGGGCTGTGGAGCGGCGTGTCGGTGCCGCTGCCAAGCCAGGCATAGCAGCCGGCCTTGGCGTTCAGCATGAAGGCGAAGTCCTCCGAGGCCATGCTCGGCTCGTAGTCGCGCAGCACCCGCCCCTCGCCCCAGAGGGCGGCGGCGGCCGCGGCCGCCCGCGCCGTCGGGGCGGCGGCATTGACGGTGACCGGATAGCGGGGAACGAAATCGAGCGTCGCCCTGACCTCGTGTGCGCTCGCCACGCCCTCGACGATCAGCGCCAGCCGCCGGCGCACCATCGCCCGCGTCTCCTCCGAGAGCGTCCGCACGGTGCCCTGGAGGACGACCTCGCCGGGGAGCGCGTTGAGCGAGTTGCCGCCGTGGATCTGGGTCAGCGACACCACCGCCGACTGGAGCGCGCTGACGGTGCGGCTGACGATCGACTGCAGGCTCGAGACCATGGCGCCGGCGGCGACGATGGCGTCGGTGCCAAGGTGGGGCAGGGCGGCGTGGACGCCGCGGGCCTCGATCGTGATGGTGAAAAGGTCCATCGCCGCCATCACCGGGCCGGGGCGGGCGGCGAAGGCGCCCAGCGGCAGGCCCGGCCAGTTGTGCAGGCCGAAGACGGCATCGACCGGCCAGCGTTCGAAAAGCCCCTCCTCGACCATCCGCCGGCCGCCGCCCTCGGCCTCCTCGGCGGGCTGGAAGATGAAGCGCAGGGTGCCCTCGAAGTCGCGCGTCGCGGCCAGACACTCGGCCGCGGCAAGAAGCATGGTCATGTGGCCGTCGTGACCGCAGGCGTGGCTCACGCCCTCGTTCCGCGACCGCCAGGGCAGGCCCGTCGCATCGCCGATCGGCAGCGCGTCCATGTCGGCCCGAAGGCCCACGGCCCCGCCCGGGCCGCGGCCCGCGAGCGTCGCGACGATCCCCGTGCCGGCGATCCCGGTCTCGACCGCCATGCCCATCGCCTGCAGGCGCTCGGCCAGGAAGGCGGCCGTCGCCTGTTCCCGGAAGGCCGTCTCGGGCCACTGGTGAAGGTGGCGGCGCCAGCCCCGGTGGGCCTCGGCGCGGCGGGCAAGGAAGTCACGGGCGGGTTCGGTCGCGGTTCCGGTCACGGCGCCTCGGCTCCTTCGGCCTGCCTTGCCCCCCCGCCCTGCCCCGCCGCCGGCGGGACGACCGCAGGCAGGTCGTCCGCATCGCGGTGGCAGGCCCGGCCGACCCCGTCCGGCCCCGTGGCGAGGAGCGCCGGATCATCGGTCGCGCAGCGGCCGAAGGCAAAGGGGCAGCGGGTGCGGAAGCTGCACCCCGGGGGGATGTCGATGGGATCGGGCGGCTCGCCCTCGAGAAGGTAGGTCGCGGTCGGGTAGGGCTTGTCCTCGACCGTCGGCACGGCACTCAGGAGCGCCCTCGTGTAGGGGTGCGAGGCGCGGGCGAAGAGCGCGTGGTTGCCCGAGAGCTCGACGATGCGGCCGAGATACATGACGGCGATGCGGGCCGAGACCCGGCGGACCATGGCGAGGTCGTGCGAGATGTAGACGTAGCTGATCCCGCGCCGCGTCTGGAGCCGCTCGAAGAGGTCGAGGAGCTTCGCCTGCTCGACCTGGTCGAGCGCCGAGAGCGTCTCGTCGAGGATCAGCATCTCGGGCTCGAGGACCAGCGCGCGGGCGATGTTGACGCGCTGGCGCTGGCCCGCGCTGAGACCCGCGGGAAGCTGGTCGTAGAGCGCCGGGGCGAGCCCGACCTCGGCCATCACCTCGGCCACCCGGGCACGGAGGTGCCGGCGCGGGACGAGGCCGTGGATGCGGAGGGGCTCGGCGATCGTCGCGCCGATCGCGCTGTGGGCGGCGATGGCGTTGTAGGGGTCCTGGAGGAGGAGCTGGAAGCGGCGGCGGAGGGCGAGGAGGTCGCGGCCGCCGAGGGTGGCGATGTCGGTGCCCTGGAAGAGGATCTGGCCGCGGTCGGGGGCCTCGAGGCAGGAGAGCAGGCGCGACAGCGTCGACTTCCCGCAGCCCGATTCGCCGATGATGGCGAAGTTCTCGCCGCGGCGCACCGTGAACGACACCCCCCGCACCGCCCGGACCCGGCGGGTGGCGAAGATGGCGCTGCGGTCGCGCACCTCGTAGGTCCGCTCGACGTCGCGGACGTCGAGGACGACGTCGGTGTCGGCGGGCGGCGGCGGCCGGGCGGCGCCGGACCAGATCCGCGGCACCTTGGCGATGAGTTCGCGCGTGTAGGCGTGCTCGGGGCTGCGCAGGAGGGCGCCCGTCGGCCGCTCCTCGACGACGCGGCCGCGGTCGAGGACGATGACGTCGTCGGCGATCTCGCTGACGATGCCGAGGGCCGAGGAGATGAAGACGACGGCGGTCGCGAACTCCTTCTGGAGTTCGCGCAGGAGGCGCAGGATCTGGGCCGCGACGGTGACGTCGAGCGGCTGGGTGATGTTGTCGGCGATGAGGAGCCTCGGGTTCGAGACCAGGGCATCGACGATCAGCGCCCGCTGCATCATGCCGCCCGAGAACTGGAAGGGGTATTCCTCGAAGCGCTTGGCCGGCGAGGGGATGCGGACGGCATCGAGGGTGGCGACGACGCGGGCGCGGGCGTCGCGGCGGGCGGTGCCGGGCAGGACGGCGCAGAGCTTTTCCACGAGCTGGTGGCCGACCGGCACGGTGGGGTCGAGGGCGCTTGTCGGGTTGGCCCCGATGTAGGCGATCTCGCGGCCGCGCAGCGCCGCCATCCGCGCCTCGGGGAGGGCGAGGAGATCCTCGCCGCCGTAGCGGACGGTGCCGGCCGTGACGGCAAGGGGCGGCCGGATCCAGTTGACGAGGGCCCGCGACAGGACCGTCTTGCCCGATCCGCTCTCGCCGATGATGCCGAGGACGGCGCGCGGCGCCACCGTGAGGCTCACCCCCTCGAGCACCGGGCGCGGACCCGATGCCGTCTGGACGGCGACCGACAGGCCCCGCACCTCCATGAGCGGCGCCTCCGGGCGCGGCACCGGCGGGGAGCCGAGGGCCATCACGCGCCCCCCTGGAGGATGTAGTTGCGCGCCCGCTCGAGCACCCCGCCCATGAGGTTGAGGCTGCCGAGCGCGAGCGCGAGCAGGACCCCGGGGACGATCGTGATCCACCAGGCGTTGATGAGATACTGGGTGCCGGCCGAGATGATCGTGCCGAAGGTCGGGGTCGGGGGCTGGATGCCGATGCCGATGAAGCCGAAGATGGCCTCGAAGATCATCATGCGGGCGACGTCGAGGACGGCCACGAAGGCGATCGGCGGCAGGATCGAGGGGGCGATGTGGCGCACCATGATGCGCAGGTCGCTCGCGCCGATGATGCGGGCGGCGCGGACGTATTCCTTCTGGCGCTCGGCCAGCGCCACCCCGCGCGAGACGCGGGCATAGACGGGCCAGCTCGCGAGGACGAGGACGGCGATGATGCTCGCCGGGTTCGGCCGCGACACGCCGAGGATGGTGATGGCGAGGATGATGACCGGGATCGACATCTGCACGTCGGTCAGCCGCATCAGGAGGACGTCGACCCAGCCACCCCGGTAGCCGGCGTAGATGCCGATGGCGCAGCCGAGGACGAACATGCCGACGACGCTCGTGAGCCCGATCGCGAAGGCGTTGCGCAGGCCGACGAGCGAGCGCAGGAGGAGGTCGCGGCCGAGCTGGTCGGTGCCGAGGACATGGGGCAGCCGCCCCCCCTCCATGAAGAGGGGCGGCAGGAACTTGTCGGCGACGCTGATCTTGGTCGCCGAGGCGTCGATGACGAGGGGACCGAGGACGGTGAGAAGGGCAAGGGCGACGAAGAGGAAGGCCGCGGCCTTCATCTCGCCGTAGCCCCAGGCGCGGCGCAGGATGCGCGCCGTCACTCCCCGCGGCCGGCCCGGCGCGGGCGCGGGCGAGGGCGTCATCCCGCTGCCGACGGTCGAGATGGTCATCGCCGCCCGCCCCTCAGAACTTCAGCCGCCGGTCGATCATCGTCGAGGCGAAGTCGACCAGCATGTTGATGGCGACAAGGACGCCCGAGGCGAGGATCGCGACCGCCTGGATGACCGGAAAGTCGCGCTGGAACACGGCGCTGATGGTCAGCATGCCGATGCCGGGATAGCTGAAGATGTATTCGACGACGAAGAGCCCCCCGAGCAGCATCCCGATCATCTGCGCCCCGAAGAGGTTGAGGAGCGGAACGGCGGCGTTCCTCAGGACATGGCGCGCGACCATGGTCCGGCGCGACAGGCCGCGGACGATGCCGGCATCGTAGTAGGCCTCGCCGAGGTTCGCGGCCACCGCGACCGAGATGGCGCGGATCATCACCGGCGACAGCTCGATCGCCAGCACCATGGCGGGAATGATGGTGTAGGCAAAGCCCTGGTAGCCGATCGCCGGCAGGAGGCCGGCCTTGGCCGAGAGCAGGAAGATCAGCACCACCGCGACCCAGATGTTGGGCAGCGAGACGAAGAACGAGCTGGCGTAGAGGCCGAGCCGGTCGGGCCATCGTCCGGCCCGGAGCCCGGCGGCGATCCCGATCGGGAAGGCGACGAGAAGCGCGAAGGCGACGCCGAGGCCGGCCAGCTGGAGGCTGTAGGGAAGGGCCGTGGCGATCAGCCCGGCGACCGAGGCGCGGCTCTCGGGGCTGTAGCCTGCGACGTCCTGCGAGCCCCCGGCGCTGCCCCCCTGGAGGCCGCGGATGAACGACCGCCCGAGGTCGCCCGTCGCCACCTCGCCCATGAAGCGGCCGAACTGGACGAGGATGGGGTCGCGCAGGCCGAGCGCGCGCGCCGTCTCCTCGAGCACGCTCGCCGGCGTCATCGGCCCGAGGATGATGCGGATGGGATCGCCCGGGACGACGCGCAGGAGCGTGAAGATGACGAAGGCGACGAGGACGACGATCACCACGCCCTGGCTGAGGCGCCGCAGGAAGAACTCGAACGCGAAGGCCATCGCCCGCCGCCCCCCTGGAAGTGACCGCCGCCGCGCCCGCCCCCCCCCGCGCGCCCCGCCCCGGCGGCGCCCGCGCCGGGGCACCGCCGGAACCCGGGGGATCCGAGGCTCAGCCGAGCGTCGCCTTGCTGAGGTCGATCGGGCCGTTGGGATAAAAGTAGACGCCCTCGAGCCGTTTCGACATCGCCCGGAGGAACACCGAGGAGAAGAGCGAGATGCTCGGCACCTTGGCGGCGAGAAGCGGCAGCGCCTCCTCCTGGAGGACCTTCAGCCGCTCCTCGGTCGAGGCGGCATTGCGCTCCTTGTCGAGGGCGGCGTCGATCTCGGGATCGGCGATGCCATTGATGAGGGCATACTTCGAATGGTAATTCGGCCGCAGGACGAGGTCGGGCTCGGGCGAGCCGGTGATCCAGCCGACATCGACGATGTGGCCCGGCCCCTGGCCGTCGGCGCGCCGGTAGAGCCGCTCTTCCCAGGCCGCCGGCTCGAGCGTCGTCAGCTTGACCGGGAAGCCCTGCTCCTGGAGGAGCGCGGTCACGAGTTCTCCGTATTCGCGGGTCTTGGGATAGAAACCGACCGAGGTGATGTATTCCAGTTCCGGCAGCCCCTGGCCCCCGGGGAAACCGGCCTCGGCGAGCAGCCGCTGGCAGGCCTCGGGGTCGTACTTGGGATAGTTGGGGACATCGGTGTAGCCGAACTTGACCGGGGAGAGGTGGCAGTTCGAGGCCTGCCCGGCCTCGCCGACGATGGCGAGGACCTGGTCGCGGTCGATCGCGTGGACGGCCGCCATGCGCACGCGGACGTCGTCGAAGGGCGGCTTGTTGCAGCGGAAGTGGAGATACTTGTTCTCGCTCGAGAGGCCGCGGTTGGTGGTGATGGCGGCCTCGGCCTTGAGCGAGGCATACTGCTCGGGCTCGAGCCGCTCGGCGAGGTGATACTGGCCGTTGAGAAGGCCGAGGACGCGGGTGTTGGCGTCGGGGACGTAGTTCCACACGACCGTGTCGATCTTCGGCCGGCCGTCGTGGTAGTGGTCGTAGGCCTTGAAGATGATCTGGTCGCCGCGGGTCTCCTCGTAGCGGAAGGCGCCGGTGCCGTTCGGCCGCTGCTTGAGGAGGTCGGGGTTGGCGACGTCGGCCGCCGACAGGACCGGCAGGAACGACGACAGATACCAGAAGTTCAGGGCCGGATAGCCGAACTTCTCGGTGCGCAGGCGGACGGTGTAGTCGTCGACGATCTCGACCTCCACCTGGCCCGGATACCAGGCCGAGGCCGGGCGGCTCGGCTGCGAGGCGTATTCGTAGGTCGCCTTGACGTCCTCGGCCTTGAAGTCCTTGCCGTCATGGAACTTCACCCCCTGGCGCAGCTTGTATTCGAGGGTGTGGGGGTCGATCAGCTTCCACTCGAGCGCGAGGTCGGGCAGGACCTCGGCGGGGTTCTCGGGCGTCATCGGGCATTTCGTCAGATGGCTGAAGACGAAGCCCTCGGCGGTGATCTGTGGCGCCACCGTGTGCGAGGAGGGATCCCAGCTGCTGGTCACGGTGCCGGCGGCCGCGAAGGCGAGCGTGCCGGCCTCCTGGGCGAGCGCCCGGCCGAAGCGGCCCGGCCCGACCAGGAGCGAACCGGCGCCGGCCGCCGCGGCGCCAACCAGGAACGTGCGTCTCGTCGATGTCATGGCAGATGCCCTCCCCTCGGCTCGTTTCCCGGGCGCCCGTTCCGGTCGCCCGCACCCTGCGGCCACCGCCGCCCCCCTCGGGGGGCGGGCCCGGTTCCTCCGGCCGCCTGAGCAGGATTCAACCTGCCCGCCTTCCCTGTCAAGTTACTTGAATGGAGCCGGTGCGCGCGCCGCCCGGGCGGCCGCGACCCCGCGCGCCCCGGAGGGAGGGCCCGGCCCCGTCCCCGCGGCCCGCGGCGGGGCCCGGAGGCACCCCGGCCCCGGGCCGCCCGGGCGGGCGTCGCGCGACGCGGCCGGACCCCGGGAAATGCCCGGCGAAAGCGCCCGATCGGCTCTCGCGCTAGAAGAACGGCCTGATTGCGTCGACGACGTCGAGGTGGCGGTCGACCACGCAGAGCACGTCCCACTTGTCGAAGGTCGTGCAGGGGTGGGAGATGCCGAGTTCGACGAGATCGCCGGGCCGGAGGGGCGAGCCCGGAGGGCAGGCGAGGTAGGCGTGCTGGTCGTTCAGCATGGTGACCGCATGGCCCTCGGGAAGGGCGTGCAGGGCCCTGATGCCGGCCCCGGTCGCGTAGCGCAGCGGCCGCGGCGGGAGCGAATCGTGGGAGAGGTCGCGCCGCCCGGCGTTGAGGAGGGCGAGGTCGGGCGCCGGCCGCGACTGCAGCGTCGCCCACACCGTCAGCGCCTGGCGGGGCCTGGCCTCGAGGGCGGCGAGTTCGGGCGAGCGTTCGAGGACGCGGGCGACCGCCTCTGCATACATCCCCGCGTCATGGGCGATGTAGCAGCCGCTGCGGAGGACGACGCGCGCCGGCCCGCGCAGGCGGACGCCGCGGAGGGCCTTGGCGACGAGGTCGAAATAGGTCGAGCCGCCGGCCGTGAGGAGGACCTCGGCGCCGCCGAAGAGGCCCTCGCGGTCGAAGGCCGCGGCGGTTTCGGCCATGAAGGCGAGAAACTCCCCGACGCGGCGCTCGATCGCGGCCCCGTCGGCGCCGCGGAGGCTGCCCTCGAAACCCTCGATGCCGACGAGGACCGCCGCCCCGGACATGGCGGCAAGGGCGCGGGCGAGCACCCGGGCCTCGGCCAGGGTGCGGCAGCCGGCCCGGCTCGCGGGCGCTCCGAGTTCGATCAGCACGCGGAACGGCCGATGCCCGGGATGGCGGTCCGCGACCTCGGCGAGGAGTGCGACCCCCTCGGGCGAATCGACGAGGAAGTAGAAGTCGAAGCCGGGATCGGCGATCTGGATCCGCGCGATGTAGTCGAGAAACCCGCGATCGAGGATCTGGTTGGCAAGGAAGACGCGGGGAATCCCGTAGTGGCGTGCCACCTGGACGTGGTGGCGGGTCGAGAGCGTGATGCCCCAGGCGCCATCCGCGATCTGGCGACGGAAGAGCTGGGGGGCCATGGTGGTCTTGCCGTGGGGCGCGAGCGAGACCCCGTAGTGGTCCGTCACGGCGGCGATCCAGCGCCCGTTCGCGGCGATCGCATCGCCGTCGAGGACGGCGAGCGGCGTCGGCAGGTCGCCGCGAAGGACGTTCCAGCCCTGCCGGCCGACGTCGGCGAGAGCGATCCCGTCCGCGCCGTCGGGCATGCCCTTGCCGCGGGCATCGACGCGCTCCCCGGGGAGGGCGGGAAAGGGCGCGGGCAGGATCACCCCCGGCATCCCCCGCCCCCCTCGCTGCGGGCCCTCGCGGGGTCGGGTGCAAAGCGCACGAGGTCGCCCGCGTAGATCTTGGGGTTGGGATAGGCGTAGCCGCCGGCGCGGCTGGTCGACAGCCCCATGCCGATCAGGCCCTCGAGGATCTTCACCCCCGCCGCCACCCCGTCCACGACCGGCACGCCCGTTTCGCGGGCGATGAGCCCCGCGAGGTCGGCCATGCCGGCGCAGCCGAGCACGATGCAGTCGGCGCCGTCCTCGGCGATGGCGCGGCGGCATTCGGCGAGGATGGTCGAACAGGCCTCCGACCCCTCGACCTCGAGGTCGAGGACGGCGAGTTCGGTCGTGCGCACCCGGCGGCACCTCGTCCCCATGCCGTAGCTGCGGGCGAGGCGCTCGAGGATGATGCGGCTGCGATGGCCGGTGGCGACGACCGAGAAGCCCTCGGAGACGAACGAGGCCATGTGCATGGCGGCCTCTGCGATGCCGACGACGGGGCCGTTCGCGATCTCGCGGGCGGCGTCGAGCCCGGGGTCGTCGAAACAGGCGACGAGGTAGCCATGGCAGCCCTCGGCCTCGCCCCGGCGGACCTCGTCGAGGACGCCGAGGGCGCTCACCGCCTCGTCGTAGTGGCCCTCGATCGAGGCCGGGCCCATCGACGGGCTGACGGCGACGATCTCGGTGCCCGCCGCCGCCACGGCCGTCGCCGCGGCCCCGATCTTGGCCGTCATCGACCACGTCGTGTTGGGATTGATGACCTTGATCCTCATCGCCCTCACCCCTTCGCTCCGGCGCCCGCGGGCGCCGCCCCACTGAGCCTGCCCTCGACGGCGTCGAAGGGCGTCACATGCCGGTTCCGCGGCCGGATCGCCTCGTAGGGCCCGCGGGCGAGAAAGCGGCCGTGGCCGGGCCGGCCCGTCACCCGGTCCTCGTCGGACACGACGACGCCGCGCGACAGGGTCGTGACCGGCCAGCCCGTCACCTCGAGCCCCTCGTAGACGGTGTAGTCGACGCCGTGGTGCAGCATCGCGTTGCGGATCGTGACCTTCCGCCCGGGATCCCAGATCGCGAGGTCGGCGTCGGCGCCGATGGCGATCGTGCCCTTCCGCGGCGCGAGGCCGAAGAGCCGGGCGGGATTGGTCGCGGTCAGGGCGACGAAAGTCGCGAGGTCGATCCGGCCCTTGCCCACGCCTTCGGAGAAGAGGACGGGAAGCCGCGTCGCGAGCCCCGGAACCCCGTTCGGGATGGCGCTGAAGGGGGCGTCCTCGCCCCGGACCTTCTTGCCGTGGCGGTCGTCGAAGCGGTTCGGCGCGTGGTCGGAGGACACGATCCCGAGCGTGCCGAGGCGCAGGTGGTCCCAGAGTGCCACCTGGTCCTCGGGCGTCCGCGGGGCGGGGCTGCAGAGGAACTTCGCCCCCTCGAACCCCGGCCGGTCGAGGTCGTCGGCCGTCAGCATCAGGTATTGCGGGCAGGTCTCGCCGAAGACCCTGAGGCCGCGCTGCTGGGCCCGCCGGATCTCCTCGGCCGCCTCGGCGCCCGAGACGTGGAAGATCTGGATCGGCACGTCGAGGAGTTCGGCGAGCATGATGATGCGGTGGCAGGCCTCGCGCTCGACGGCCATGGGCTTGGCCCAGGCGTGGTGGCGGGGGCGGGTCAGCCCAGCCGCCTCGAGCGCGCGGGTAAGATACATGATCGCGGCATGGTTCTCGGCATGAACCGTGACGAGGGCGCCGGTCTGCCGCGCCAGCGCCAGCACCCGCAGGATGTGGTCGTCGTCGAGCACGAGGTTGGGATAGGTCATGAAGATCTTCAGCGACCGGTGCCCCTCGGCGATCAGGGGCGGGAGTTCGGCCAGGACCGCTTCGCTCGCGTCGGTGACGACGAGGTGGAAGGAATAGTCGACAAGCGCGCGCGCGGCCTTGCGCTGGTAGTCGCGCAGGCCGGCGGTGATGCCGCTGCCCTTCGCCTGCTGGACAAACGAGATCACCGTCGTCGTGCCCCCGGCCGCGGCCGAGGCGGTGGCGGTCTCGAAGCTGTCGGCATTCTCGACCTCGCCGACCGGCGGCTCCTCGATGTGGCAGTGCGAATCGATGCCCCCCGGCAGGATGAGGCGGCCCTCGGCCACGATCTCGCGGGCGCCCCGCCCGAGCCTTTCGCCGAGGGCCACGATGCGGCCGCCGGTGACCGCGATGTCGGCCCGGAAGGCGTCGCTCGCGGTGGCGACGGTGCCGCCGCGGATGACGAGGTCGTAGTCCTGCATGTCGTTCAGCTCCGGGGTTCGGGAAGGTTGGCGGGGGCATCGACGGCAAGCACGAGCTTGCCCGGGACCTTGCGGGACTCGAGCGCCTCGAGCATCTGCCGCGCCTCGGTGAAGGGATAGACGCGCTCGACCGGCACCTTCAGGCGGCCGTCGGCAACCGCGCCGAGGGTGAGGCGCAGCCCCTCCCGCCAGGGCGGTCCGGAAGGGTCGAGGTGGCCGAGGTGGAAGCGCGTGAAGGTCAGCGACTTCTCGACCAGCCGCGACCAGAGATTGGCGAGCGGCGGGCCCTCGGCCTCGCCGTAGCTCACGACCTGGCCGAGCGGTCGCAGGAGGGCGAAGCTCTGGTCGAGGATCGCGGCCCCTGTCGAGTCATAGATTCGGTCGACGGCGCGGCCGCCGAGGAAGCGGCCGATCGCGGCCACGAAGTCCTCCGCCGTGCGGTCGACGACGAGGCGCGCCCCGTATTCGAGGGCGCGCCGCTCCTTGCCGGGCGTGCCGACGGTGCCGATGACGATGGCGCCCGCCGCGGCGGCCATCTGGGTGAGATGGAGGCCGACGCCGCCGCCGATCGCGTGGACGAGCACGACCTCGCCCGCGCCGACCGCCGAGACGGTGTGGAGGAGATGCCAGGCCGTCTGGGCCTGGACGAGAAAGGCCGCGGCGGTCACGAGGTCGACGGCCGCGGGCAGGGCCACGGCGGCCGCCGCCGGCAGGGCGCAGTACTCCGCCGCCCCGCCCCCGGTGGCGGCATAGGCGGCGACGCGGTCGCCCGGGGCGAAGCCCCGCACGCCGGCCCCGATCGCGCTCACCTCGCCCGCGATCTCGAAGCCCGGAACGAGGGGATAGGGCCGGGGGTGGGGATAGCGGCCGCGCCACAGCATCGTGTCGGCGAAGTTGCAGCCCGCGTAGGCGACGCGGACGACGATCTCGTCGGCCCCGGCGCGGGGCGGGTCGCATTCGACGATGCGGGGCGCGCCCGGCCGGTCGCCGGGGCGGTCGAGCAGGATGGCACGCATCGCTCCCCTCGCTTTCTGCCCCGGGCACGCTGGGCGCGCTGGGCGCCGGATGGCGTCGCGGGCGCGCGCCCGGCCTTCCCGCCGGGACCCGTCGCGCCGGCCGCGCCCGGCGCCTTCAGATGGCGGCGATCAGCCCGTAGTTCTGCGGCTCGCGGTGCTCGGCGAAGTTGAAGATGTTCTCGCGGATCTCGCGGCAGCGGGCGAAGTCGGCGACGGCGGTGATGACCTCGTCCTCGAGCGTCGTGGTCAGGGCGGCGAGCTCGCCCGTCGGGGCGACGATGCAGGAATGGCCGAGGAGCATGCAGCCCTCCTCGATCCCGGCCTTGCCCGCCCCGACCGTGAAGGCGCCGTTCTGGTAGGCGCCGGCCTGCATCGACAGGAGGTGGTGGAACGAGCTCAGCTGGTCGTGCTGGGGCACGGGCGGGTTGTGGAGGGGCGTGTTGTAGCCCCCGCAGATGACCTCGGCGCCCTTCAGCCCCATCACCCGCCAGGTCTCCGGCCAGCGCCGGTCGTTGCAGATGAACATGCCGAGGCGGACGCCGTCGACGTCATGGACCGGAAAGCCGAGATCCCCGGTCTCGAAATAGCGCTTCTCGAGGTGCTGGAAGGGCCGCCAGGGCTCGTGGTTGCGGTGGCCGGGCAGGTGGACCTTGCGATACTTTCCGGCGATGCGGCCGCTGCGGTCGACGGCGACCGAGGTATTGAAGCGCCGCTTGCGGCCGCCCTCGCGGACGAGTTCGGCGAAGCCGAGGTTGAAGCCGATGCCGAGGCGCGCCGCCGCCTCGAAGAGGGGCCGGGTGACGGGGTTCGGCATCGCCGTCTCGTAGAAGCTGTCGAGTTCGTCCTCGTCGGTGAAATGCCAGCGCGGGAAGAAGGTCGTCAGCGCGAGTTCGGGAAAGACGATGAAGTCGGCCTTGCGGGCGGCCGCCTCCGTCAGCATGGCGAGGAGCCGCGCCACCACGCTCTCCCGGCTGTCGGCACGCGCGATCGGCCCGAGCTGGCCCGCCGCAAGAATGATCCTTCCTGGCATGTCGCGTCCCTTCCCTTCCCCTGCCCTCTCCCGCCCGCCTCAGCCGCCGAGATAGAGCTCCCTGACCCGTTCCTCGTTCAGGAGATCCTGAGAGGCCCCCTCGAGGCCGATGCGGCCGGTCTCGAGCACATAGGCGTACTGGCTGATCCTCAGCGCCATGCGCGAGTTCTGCTCGACGAGGACGATGCTCGTGCCGGCGTCGCGCCGGATCTCGACGATCAGCCGGGCGATGTCGCGCACGACGATCGGCGCCAGCCCGAGCGAGGGTTCGTCGAGCAGGAGGAGCCGCGGCCGCGACATCAGCGCCCGGGCGATGACCAGCATCTCCTGCTCCCCGCCCGAGAGGGTGCCGGCCGCCTGCCGCAGCCTTTCGCGCAGGCGCGGGAAGCGGTCGAGCATGACGTCGAGGTCCCGCGCGACGCCGCGGTCGCGGCGCACATGGGCGCCCATGAGCAGGTTGTCCCGCACCGACATGAGCGGGAAGACGCGGCGCCCCTCGGGCACCATGGCGATGCCCATGGCGACGCGGGCGGCGGCGGGAATGCGGTCGAGCCGCTGGCCGTCGAACCAGATCTCGCCTCCGGCGAGCGCCACGAGCCCGCTTGTCGCCCGCAGGAACGTGCTCTTGCCCGCGCCGTTGGCGCCGATCAGGGCCACGATCCCGCCGGCATCGAAGGCGATCGAGACCTCGCTCAGCGCCGTCACCCGGTCGTAGCTCACGCCGATGCGGCGGGCCTCGAAATAGCGCGAGGAGGTCGCGGCCATGGCCCGTCAGCTCCCGATCGTCTCGTCGTCGCGGCCGAGATAGGCCTCGATGACGGCAGGGTTGGCGCGGATCTCGGCCGGCGTGCCCTCGGCGATCCGCGAGCCGAAGTTCATCACCACGATGCGGTCCGAGATGCGCATGACCGCGCGCATGTCGTGCTCGACCAGGAGGATCGTGATGCCGCGCCGGCGGATGCCCTCGACCATCGCCACGGCCCGGTCGGTCTCCTCGAGGTTCATGCCCGCGAAGGGCTCGTCGAGGAGGAGCACGCGCGGCCGCGCCGAGAGCCCGATGGCGATGCCGAGGGCGCGCAGATGCCCCTGCGGCAGGTTGCGCGCCTTCTCGTCGCGGATGTGGCCGAGGCCGAGGTAGTCGAGGATCTCGGCCGCGCTCTCGAGCGCCTCGCGGGCGTCGGCGCGGGCGGCCGGGGTGCCGAGGTAGGCACCGAAGGCGGTCGCCGCGAGGCCCAGCTGATGCGCCACGACGACGTTCTGGAGCGCCGTCATCTCCTTGAACACCGTCGTTTCCTGGAAGGTGCGGACGATCCCGGCGCGGGCCACCTCGTGGGGGCGGCGGCCGCTCATCACCGCGCCCTCGAGGAGCACCCGCCCCGCCGTCGGCCTGAGAAACGAGGCGATGAGCTTGAAGACGGTCGACTTGCCCGCCCCGTTGGGCCCGATCAGGGACAGGATCTCGTCCCTCTCGACACTGAAGGAGATGTCGTTGACGGCGGTGAGCCCGCCGAAGCGCCGGGTCAGGCTCTCGACGGCAAGGAAGCTCATCGCCCGCCCCCCCGTCCCCGCCGCAGCACGGCGCCAAGGCTGAGGAGCCCATTGGGCAGGAACAGCATGACGACGATCATCAGGACGCCGTAGAGGAGCGCCTGGAACTCCTGGATCGAGCGCAGGAGCTCGAAGGTGAGCACGAGGCCGAAGGCGCCGACGATCGGCCCGAGCACGAACTCGAGCCCGCCGAGGAAGCAGTAGAGCAGGAAGTTGATCGAATCGGCGATGGTGTAGGTCGCGGGATAGATGTTCTGCTGGAGAAGCGCGAAGCAGCCGCCGGTGACGCCGCCCATGGCCGAGCAGATGACGAAGGCGAGGATGCGGTAGCGGGTGATGTCGATGCCGATCGACATCGCCAGCTCCTCGTTCTCGCGCATGGAGCGGAAGACCCAGCCGATGCGGCTGTTGGCCAGCCGCCAGACGCCGGCGCAGCCGAGAAGGAGGAGCGTCGCGGCGAAGAGGTAGAAGGCGAGCGGAGTGGCCAGTTCGGGCGGGCGGGGGATGTTCAGGACGCCGCCGCCGTTGTCGCGGATGGTGTTGAGGAAGAAGAGGCGCGTGGCCTCGGTCAGGCTCAGCGTCACCATCGCGAAGTAGATGCCGCGCAGGCGCAGGAGCGGCCAGCCGATGAGAAACCCCACCCCTCCCGCGACGACGGCCGAGACGGGCAGGCAGAGCCAGAAGGGCCAGTGCAGGACGGTGGCGAGGAGCGCCGTCGTGTAGCCCCCGATGAGGGCGAAGGCGCCCTGGCCGATGTTGACCCGGCCGATCGCGAAGGTGACCCAGACCCCGAGGCTCGCGAAGGAGAGAAGGGCGGCGTTGGTCATCACGTTCAGCCAGTAGGCACGGCCTGCAAAGACGGCCGGCACGAGCCCGTAGAGGAGGAGCGCGAGAAGGAGGAGGGCGAAGGCACCGCGCCGGCTGTCGAAGGCGCGGGCGAGTTCGGGGGCGGATGCTGCCGCGAGGTGTCTTGCCATGGCCGTCGGTCCTTGCCGGCGAGATGGGCGCGATCGTGCGAGGGGGGAGGATTCAGCCCCAGGGCCGACCCATGATCCCCTGCGGCCGCACGAGGAGAAAGACGATCAGCGCCACGAAGATGATGAGGTAGGTCACCGAGCCGGGGAAGAGGGCGTAGCCCACCGCCTCGGCAAAGCCGAGGGCCAGCGCGCCGAGCAGCGCGCCGCCGATCACCCCTGCCCCGCCGATCATGATCATGATGAAGGCCTTGGTCGAGATCGCCGCACCCACCCCGGCATTGACCCCGGTGACCGAGATCAGGAGCGCCCCGGCAATCCCCGCGAGCGCGGCGCCGAGCCCGAAGCCGAGCATGCTGATGCGCCCGGCATCGACCCCCATCAGCGTCGTCGCGGTGCGGTCCTGGGCCAGCGCGCGCATGGCCCGGCCGGTGCGCGTGAAGTGGACGAAGACGAGGACGGCGATGACGAGCGCGACCGAGATCAGGAACACCACCAACCGGTTCGCGGGCAGGAAGGCGGCGCCCAGGCGGTAGACGCCCTGGACCATCGGCGGGATGCCGCGCTGCTTCTCGCCGAAGAGGTAGAGGGCCGCGTTCTCGAGCAGGAACGCCGTCCCCACGGCCAGAAGCATGGCGTTCTCCTCGCGCCCGGCCTCGGCCATGACGCGGGCGAAGAGGCCCCGCTCCATGGCCATGCCGATCAGGCCGACGCTCAGCGTCGCGGCGGCGACGCCGACGCCATAGGGCAGCCCGACGACCGCCGAGATCCAGTAGACCACCAGCCCGCCGATCATGAACAGCTGGCCATGGGCGAAGTTCAGCACGTTCATGATGCCGAAGATCAGGGTGATGCCGAGCGCGATCAGCGCATAGTTGGCCGACAGGATGGCACCGTTGATGATGACCTGCTCCATGCCGGCCCCCTGCCCCTCGCGCCCGGCCGCCCCGGCGGCTGCCCCGGGGGCCTACTTCACCGCCCCGATCCAGATCGTGGCGAACTCGCCCCCGACGGTCTCGGTCAGGACCAAAGGCACGCCGATCTGGCGCTTCTGGCCGTAGTCGGTCTCGCCGGTGTAGGCGAGCACGCTTTCCTCGCGCAGGAAGGGGTTGCGCATCTGGAAGGTGGGGATCTGGGCCTTGAAGAGGTCGGTGTTGGTGATCGCCTCGGGGCCGGCGGCCTTGAGCGTGCCGAGGATGATCTCGAGGGCGTAGACCTTGGTGCCCGCCTCGTCGTTCCACTCGCCGGCGACCTCGGTGTACTTGGCGATGAAGCGGTCCATGTACTCGCTCCGGATCTCGGCCGTCGAGGCCCCGCCGATCGAGATCAGGCCGTTCCCGAGTTCACCGGCCATCTCCTTGATGACCTTGATGTCCTGGCCCGAGTCGGAGGCGAAGAGGCCGGTGTAGCCAAGCTCGCGCGCGGCCCGCATCAGGAGGGGCGTGTTGGCCGGCGCCGAGGCGGGCAGGAAGATGAGGTCGGGCGCCTTGTCGACGACCCCGGCCATGACCGGGAAGTAGTCGGTCGTGTTCGATTCGTAGGTGGCGTCACCGACGACCACCTCAAGGCCGAGCCGCTGGGCCGCGGCGAGGCAGTCGTTGCGGTTCGAGAGCCCGTCGCTGTCGTTGCGGGCGACGAGGGCGACCTTGCTGACGCCGCGCTCGGCCTTGACGAGGTCGAGGATCGCGGGGGCGACCTGATAGCTCGCGACCATGCCCATGATGGCGTTCTCGGCCGGCTGGGTGAAGAGCTCGCGGCTCGAGGCGTAGGGGAAGTAGATCGCCCTGTACTTCTCGGCGATCGGGCGGACCGAGGTCGCGGTGACGTCGGTGTTGGGGCCGAGGACGTAGCGGATGCCCTCCTCGCCCATCAGCCGCTCGGCCCCCGAGACGGCAAGGCGGGGATCGTTGCGCTCGTCGACCGAGACGACCTCGATCATGTAGGTGTCGCCGCCGATCTCGACCCCGCCCTGCTCGTTCCACATCGCCGCAGTGGCGAGCGCGCAATACTTGTTGACGAGCCCCCAGGACGCCTCGGCCCCGCTCATCACCCCGAGCTGGCCGACCTTGAAGGTCTTCGCGGCCGCGCGCGCGATCCCGGGGGCGCCGACGGCCGCCACGAGCGCGCTGGCCCCCGCCGATTTCATCAACGTCCGCCGATTCATCGAAGCTCTCATCTGCGTCTCCCTGTGGTCTCGAGGAGGTTGCCGGTGCCGCTGGTGTCGTCGTGCA
>JADLCV010000094.1 GCA_020846995.1 Paracoccaceae bacterium
CGAACTGGTGGCGCGCGAGGGCGTCGCCGTCTCCTCGCTCGCCCGCGGCGTCCCCGTCGGCGGCGAACTCGACTACCTCGACGACGGCACCATCCTCGCCGCCCTCCGGGCCCGGCACCGCCTCTAGCAGGCTGCTGAAGAAGGCTGCGAGGCGGAACACATCCTGTTTGTCGTGCGGCACCATCCCCGCTCGCGGCCGCCATCCGCCATGCCCTCGCCCGCATGGAGCGCCTGCGCCCCCATCTCGACCACGGCATCCGGAACTCGACAACAACGCTGCCGAACGCGGCATGCGCGCCATCGCCCTCGCGCCGCAGGAACGACCTCTTCGTCGGCTCCGAGGCAGGCGGCAAGGCCGCCGCCATCGCCTACACCCTGATAGAAACTGCCAAACTGAACGCCGTCGATCCCCACCCCTGGCTCGCCGACACCCTCGCCCGCATCCCGGACCACAAGATCTCCAAGGTCGATGACCTGCTCCCCTGGCGCTGGAACGGGTAGCGGTCAGGACGGACGCTTGCGAAAGAAGGGTTCCAGACGCGCGATCTGTACCTCCGTCAGCCAGAAAAGGTTGCTCATCGGTCAGTCTCCTCGCGGAGCCTGGATCACGCCGACAACGCAAGATCAATGGGTCCTGACCCTGGGACGCCGCCGCCCCGCCGCGGGGGCGGTGCCCGCCCTGCGCCCCGCCGCTCCGGCTCCCCCGCCGGGCGGGGTGCGACCGCGGGCCGCCCCGCGCGGCGGGCCTCCCCCGCCCCACCCCGCGCGCCGGATCCCGCGGCGGCGGTGTCCCGGAGGGGCCGCGCCGTCAGCCGCCGAGGGCCGCGATCGTCGCCGCCGTCGTCGTCACCAGGGCCACGTTCTGGAGGGCATAGTCGATGCTCGCCCGGTGCCAGTCGGCATTCATGGTCGAGCAGGCGTCCTCGGGCACCACCATCACATAGCCCTTGTCGGCCCCGGTCCGCGCCGTGTGCTCGATCGACATGTTGGTCCAGGCGCCGGTGACGATGACGATGTCGCGCCCCTCGGCCCGGAGGACGGTCTCGAGGTTCGTCCCCTCCCAGGCCGACATCCGCATCTTCTCCACGACATGGTCGCCCGGCTGGGGCTCGAGCCCGGCGACCGGCGCCGCCCCCCAGGTGCCGCGCACCATCGCCTTGCTCTCGAGGACGTTCTCGAAGAGGGGGGCGTTGAGCGTCATGCCCCGCGCCCCCGGCGGGACCACGAACCAGACATGGATCACGGGGATGCCGCGGGCGCGGGCACAGTCGGCCAGCGCCCGGGCGTGGGCGATCGCGTCCTGCTCGCGGCAGTGGCGGGGCGAGCCCGAATCGGCGAAGGCGCCGCCCTCGGCCACGACGTCGTTCTGCATGTCCTGGATGATGAGCGCCGCCCGCCCGGGGTCGAGCCGCGCCGCGCCGCCGCCGCCCGCGGACCCGGCCCCTGCCGCGGGTGCGTCGGCGCGCGGGCGGGCGCGCATGAAGGGCTCCCCGCGCGGGCCGACCTTGACCTCGATCGCGTAGAGCGAGGTCGTGGCGCAGACAAAGAGCGTCCGCCATTCCGCCCCCCCCCAGTGCAGGTTCGCCGCCAGCTCGGGGATCGCCACCTTGCCGAGCAGCCGGCCTCCGGGGGCATAGACCCAGAGCCCGCCCGGCGCGGTGACCCAGAGGTTGCCCTCGGCATCGCATTTCATGCCGTCGGGCACCCCGGGCTTCAGGGGATCGCGGATGCCGCTCGCGAAGACGCGCCCGTTGCGCAGCCGCCCGCCTTCGACCTCGAAGACGCGGATGTTGGCCTGTTCGGTGTCGTTGACGTAGAGCAGCCGCTCGTCGGGCGAGAAGCAGAGCCCGTTCGGCATGCCGAAGAGATAGCGGTCGACCACCAGCTCGGGCTCGGCCCCCGGCCGGTGGCCGGGAGGCAGGCGGAAGACCCCCTGCCAGCCGAGCTCGCGCCTGCGCTCGACCCCGAAGACCGGCATCCGCCCATACCAGGGGTCGGTGAACCACACCGAGCCGTCGGCCTTCACGCAGAGGTCGTTGGGGCTGTTGAGTTCGCGCCCCTCGAAATGGCTCGCCAGCACCTCGCGCGTGCCGTCGGGGCGGAAGCGGGCGACCGACGAGGTCGCATGCTCGCAGACGAGAAGGTTGAGGTCGGCATCGTAGGTCATGCCGTTGCCCTTGGCCGAGGGCCGCGCGACCTCGCGCACGCCCGCCGGGTCCCAGCGCCGGCGGACGTCGGCCGGCATGTCCGAGAAGAGGAGGTAGTGGTCGACCGGGTGCCAGACCGGCCCCTCGGTGAAGGTGAAGCCGTGGCCAAGCTGGCGGACCGGCGCATGCTCGTCGATCAGCCGCCGGAAGCCGGGGTCGAGGGCCTCGTGTGCCATCGCCACCCCCCTCAGGCCGGGAACCAGGCGCGGCGCGGCACCGACTGGGTGACGGGCCCCGGCACGACCATGTCGAGCCGGCCGCTGACGCGGCCGCCCTCGACCCGGGCCGGCTTGTCGTGGATCGGCAGGAGGAAGCGCGAGCCGTGCATGAGCTTGCGGAGCTGCCCCTTCTCGCCGCGCTTGGAGCCGCCGTGGTTGCCCGTGACCTGATACTCCTCGGGCCCGAAGCTGCGCCGGGGCTCGATGATCTGGTCGTTGAAGTCGTAGATGACGTCGCCGCAGATCGTCGCCCGGCCCTCGGCGGTCTCGACATGGATGTTCATCGATCCCTCGGTGTGGGCGCCCGCGGCCTCGAGCACCACCCCGGGCAGGAGCTCGATCGGCCCCGAGATCTCGAGGTCCTCGAGCCTGAGCGCGCCGGGCGTGTGCAGCCGCTCGACGAGGTGGATGATGTCGGGCTTGGGATACTGGGGATGCATCAGCCCCGACACCGAGTATTCGAGCTCGCGGCGGTTGATGACCACGGTCGTGTTCATCGGGAAATGGTCGTCCTTGCCGGCGTGGTCGATGTGGAGATGGGTGTGGAGGACGTAGCGGACGTCACCGACGCGTACGCCGTGGTTGGCAAGCTGGCGTTCGATCATGTTCTCGTGGAACTGGAGCCCGCGCATGCCGAGCGTCTCCATGATCGCGTTGTCACGGTAGCCGGTGTCGACGACCAGGGGATACTGCCCGCCGAGGATCAGGAAGCCGTAGACCGGCACCCGCCGCGTGCGCCCGCAGTCGCGCGCGAGCACGAGGAAGGACGATTCGAGCTCGATGTCGCCGAAATCGAGGAGCTTGATCTCCAGGGGCATGGGTATCCTCCGGTTCGGGTTGGCGGGCCGGCCTCAGGGCCGCACCTCGCGGGCAAAGGCGAGAATCTCGGCCGCGACCCGGCCCGGGGCCGAGCCGTCGCCGAGGCGGTCGAGAAAGGGCAGGATGGCCGCGAGGGCCGCGGTCGCGGGGATGTAGCCGGGATCGGCCCGGAGCGGCGTCAGCCAGAGGATGGCCCAGGCGAGGCGCCGCAGCCGCGCCATCGCCGCGACGAGCGCCGCGGGCCCGCCGCGCTCGAGCCCGTCGGAGAGGACGACGACGAGCGCCCCGCGGGCGTGGGCGGCAAGGCGCGGCAGGGCGAGGAAGACGGCAAGGGCGTCGCCAAGCCGCGTTCCGCCGTCCCAGTCGGCGACGAGCCCGGCGACGCGGACGAGGGCCGCCGCCGGCGCCGGGTGGGCGAGCGCGCGGGTGACGCGCGTGAGCCGTGTGCCGAGGGTGTAGACCTCGGCCCGCTCGGCGCCATGGACGAGCGCATGGGCGAGGCGCAGGGCGCCGTCGGTCGCCCCCGTCATCGACCCGGAGATGTCGATCAGGAGGAGAACCCGCCGCTGCCGCAGGCGTCGCCGCAGCCGCGGCAGGCGGGCGATCTCGCCGTCGCGGCGGACCATGGCGGCGAAGGCGCGGCGGGCGTCGGGCCGGGCCCCGCGGGGGTCGCGCGCGAACCGCCGGCCGAGCCGGCGCGGCAAGCGGGCGGGGAGGGCCCGGCGGAAGGCGCGGAGCGCGCCGGCCTCGTCGGTGGCGGCAAAGCTCCGCCCGTGCAGCCGCTCGGCCACGCTCGCCGCGGCGCCGGCAGGCTCCTCGCCCTCGTCGGGCTCGGCCAGGAGCTCGGGACCCGCGGCATCGAAGGCGGGCGGCATCTCCTCCTCCGGGCCCGGGGCCGGCGCCGCGAGCGCCCGCCCGAGGAAGGCCGCATCGAAGAGCGCGTCGAACTCTCCCCGCCGCTCGGGCGGAGGGCCGAAGAGGGCATGCGCGGCCCGGCGCAGGTCGGCCAGCCACCGCGGCCCGAGGAGCCCGACGGCAGCGATGAAGCCCTGGGTCTGGTCGGGCGCGGCGGCAAAGCCGGCCCCCCGGAGCCGCGCGGCGAAGTCCAGGAAGGGGGCGAGCGGGGCCGGAAGCGCCTCCGCCGCGGCCGCCGAGGGCCAAGACTTTTCGCCGAACATTCTTGGCGCCGGGAGCGCGCGCGGGGCGCCCGGGCGGGCCCCTCCCGCTCCCTCGAGGTCGTCCCGGCTCATGCCACCGTCTCCATGAGCAGGCGGTCGAGGTCGGGGGCGACATGGACAAGGTCGTCCTGGTCCTTGAGGACGACGCCCACGGCGCGGGCGAAGGCGGCGGGCCAGGCCGCCCCCTGGGTGTGGAGGAGCGTCGCCGCCTCGGCCCATTCGACCGTCTCGGCGACGCCCGGGGGCTTTGCAAGCGGACGGGCGCGAAGCGCGCCCACCGCCGCCACCACCTTCGCGGCCGTGGCGCGGGCGACGCTCGAGGCGCGCATCATGACGATCTCGGCCTCGAGCGCGGGATCGGGGTAGTCGATCCAGTGGTAGACGCAGCGCCGGCGGAGCGCCTCGTGCAGCTCGCGGGTGCGGTTCGAGGTCAGGATGACGACCGGCGGCTCGGCCGCCCGGACCGTGCCGCGCTCGGGGATCGAGAGCGTGAAGTCGGAGAGGAACTCGAGCAGGAAGGCCTCGAACTCGGGATCGGCGCGGTCGATTTCGTCGAGGAGGAGGACGCGCTCGCGGGGGTTCTGCAGCGCCTCGAGCATCGGTCGCGCGATCAGGAACTCGTCGGCGTAGAGGTTGACATGGGTGCTGCCGGCCTGGCGGATGGCCAGCATCTGGCGGGGAAAGTTCCATTCGTAGAGGGCGGCGGCGGCGTCGATCCCCTCGTAGCACTGGAGCCGCAGGAGCTGGCGGCCGAGGACGGCGGCGATGGCCTTGGCGCCCTCGGTCTTGCCCACCCCCGGCGCGCCCTCGAGGAGGAGCGGCTTGGCGAGCGCGAGCGCGAGATAGGCGGCGGTGGCGAAACCCTCGTCGGCGATGTACTGGGCATCGCGGAGCCCGCGGGCGAAGGCACCCGGCCCGTCGATCCCGGCGATCCGCGGCCGCACGGCCATCGCCCGTCAGCCCCGCCGCCGCGGCCGGGCGCCGCCCTGGGCGCGGAGCCCGCGGAGGACCTTCTCGGGGGTGATGGGAAGGTCGTCCACGCGCACGCCGACGGCGTCCCAGATCGCGTTGGCGACCGCCGGCAGGACCGGGTTCGCGCACATCTCGCCCGGCCCCTTGGCGCCGTAGGGGCCGTCGGGGGCGGGACGCTCGAGGATGCTGATGTGGTGGGACGAGAGATCGCCCGGGCCGGGCATCAGGTAGGCACTGAAGTCGACCGGCCGGTGGGCGCGGTCGGGATAGAAGGGCTCGGTCGTCTCCCAGAGGGCGTGGCTCATGCCCATCCAGGCGCCGCCCGTGAGTTGCTGGCCGACGAGGCGGGGGTTCAGCGCCCGGCCGACCTCGTAGGCCGACTGCATGTCGGTGACGCCGACCTCGCCCGTCTCGTCGTCGACCTCGACCTCGACCATCATCGCGGCATGGGCAAAGCAGGAGACCGGCGTCATCTCGCCCGTCTCGGGATCGACGGGCGAGAGCGGGATGAGGAAGATGCCGCGCCCGGAGACGGTGCGCCCCTGGCGGAACTGGGCCGCCTGGGCGGCGGCCATGGTGGTGATGGCGCGCGCGGGCGCGCCGCGGACGTGGATGTTGCCGCGCCCGTCGGTGACGAGGTCGCCGGCGTCGACCTCGAGTTCCTCGGCCGCCGCCTCGAGCAGCACGGCGCGGGCCTCGCGCGCGGCCGCGATCACCGCGTTGCCGACGCGGTGGGTGCCGCGGCTGGCGAAGCTGCCCATGCAGTGGGGGCCGGTGTCGCTGTCGGCGGTGTCGACCCAGACGTCCTCGACCGGCACCCCGAGGGTTTCGGCGGCGATCTGGCGGGTGACCGACTTCATCCCCTGGCCGAGGTCGATCGAGGAGAGGGCGACGGTGAACTTGCCATCGGGGTTGGCGTGGACGAGTGCCTGCGAGGGGTCGCCGCCGAGGTTCATGCCGATGGGGTAGTTGATCGCCGCGAAGCCGCGGCCGCGGTGACGGGCCATGTCAGCGCCTCCGCAGGCCCGAGAGGGAGGAGAAGCGGAGGGCGCCGCGGCGGGCCGCATCGCCGGTGCCGGGGCCAGGCGGCGGCGCGGGCGAGGCGGCGGGAGGGGGCATCGAGCCCCCGCCCGCCGCCCGGCCGGCGGCGGGCGCGCCCGGGGGCGGGGGCGGGGCCCCGGCCGCGTCCGGGCGCCGGGCCGGGGGGGAAGCCGCGGCGGCGGCCGGGGCCGGCGGGGCGGCGGGGGGACGGCCCGGGGCGGGGGCGGCACGGGCCGGTCCCGGCGCGGACTTGCGCGCGTAGCTGCCCGAGGTCGAGCCCTCGACGCGGCCCTTGCCGTCGGTCGCGGTGAAGGCCGGGAGCCGCCCGCGCTCGCCGCCCCCGCCCGTGCGCGAGGAGGCCGCCCGGGCCGCGGCCGAGAGCGCGATGCCCGCCTTTTCGGCCACCACCTGGGCGCATTCGACGAGCGCGCAGCCCTTGGCCTCGCGCCGGTGGGCCTTCATGTCGCCGTCGCGGTAGGCGTTGAGGATGCGGAGTTCGAGGGGATGCATCCCCACCCGGTCGGCGACCTTGTCCATCTGCGCCTCGATCGCGAAGTCGACCCCGGTGATGCCGAAGCCGCGCATCGCCGTGGCCGGGGTCCGGTTGGTGTAGACGCAGTAGACGTCGGCGGCGACGTTCGGGATCGTGTAGGGCCCCGGCAGGTGGCCCACGGCCTTGATGATAGCGTAGGAGGAGAGCCGGGTGTAGGCCCCGGAGTCGAAGTAGCCCCTGAAGGCGCGGGCGACGATGCGGCCGTCGCCCATGACCCCGTCGGTCAGATACCACCGCTCGGCCCCGCGGGGGGCGCCGACCTGCATCTCCTCCTCGCGGTCGAAGGCATACTTGCAGGGCCGCCCGGTGAGCATGGCGGCGAGGATCGCGAGCGGCTCGTGGAGGCTGTCGACCTTGCCGCCGAAGCCGCCGCCGACGGTGCCGCCGATGAAGTGGAGCCGGCTTGACGGGGTCTGGAGCATCTTCGCGGCCGTGCCGAGCGAGAAGAAGAGCGCCTGCGTCGAGGTGTAGCAGACAAAGCGGCCGTTCTCCTCGGGCGCGGCGATGGCGCCGCAGGTCTCGATCGGCGCCTGCTCGATCGGCGACATCTGGTAGCGGCCCTCGACGATGTGGTCGGCGCCGCGGAGGGCGGCCTCGACGTCGCCGAAGCGCAGCTTCTGGTGGTCGTAGCGGCCGTGGTAGATGAAGCGGTTGGTGGGATAGGCCTCGCAGACGACCGGCGCCCCGGGGCGGATCGCCTCCTCGACGTCGAGGACGTGGGGCAACTCCTCCCACTCCACCCGCACCCTGGCGACGCCGTCGCGGGCGCGTGCCTCGGAGGTCGCGATCACCGCCGCCACCGGCTCGCCCATGTAGGCGACCCTGGACTCGGCGAGGAGCGGCTCGTCGTCGATGCCGAAGTCGAGGAGCGACAGGAGGGTGTTGAGGTTGCGCGGCACGTCGCGGCCGGTGAGGATGCGCACGACCCCGGGGCTCCGCTCGGCCTCGGTGGTGTCGATGCGGCGGATGCGGGCGTGGTGGTGGGGCGAACGGACGCAGCGGACGTGGAGCAGCCCCTCGAAGAGGTGGTCGTCGAAGAAGGGCGAGCGGCCGGTAACATGGCCCTCGATGTCCTGGCGGATCGTCGGCCGGCCGATCTCCTTCAGGTCGTCGTCGCGCTCGTCGGCGAAGAACTCCTTGCGGAACTCGATCATGCCCGTCGCTCCATGTGGCCGGCGGCGTCGAGCACCGCGGCGATGATCGGCTCGTAGCCCGTGCAGCGGCAGAGGTTGCCGCCGATCGCCGCCACCACCTCCTCGCGCGTCGGCCGCGGGTTGGCCCGGAGGAGGGCGACGGCGGCCATCAGCATCCCCGGCGTGCAGTAGCCGCACTGGGCCGCGAAGCCCTCGACGAAGGCCCGTTGCAGGGGGTGCAGCGCCGCCCCGGCGAGGCCCGCCGCGGTCTCGATGCGGCGCCCGGCCGCGGTCTCGGCGAGGATCAGGCAGGCGAGAACGGGGGCGCCGTCGAGCAGCACCGTGCAGGCCCCGCAGGCGCCCTGGCCGCAGCCGAACTTGGGCGAGAGGTCGCCGAGCCGGCGGCGCAGGAAGTCGAGCAGGTTCTCGCCGTCCTCGGTGAAGGCGGCGCGTTCGCTGCCGTTCAGGGTCAGGGCCACCGGCTTCAGTGCCATCTCAGAGCATCCCTTCGAGCAGGCGGCGAAGGTGGACAGGGGCGACCTCGCGGCGATACCAGGCCGAGGCGAGGGCGTCGTCGAGGGGCTCGAGCCCCTCGACACAGGCCGCCGCCGCCCGGCCGATCGTGCCGGCGTCGAGCGCCTGGCCCTCGAGCGCGCGCTCGGCCCCGGGGCTTCGCAGGGGCCCCGGACCCATGCCGCCGAAGGTGACGCGGGCGCCGCGGATGCGCCCGCCCTCGCGGGGCAGATGCGCGGCGAGCGTCATGACAGCCGTGCCCGCGGGCCGGACGCGGGCGACCTTGAGGAAGCCAAAGGCGCGGGCCTCGCGCGGCCGCGGCACCTCGAGGGCGAGGACGAGGCCCGCGCGCTCGCGCCCGCGCAGGAACTCGCCGATCTCGCGCGCGCCGTCGCGGGCGAGGATGATCCGCGCCCCGAGCGCGAGCAGCGCCACCGCGAGATCGCCGTAGGTCCGGCGGGCGAAGAGGTTGCCGCCCACGGTCGCCATGGTGCGGAGGGCCGGCCCGCCGACGGCGCGGGCGACGGGGGCGAGGAAGGCGGTCTCGGGCGCCGCCGCGACCTCGGCCATCGTCACCAGGGCGCCGAGGCTGACCCCCTCGCTGCCCGAGCCGATGCGCCGGAGCGCGGGATCCTCGAGGCGCACCAGCCGCTCGAGCCGCGGGTCGCCGGCGTTGACGCGGCGCATGAGGATGGTGCCGCCGGCGAGAAGCGCCGCCCCCCGGGCGATCGCCGCCGCGGCCTCCTCGACGCTCGCCGCCCGCTCGACCGTCACGCTCATGGCTCGCTCCGCCCGGCCGGCCCGAGATGGGCCCGGATGGCGGCGAAGCCGCCCTCGTAGATCGCCTCGCCCACCATCCGCGCAAGCTCCGCCGCCCGCCCCTCGGGGGCATCGAAGCGGCTCTCCCAGTGCCAGAAGGTCAGGTCGCCGTCGGTCACCGGGGCGAGGCGGACATGGGCGACATAGTTCAGGAGCGGGATCGGCGTGTCGAGCAGGCAGTAGGTGAAGGCCATGTCGATGTCCGAGAGGGTGAGGAGCTGCTCGCGCAGCTCGGCGCCGTCGGCGAGGCGGAAGCGGCGCACGCAGCCCACGCGGTCGGAGGGCCAGCCGCGCTCGATCTGGCTCTCGGCCACCTCCGGGTGCCAGCGGTCGTGGCCGTTGAAGTCGCGCAGGACCTCCCACACGGCCTCGACCGGGGCAGCGATGACGGTGCTTCTCACCACCCGCGGCATCGTGCCCCGTGCTCCCTCGCGCCCCGGCCGGGCCGGGCGGCACCCCACGCGCCCCACATCGTCCTACCCCGCAAGCTGGCGCTTCAGCGCGTTGAAGCCGGCCTGGAAGACGTTCTGGCCGATGTTGCCGACCAGTTCCTCGGCCACCTCGGCGGCGCAGTCGAACTCGGCCGTCCATTCGGCGAAGGTACGGTTGCCGTCGGTGACGGGCGTGAGCCGCAGGGTCGCGACGTAGTCGGCGAGGGGCATCGGGCTCTCGAGGATCGCATAGGTGCAGAAGCAGTCGTAGTCCGAGAGCGCGAGCAGCTTCTCGCGGATGCGGTCGCCGTTCTGGAGGTGGAAGTCGCGCACGCAGCCGACGCGGTCGGCGGGCTCGCCGTTCTCGATGCGGCTGTCGCGGATCGCCGGATGCCAGCGCGCGAGGCCGTTGAAGTCGCGCACCCGCTCCCACACCCGCGCCGCCGGGGCCTCGATCACCGAGGAGACATAGACCCTCGCCATCTACTTCTTCTCCCCCTCGCCGCGGCCCTGGCCCTGGGCCTTGCGGGCATCGGCGGCGATGCGCTGCATGTCCGAGGCCTCGCGGATCAGCCCGCCCTGGCGGGCGAGGCTGCCGCCCTCGATGCCGATGTCGGAGAGGAGCGAATCGATGAGCGGCGCCTGCACGCGGTAGCGCAGGGCCGAGTTGATGACCTCGTCGGTCGGCGAGCCGTCGCGCGCCGCCCCCCCGCCGGTGATGCCGTCGAGCTGCATGATGCGGATGTCCTGGATCTTCTCGAGCGGCTTGACGCTCGCCGCGACGATCCCCTCGACATGCTCGAGGAGCTTGCGGCGGAAGAGCGAGTGGCGGGCCTCGTCGGTGAGGACGTTCTCGGCCTCGTTGATGAGCCGCGCCGCCTCGGCCTCGACCGCCGTGCGCAGCTTCTCGGCCTCGGCCATGTGGCGGGCCTCGGCCGCGGCCTTCTCGGCCAGGGTCACGTCGACCGACTTGCGGCGGTTCGCGGCCTCGGTCTCGCGCACCGTCTTGACCTTCTCCTCGGCCTCGGTGGCGCGGGCGCGGGCGGCCTCGGCCTCGGCCCGGGCGGCGCTCTCCTCGAGCGACTTGCGGCTGATGGCGATGGCCTTCTCCATCGCCACCGTCTCGACCGCCCGCTCGCGCTCGATCTCGAGCCGGCGGCGCTCGGTCTCGTGGGCGACGCGGATCTCGTCGAGCCCGCGCTCGGAGGCGATGCGGGCCCGCTCGACGTCCTCGCGGCTCTCGATCTCGGCCTCGCGCAGCGCCTGGGCGCGGGCGATGTCGAGCTGCTCGAGCGACCGGCGCCGTTCCAGCCGCGCCGCCTCCACCGCCCGCTCGCGCTCGACGTCGGCGGTCTCGACGTCGCGGCGGGCCGCGATCTCGGCCTGGCGCACCCGCGCGTCGGCCGCCGCCGCCCGCGCCCGCTCCTCGGCAAGCGCAACGACGCGGGCCTGCTCGGCCGCCTCGACCGCGCGCTTGCGGTCGATGTCGGTGACCTCGCGGGACTTCTGGCTGGCGATGCGGTCCTCCTCAAGCTTGAGCTCGGCCGCGATCCGCGCCCGCTCCACGGCCTCGCGGCGGGCGATCTCGGCCGCCTCGAGCTCCTTCTCGCGGGCGATGTCACGGGTCCGGATCGCCTCCTCGGCGGCGATGCGCTCGGCCTCGAGCCCCTGGGTGCGGGCGATCTCGCGCCGGCGAGTCTCCTCCTCGGCGGCGATGCGGCGGGCGTCGAGCTCGAGCTTCTGGGCGATGCGGGCCGCCTCGACCGCCTCCTCGGCGGCGACGCGAGCCTCGTCGAGGAGGCGGTTGCGGGCGATCTCGCGCTCGCGCGTGACCTCCTCGGCGGCGATGCGCTCGACCGCGAGAGCCTTCTCGCGGGCGATGCGGGAGGCCTCGATGGCCTTCTGCATCGCGATCTCGGCCCCCTCGACCGCCTCGGCGCGGATGATCTCGCGCTCGCGCACCGCCTGCTCGGCGGCGATGCGCTCGCCGTCGAGCTTCTGGCGCTGGGCGATGCGGGCCGCCTCGACCGCCTCCTCGGCGCTGACGCGGGCCTCGTCGAGGAGGCGGTTGCGGGCGATCTCGCGCTCGCGCGTGACCTCCTCGGCGGCGATGCGCTCGACCGCGAGCGCCTTCTCGCGGGCGATGCGCTCGGCCTCGACGGCGCGGCCGGCGGCGATCTCGGCCGCCTCGAGCGCCTGCATGCGGGCGATCTCGCGCGCCCGCGTCGCCTCCTCGGCGGCGATGCGCTCGCCGTCGAGCTTCTGGCGCTGGGCGATGCGGGCCGCCTCGACCGCCTCCTCGGCGGCGATCTCGGCCGCGTCGAGCGCCTGGCGGCGGGCGATCTCGAGTTCGCGGATGCGCCGTTCCTCGGCGATGCGGGCCTCGTCGAGGGCCGCGGACTGGGCAATGCGGGCGCGCTCGGTCGTCTCGCGGGCGGCGATCTCGGCCTCCTCGAGCGCCCGCTGGCGCTCGATCTCCTGGCGGCGGACCGTCTCCTCGCCGCGGATGCGGGTCTGGTTGAGAAGGAGGGTCTGGGCCATGCGCCGCTTCTCGGTCGCCTCGCGGGCCTCGATCTCGGCCTGCTCGATCTCGCGGGCGCGGGCGATCTCGGCCCCCTGGGTCTCGCGGTCGCGGGCGATGCGGGCCTCGGTGACGGCCTTCTCCTGGGCGATGCGGGCCCGCTCGACCTCCTCGCGGGCGGCGATCTCGGCCGCCTCGATGTCCTTCTGGCGGGCGATCTCGCGGGCCTGGGTCTCCTTCTCGTTCTCGATGCGGGCCTCGCGCAGCGCCCGCTCCTGGAGGATGCGGGCCCGCTCGACCTCCTCGCGGGCGGCGATCTCCTCGCCCTCGAGGGCCCGCGTGCGGGCGATCTCGCGGGTCCTGACCTCGCGTTCTGAGGCGATGCGGGCCTCGGCGAGGGCGCGGTCGTTGGCGATGCGGGCCTTCTCGATCGCCTCGCGGGCGGCGATCTGGGCCTCCTCGGCCTCGGTCTCGCGGCTCGCCCGCTCGCGGGCGAGTTCGGCCCGCTGCTGGGCGCGGCGGAACTCGACATCGCGCTCCTGCTCGAGGCGCGCGGCCTCGCTCTCGCGCTCGATGTCGAGGGCCTGCTTCTCGGCCTCGAGGTTGCGGGCCCGGATGAGGATCATCGTCTCCTGCTCGATGTCGTTGCGCAGCTTGCGCTTGCCCTCGATGTCCTTGATCAGTGCCGTCAGGCCCTCGGCGTCGAAGCGGTTGGAGGGGTTGAAGTACTCGAGCGCGGTCTGGTCGATGTCCATGATCGCCACGCTCTCGAGCTCGAGGCCGTTCCGCTCGAGGTCTTCCTGGGCGACCTCGCGCACGCGGTTGACGTAGGCGCCGCGGTTCTCGTGCATCTCGGCCATGCCCATCTCGGCGGCGACGGCGCGGAGCGCGCTCTCGAACTTGCCGGCGAGCAGGCCGTGAAGCTGCTGGGGGTCGAGCGCGCGGCGGCCGAGGGTGGCGGCGGCGGTGGCGACGGCGGCGCGGGTCGGGCGGACGCGGACGTAGAACTCGGCCGCGACGTCAACGCGCATGCGGTCGCGGGTGATGAGCGCGTTCTCCTTGGCCCGCGTCACCTGCAGGGGCAGCACGTTCATGTTGACGGGCGTGATGTCGTGGATGATCGGCCACACGAAGGCGCCGCCGTCGATCACCACCTTCTCGCCCAGGAAGCCCGTGCGCACGAAGGCCACTTCCTTCGTCGAGCGCCGGTAGAGCCAGTGCATCACCCAGTAGACGATGAAGACGACGATCACCGCCAGGATGAACCACAGGATGATCTGGCCGATCAGCTGCCCCGTGACCATGTTTCCTCTCCCCCCTGCGTCCGCCCTCAGCCCCGCGCGATGCGCTTGAAGGCGCGCGTCTGTTCCGTCAGCGCCACCTCGGCCGGCAGCCGTTCCATCGACGAGGCGCCGTAGAAGCCGTGGCAGTGGCGCGTGTTCCTCAGCACGAACTCGGCGTCGGCCGGCATCGACACCGGCCCGCCGTGGACGAGCACGATGACCTCGGGGTTGGCCGCCCGTGCCGCCGCCGCCCAGGCCTCGACGAGCGCCGGGCAGTCCGCCAGCCTCAGCGCCGTCTCCGCCCCGATCGCGCCCCCCGTCGTCAGCCCGAGGTGGCAGACGACGATGTCGGCCCCGGCCGCGGCCATCGCCGCGGCGTCGGCCTCGGAGAAGACGTAGGGCGTCGTCAGAAGGTCGCGGGCCGCGGCGAGGCGGATCATCTCGACCTCGAGCGCGTAGGACATCCCCGTCTCCTCGAGGTTGCGGCGGAAGACGCCGTCGATGAGGCCGACGGTGGGAAAGTTCTGCACCCCGGCAAAGCCCAGCCGCCGCAGTTCGTCGAGGAAGACCTCCATGCGCCGGAAGGGGTCGGTGCCGCAGACCCCGGCGAGGACCGGGGTCCCTCGGACGACGGGAAGGACCTCGGCCGCCATCTCGAGGACGATGGCGTTGGCGTCGCCGTAGGGCATGAGCCCGGCGAGGCTGCCCCGCCCGGCCATGCGGTAGCGGCCGGAATTGTAGATGACGATGAGGTCGATGCCGCCCGCCTCCTCGCATTTGGCCGAGAGCCCGGTGCCGGCGCCGCCGCCGACGATGGGTTCGCCACGCGCGATCATGGCGCGGAAGCGGGCAAGGATGGCGCTGCGGGTCATCGTCATAGGCGGGCCTCCCGGCGGCGGGCGCCCCGCGGCGC
>JADLCV010000095.1 GCA_020846995.1 Paracoccaceae bacterium
CATTCGAGCAGTTCGCTCGCCCGCAGTTCGGCCGCAAGCGGCTCGACGCGCTTGCGGAAGGGCCCGCCCTGGTAGGAGAGCGCGAGCTCGGCGCCGGCCTCGCGGCAGGCCCGCGCGATCCCCCAGGCGATCGAGCGGTCGTTGGCGAGCCCCATGATGAGGCCGCGCTTTCCCGCCATCAGTCCGCCGGCCATGGCCATGACGCCCTCCCTGCCGCACCGCCCGCCGGCATCGCCTGCCGCAGGGGTCCACGCGCGCGAGGCGCGGCCCCCCTCGCGGGGTCCCTTAGCCGAGCGCCCGGCGGGCATCAAGGGAGCGTCACCTTGCCACGCCGGCCGGCTCGGCCTAGCTCTCGCTCCGGGGTCGCGGGGGAGAGGCGGCGATGGGCGAACGGGGCGGCATCTTCGCGGGCGAGGACCCCTTCGCCATCGCCCGCGCCTGGCTGGCCGAGGCCGCGGCGGCCGAGCCGGACGACCCGAACGCGATGGCGCTCGCGACCGTCGATGCGGGCGGGCTGCCGAACGTCCGCATGGTGCTCCTGAAGGCGATCGAGGCGGACGGGACGGGGACGGGCGCCTTCGTCTTCTACACCAACTACGACAGCGCCAAGGGTGAGGAGATCGCCGCCAGCGGCCGCGCCGCCCTCGTCCTGCACTGGAAGTCGCTCCGCCGCCAGATCCGCGTCCGCGGCGAC
The DNA here is from genome assembly GCA_020846995.1 of Paracoccaceae bacterium. Classification (GTDB taxonomy): domain Bacteria; phylum Pseudomonadota; class Alphaproteobacteria; order Rhodobacterales; family Rhodobacteraceae; genus JAHDXW01. The sequence continues at coordinate 695 of JADLCV010000095.1, forward strand.
GTGTCGCGCGTCGAGGGGGCCGAGTCGGATGCCTATTTCGCCTCCCGCGCCCTCCAGAGCCGGCTCGGCGCCTGGGCCTCGGCGCAGTCGCGGCCGCTCGCCTCGCGCGCGGCCCTCATGGCGCGGGTGGCGGCGGCCGCCGCCCGCTTCGGCCCGAACCCGCCGCGGCCGCCCGCCTGGGGCGGCCTTCGCATCCACCCGGTCGAGATCGAGTTCTGGGCCGACGGCGCCTTCCGCCTTCACGACCGCTTCCGCTGGCGCCGGAAGGCCGAGGGCGCGGGCTGGGAGGTCGTGCGGCTGAACCCCTGAGGGCGCCGCGCCGGGCCCGCCGGGCCCGCCGGGCCCCGCCACTCGCGCTTCGTGAACGGCGGCCGGCCCCCGGTGCGGCGCCGGCCGCCCTTGCAACCCCCCGGCGAATGTGACTTGCTGCTGCACCTGATCCGACTGGGCGCGAGCGAGGCCGGGGACAACGATGGATGGGGAAGAGGGCGAACCCTCCCGCCGCCGGGTTGCGGGGCGGATCAAGTGGTATGATCCCGGGCGCGGCTTCGGCTTCATCCTCGACGCCAAGGGCGGCGCCGACATCCTCATCCACGCCAACGTGCTGCGGAACTTCGGCCAGGGATCGGTCGCCGAGGGCGCGGGCATCGAGGTGATGGTGCAGGACTCGCGGCGCGGCCCCCAGGCCGCGCTTGTCCTGCGCATCCTTCCCCCCGACCTGCCCGAGGGCGAGGGCCACGCCGCCCCCCCGATCGCGGCCGAGGACCTCGCCCTCCTGCCGCTTGAACCGGCGCGCGTGAAGTGGTTCGACAAGGTCAAGGGTTACGGCTTCGCCAACGTCTTCGGCCGTCCGGAGGACGTCTTCGTGCACATGGACGTGGTCCGGCGCTCGGGCTTCGGCGAACTCGCGGCGGGCGAGGCCGTGTGCCTGAGGGTGATGGCCGGCCGGCGCGGCCGGATGGCGGTGCAGGTGGTGGCATGGGACACGGCACAGCAGCCGGAGGAGTAGGGGCGGGGACACCCGCGGCGGTGCTGGCGGCGGCACTCGCGCTCGCCGGCCCGGCGGCGGCCGGGTGCAGCCCCGGGCAGGTCGAGATCCGCGGCCCCGGCGGCATCGCCCGCTTCAGCGTCGAGATCGCCGACAGCCCCGAGGAGCAGTCCCGCGGCCTCATGTTCCGCGAGAGCCTCGCCAGCGGGGCGGGGATGCTGTTTGTCTACGACCGCCCCGAGCGGGCGGTGTTCTGGATGAAGAACACGCTTATCCCGCTCGACATGGTCTTTGCCGATGCGACCGGCCGCGTGACGCGCGTGCACGCCAACGCCCGCCCCCGCGACGAGACGCCGATCGACGGCGGGGCGGGCGTGCTCCTCGTCCTCGAGATCAACGGCGGGCTCGCGGCGCGCCTCGGGATCGGCCCGGGAAGCGAGCTTCGCCACCCCGTCCTCGCCCCCGGGACTGCCGCCTGGCCCTGCGACTGAGGGGCGCCGCGGGCCGGCATGACCCTTTCGCCGGCGCCGGCGGCGGGCTAGGAAGGCGGCGGTCGGGGCGTGGCGCAGCCTGGTAGCGCGGCGGTTTTGGGTACCGCAGGCCGGAGGTTCGAATCCTCTCGCCCCGACCATCGCGCCCCCCGCGGACCGGCCCCGGCCCGAAGACCCCGCGCGGCGGCCCCGACTGTTGCCCGCCGTCCACAGTCGGGCCGCGACGTGAGCAGGGCCAGGCTCGCAGGCCTCCTGAGCCGCGCCCCCGAAGCCCCTGCTCGGGCGCCGCTTCCGCCCCCCGAGGGCCCCGCGGGGTGGCGCAGGAATCGGTTGACGTGCCCCCGTCGCTACGGCAGGTTGTGCGGGCTGGCCTGAGGACCACAATATATAGTCAAGTCAGGCCGGGCTCGACCCCGTCGTCCGCGACCCGCCGAAGGGCCGAGGGCCGCTCTGCAGGCAGCGGAAGGGGTGGCCGTGCCCGGCGGTCGGCAGGGGCCGGCCCGGGACGCGGGGTCCGGGCCCGAGAAACGCAAGCGACGGGGCAGAGACGGCAATGAAGATCGAACGCAGGCTGACGCGGGCCGGGCAGGATGCCTACGGCGGCATCGCCTTCACCACCACGACCTCCGAGATCCGCAATCCCGACGGGACGGTGGTGTTCCGCGCCGACCGCGTCGAGGTGCCGGAGGGCTGGAGCCAGGTCGCCTCGGACGTGCTGGCGCAGAAGTATTTCCGCCGCGCCGGCGTGCCCCTGCGGCTGAGGCGGGTGCGCGAGGAGGGGGTGCCGGCGTTCCTGTGGCGGTCGGAAGCCGACGGGGAGGCGCTGGCGGGCCTGCCCGAGGCCCAGCGCACGGGCGGGGAGACCTCGGCCCGCCAGGTCTTCGACCGCCTCGCCGGGGCCTGGGCCTACTGGGGCTGGAAGGGCGGCCATTTCGGCACCGAGGAGGACGCCCGCGCCTACCTCGACGAGATGCGGGCGATGCTCGCCCTCCAGATGGCGGCCCCGAACTCGCCGCAATGGTTCAACACCGGGCTCCACTGGGCCTACGGCATCGACGGGCCGGGGCAGGGGCACTACTTCGTCGATCCCCGGAGCGGCCGGCTCGTCCGGTCGGCGAGCGCCTACGAACATCCCCAGCCGCATGCCTGCTTCATCCAGTCGGTCGCCGACGACCTCGTGGGCGACGGCGGCATCATGGACCTCTGGGTGCGCGAGGCGCGGCTCTTCAAGTATGGCTCGGGGACGGGGACCAACTTCTCGGCCCTGCGGGCCGAGGGCGAGAGGCTGTCGGGCGGGGGCCGGTCGTCGGGGCTGATGGGGTTCCTCAAGATCGGCGACCGTGCCGCCGGGGCGATCAAGTCGGGCGGGACCACGCGGCGGGCGGCCAAGATGGTGATCTGCGACATGGATCACCCCGACATCGAGGCCTTCGTGTCGTGGAAGGTGGTCGAGGAGCAGAAGGTCGCGAGCCTTGTCGCCGGCTCGAAGCTCCACCGCCGGCACGGGGCCGCGATCACGGCCGCCGTCGCCGCCTTCGAGGGCACGCCGGCCGCGGCGACCGACCCCGCCCGGAACCCCGCGCTCAAGGCCGCGATGCGGGCGGCGCGGCAGGTGATGATCCCCGAGGCCTTCATCCGCCGCGTCCTCGAGGCCGCCGGCGAGGGGCGCGGGGCGGCCGACTTCCCGATCTACGATGTCGACTGGGACGGCGAGGGCTATGCCACCGTCTCGGGCCAGAACTCCAACAACTCGGTGCGCGTCACCGACGCCTTCCTCGCCGCCGTGCGGGCGGACGGGGAATGGGCGCTGACGCGGCGCACCGACGGCAAGGTGGCGCGGACGGTGCGCGCCCGCGACCTCTGGGCGCGCGTCGGCGAGGCCGCCTGGGCCTGCGCCGATCCCGGCGTCCAGTTCCACGACACCATCAACGCCTGGCACACCTGCCCGGCCGACGGGCCGATCCGGGCCTCGAACCCGTGCTCGGAATACATGTTCCTCGACGACACGGCCTGCAACCTCGCCTCGCTGAACCTGCTCGCCTTCTGGAAGGACGGCCGCCTCGACGCCGAGGGCTTCGTCCACGCCTGCCGGCTGTGGACGCTGACGCTCGAGATCAGCGTCCTCATGGCCCAGTTCCCGAGCCGCGAGATCGCCCGCCGCAGCCACGACTTCCGCACCCTCGGCCTCGGCTACGCCAACCTCGGCGGGCTCCTGATGAACATGGGCCTGCCCTACGACAGCGACGAGGGGCGGGCGATGGGGGCCGCCCTCAGCGCCCTGATGACCGGGGTCGCCTATGCCGCCTCGGCCGAGATGGCGCGCGAATGCGGGCCCTTCGCGGGCTTTGCGCGAAACCGCGAGGCGATGCTGCGGGTCATCCGCAACCACCGCCGCGCCTGCTATTCGGCGACCGAGGACTACGAGGGGCTGGCCGTGCGCCCGCTGCCGCTCGATGCCCCCGCCTGCCCCGATCCCCGCCTGGTGGCACTGGCCCGCGTCGCCTGGGACGAGGCGCTGGCGATGGGCGAGGCCCACGGCTTCCGCAATGCCCAGGTCTCGGTCGTCGCCCCCACGGGCACGATCGGCCTCGTCATGGACTGCGACACGACCGGCATCGAGCCCGACTTCGCCCTCGTCAAGTTCAAGAAGCTCGCCGGCGGGGGCTACTTCAAGATCATCAACCGCTCGGTGCCGGCGGCGCTCGAGGTCCTCGGCTACGCCCCCCGCGAGATCGAGGCGATCGTCGCCCACGCGGTCGGCCACGGCACGCTCGCCGGCTCAACCGCGATCACGCATGCCGACCTCGACGCCCGCGGCTTCGGCCGGGACGAGATCGCGCGCATCGAGGCGGCGCTGCCGCAGGCCTTCGACATCCGCTTCGTCTTCAACCAGTGGACGCTCGGGGCCGAGTTCTGCACCCGGACCCTCGGCATCGCCGCCGAGATGCTGGCGAGCCCGGGCTTCGATCTCCTGCGCCACCTCGGCTTCGCCCGGAGCGCGATCGAGGCCGCGAACGACCATGTCTGCGGGGCGATGACGCTCGAGGGTGCCCCCCACCTGCGGCCCGAGCACCTCGCCGTCTTCGACTGCGCGAGCCCCTGCGGCAAGCGCGGCACGCGGGCGCTCTCGGTCGAGAGCCACATCCGCATGATGGCCGCGGCCCAGCCCTTCGTCTCGGGGGCGATCTCCAAGACGATCAACATGCCCCACGCCGCGAGCGTCGCCGACTGCCTCGGGGCCTACGAGCTTTCCTGGGCGCTCGGGCTCAAGGCCAACGCGCTCTACCGCGACGGCTCCAAGCTCTCTCAGCCGCTCGCGGCGAGCCTCGTCGAGGACGACGAGGAGGCCGCGGAGGTGCTCGCCGAGGGCGCCCCCGCCGCCCGCGCCCAGGTGCTGGCCGAGAAGGTCGTCGAGAAGATCATCGTCCGCGAGGTCGTGCGCGAGACCCAGCCCGTCCAGCGCGAACGCCTGCCCGACCGCCGCAAGGGCTACACCCAGAAGGCGATCGTCGGTGGCCACAAGGTCTATCTGCGCACCGGCGAATACCGCGACGGCCGGCTGGGCGAGATCTTCATCGACATGCACAAGGAAGGCGCGGGCTTCCGGGCGATGATGAACAACTTCGCCATCGCCGTGTCGATGGGGCTCCAGTACGGGGTGCCGCTCGAGGAGTTCGTGGACGCCTTCACCTTCACCCGCTTCGAGCCCTCCGGCCTCGTCCAGGGCAACGAGGCGATCAAGAACGCGACCTCGATCCTCGACTATGTCTTCCGCGAGCTGGCGGTCAGCTACCTCGACCGCACCGACCTCGCCCATGTCCAGCCGCAGGGGGCGCGCTTCGACGAACTCGGGCAGGGCGAGGGCGAGGGGCGGCGAAGCCCCCGCGAGGCCGCCGGCGAGGGGACGAGCCCGGGCCTCGAGGTGCTGCGGCAGGTCTCGTCCACGGGCTACCTCCGCAAGCGCCTGCCGCAGGAACTCGTCGTCCTCCAGGGCGGGGCGATGGCGGCGGCGGGCGGCGCGGCGGCGGCGCTTCTCGCCGGAGCAATCGACACCCGCCTCGCGGCCGGGCAGGCGGTCGCCGGGGCGGTCGCCGCGGGCCCCGCGCCGGCCGCCCCGGCGAGTGCGGGACTGCGCGCCCAGGCCCGCCTCCAGGGCTACGAGGGCGATCCCTGCGGCGAATGCGGCAACTACACCCTGGTCAGGAACGGCACCTGCCTGAAGTGCAACACCTGCGGCGGCACCTCCGGCTGCAGCTGAGCGAGGGCGCGGGGGCGCGCCCGCGCCCGCGCCCGCTGGCGCCCCCCCGGAAAGACCCTCCCGCGCCCGCGCGCGCGACCCTTGTCAAGGGGCGCGAAACCGGCTAGGGCGCGCGCATCTCACAGGCGGGGCCGGGCCGGCGCGGGGACACCCGCGGCCGGTCCACCGGTTGGGCCGCAAGGGCCCCTTCAGCCCCGCCGCGGCACGAAACCGGAAAGGACGACCCGATGGCGCTTCCCGACGTCTCCCTGCGCCTGCTGCTCGAGGCAGGCGTGCACTTCGGCCACCAGACCCAGCGCTGGAACCCGCGCATGGCCGAATACATCTACGGCGACCGCAACGGCATCCACATCATCGACCTCACCCGCACCCTGCCGATGCTCGAGGCGGCGCTGCGGGCGATCCGCGACACCGTCGCCAAGGGCGGGCGCATCCTCTTCGTCGGCACCAAGCGGCAGGCCCAGCGGCCGATCGCCGAGGCGGCCGAGAAATGCGCGCAGTATTACATCAACCACCGCTGGCTCGGCGGCACGCTCACCAACTGGAAGACGGTGAGCCAGTCGATCGCGCGCCTGAAGCAGACCGACGAGGTGCTCGCGGGCGGCGCCGCCGGCCTGACCAAGAAGGAGCGGCTGGGGATGGAACGCGAGCACGCCAAGCTGCAGGCCTCGCTCGGCGGCATCCGCGAGATGGGGGGGGTCCCCGACCTTCTCTTCGTCGTCGACGTCAACAAGGAAGACCTCGCCATCGCCGAGGCGGCCAAGCTCGGCATCCCCGTCGTCGCCGTGGTCGACACCAACTGCTCGCCCAAGGGGGTGAGCCACGTCGTTCCCGGCAACGACGACGCGAGCCGGGCGATCGCGCTCTACTGCGACCTCGTCGCCCGCGCCGCCCTCGACGGCATGTCGGCCCAGCTTGGAGCCGCCGGCGTCGATCTCGGCGCGCTCGAGGACGTTCCGGCCGAGGAGACGCTCGAGGACGCCGGCGCCTGAGGGCGCCGCCCGCCGGACGGCCGCCGCCGCGCGGGCCCCGCACCCGCGCGGCCCGCCTGCATCGAACCAGGAAGGAGTGCCCGAGATGGCGATCACCGCCAGCATGGTGAAGGAACTGCGCGACGCGACCGGCGCCGGCATGATGGATGCCAAGCGCGCGCTCGAGGAAAGCGGCGGGGCGATGGACCGGGCCGTCGACTGGCTGCGCACCAAGGGGCTGGCCAAGGCCGCCAAGAAGGCCGGGCGCACCGCCGCCGAGGGGCTCGTGGGCATCGCCGTCCGGGCCGGCCGGGGGGTCGCGATCGAGCTCAACTCCGAGACCGACTTCGTGGCCAAGAACGCCGACTTCCAGGCCCTCGTGCGCGACATCGCGGGCGTCGCCCTCGACGCCGCCGACGCGATCGAGGTCCTGCGTGCCACCCACCTCAACGGCAAGCCGGTCGAGGAGGTGATCGCCGACGCCATCGCCCGCATCGGCGAGAATATGACGCTGCGCCGGCTGCACGTCCTCGAGGGCGACACCATCGTCCACTACGTCCACAACATGGCCGCCGAGGGCATGGGCCGGATCGGCGTCCTCGTGGCGCTTGCGGGCGAGGACCGCGGCATCGGCCGCCAGATCGCCATGCACGTCGCCGCGGCCGCCCCGCTCGCGCTCTCGGAAGCGACGCTCGACCCCGACACGGTGGCGCGCGAGCGGGCCGTGCAGACGCGCAAGGCCGAGGAGGAGAACGCGGCCGCCGCCAAGCCCAAGCCGGCGGCCGTGCTCGAGCGCATGATCGCCGGGCGGATGGCCAAGTATTTCGAGGAGGTGACGCTCCTCGGCCAGAAGTTCGTCGTCAACCCCGACCTCACCGTAGCCGCGGCGGCGGAGGCCGCCGGGGTCACGGTCACGGGCTTCGTCCGCATGGCGGTGGGCGAGGGGATCGACAAGCCGGCCGAGGATTTCGCGGCCGAGGTCGCGAAGACCCTCAAGGGCTGAGGGCGGGGTCCCCCGGGGGGGGCGGGAGCGGCAGCGGGGAGGGGCATGGACCGGCGCTTCGACGTCGTGATCGCGGGGGGCGGGGCGATGGGAAGCGCCACCGCCTGCTGGCTGACGCGCCTTTCCCCTGGCCTCGCCGTCCTCGTCGCCGAGCCCGAGCCGGGCTACGCCCGCTCCGCCTCGGCCCTCTCGGCGGCCTCGATCCGGGCCCAGTTCTCCAACCCCGTCAACGTCCTCATGTCGCGCTTCGGGCTCGCCGTGATCCGCGACCTGCCGGCCGCGCTCGGGCCCGTCGAGGGCGTGGGTGACCTCGGCTTTCGCGAGAACGGCTATCTCTTCCTCGCCGGCAGCGCGGCCGCGGCGGCGGCGATGGGCGAGGTCGCGGCGATGCAGCAGGGCCTCGGCGCGGCGACCGAGATCCTGGCCCCGGCGGCGCTGGCGCTCCGCTTCCCCTGGCTCGAGAGCGCGGACGTCCACCTCGCCTCGTTCGGGGCCGCGGGCGAGGGGTGGTTCGACAACATGGGCCTCGTGCAGGGGTTCCGGGCGGCGGCACGGGCGCAGGGGACGGTCTACGTCCGGGACCGCGTGGCCGCGGTCGAGGTCGCGGCGGGGCGGGTGGCGGCGGTGCGGCTCGGCACGGGCGAGCGGGTCGCCTGCGGCGCGCTGGTCAATGCTGCCGGCACGCGGGCTGCCGCGGTCATGGCGATGGCCGGGCTGGCCCTGCCGGTCGAGCCGCGCAAGCGCGTGGTCTTCGTCGTCGATGCCCCCGCCGCCCGCCACCCCGAGGCGCCGCTGATCGTCGATCCCTCGGGGATCTGGCTGCGCCCGGAGGGGCGCCACTGGCTGACGGCGACGACGCCCGACCCCGACGGACCCTGCGACGCCGACGACTTCGAGCCCGACGCGACCGATTTCGAGACCGACCTCTGGCCGAAGCTCTGGGCGCGGGTCCCGGGCTTCGAGGCGGCGCGGGTGCTCCGCCAGTGGGTCGGGCATTACGAATACAACACCCTCGACCAGAACGCGATCATCGGCTCCGATCCGCGCCTTGGCGGCCTCTTCGTGATCGCGGGCTTCTCCGGCCACGGCCTCCAGCAGGCGCCGGCGGCGGGGCGGGGGCTCGCCGAGCTGATCCTCTGGGGCGGCTTCCGGACGATCGACCTCGGCGAACTCGGGGTCGGGCGCATCCTCGCCGGCCGGCCGTTCCGCGAGCGCGCGATCGTCTGAGCGGGCGCTCAGCCGCCCCCGGCGAGGAGCCCGGCGAGGAGGCCCGGCAGCCGGGCGAAGTCGGCGAAGCTCGCGGCCGGCGCCAGTTCGGCGACCGGCGCCTGCCGGTAGCCCTCGGTGAAGAGCACGAAGGGCAGGCGGGCCGCGGCCGCGGTCGCGGCATCGACCTCGCTGTCGCCGACGAGCAGGGCCGCGTCGGCGCCGAGGGCCGCGACCGCATGGGCGAGCGGCGCGGGGTCGGGCTTCCGGACGGGCAGGCTGTCGCCGCCGACGACGACGGGAAAGAGGTCCGTGAGCCCGAATCGGGCGAGAACCGCCCGCGCCGGCCGCTCGGGCTTGTTGGTGCAGAGGGCGAGCGCCCAGCCCTCGGCACGGAGCCGGGCGAGCGCCTCGCCGACCCCCGGATAGGGCCGGCTGAGGTGCACGGCGTCCTCGTAGAGCGGCAGGAAGCGGGCGAGCGCGCGGGCGGCGCGGGCGGGTTCGGCCGGGCCCGCGGTGCGGGCCGCGAGCATCCGCTCGACGAAGGCCGCCGTGCCCGCGCCGACAAAGCCGCGCGTCTCGGCGAGCGTCAGGGGCGGGCCGAGCGCCTCGGCCGCGAGGACGGCGTTCGCCACCGCCCGGATGTCCGCGGCGGTATCGACGAGCGTGCCGTCGAGGTCGAAGACCGCGGCCCTCACGCCGTCCTCCACTTGATCGAGCAGCCGATCGAGGGGGTCTGGTCGCGCGGGCCGGCGCCGGTCGCGGCGACGGCGGCCATGGCCTCGAAAAGCTCGCGCCGCGCCCCCGGCCGCGCCTGCCGCCCGGAATCGTCCAGCCGGCCCCGGTACTGAAGCCCGAGCCGGGCCTCGAAACCGAAGAAGTCCGGCGTGCAGGCCGCCCCGTAAGCCCGTGCCACCTCCTGGCTTTCGTCGTGCAGATAGGGGAAGGGGAAGGCCGCGCGCGCGGCCAGCGCGGCCATGTTGGCGAAGGAATCCTCGGGGTAGGCCGCGGCATCGTTGGCGCAGATCGCCGCCACGCCCACGCCAAGGCCCCGGAGCTCGCCCGCGTCACGGACGATCCTGTCAATGACGGCAAGGACATAGGGGCAGTGGTTGCAGAGGAACATGATGAGCGTGCCGCGTTCCCCGGCGACATCGGCCAGCCGGTAGCGGCGGCCGTCGGTCGCCGGCAGCGAGAAATCCGGGGCCTTCCAGCCGAAATCGCAGACGGGTGCGAGGGTTGCCATGCAAAGCTCCGATCAGGACCGGGCCGAACGCGCGGCCTCGGCCGCGGCCCGGATGACAGCGATATTTCGGCTGTATGTCAAGGAATTGTCGGGCGATCCTCCGGCAAAGACCGAGGATCCCGCGACCAGGACATCGGCGCCCGCAGCGACCACGGCCGCGGCGGTCGCCGGGGTGATGCCGCCGTCGACCTCGATCAGGACCGGCCGGTCCCCGATCAGCGCCCGCAGGCGCGCGATCTTGGCCGTCTGGGCGGCGAGGAAGGTCTGGCCGCCGAAGCCCGGGTTGACGGTCATCACGCAGACGAGATCGACGAGGTCGAGGAGTTCGGCCGCCGCCTCGGCCGGTGTCCCCGGGTTCAGCGCCAGGCCCGCCCGCCGGCCGGTGGCGCGGATGGCCTGGAGGGTGCGGTGGGGATGGGGGCCGGCCTCGAGATGGGCGGTGATGCGGTCGGCGCCGGCGCCGGCGAAGGCGTCGACGAGCGGATCGACCGGGGCGATCATCAGGTGCACGTCCATGACGGTGCGGATGTGGGGCCGCAGGGCCGCGCAGGCGGCCGGCCCGAAGGTGAGGTTGGGGACGAAATGGCCGTCCATGACGTCGAGATGGATCCAGTCCGCGCCCGCGGCCTCGACAGCGCGGCATTCGGCACCGAGAGCGGCAAAGTCGGCGGCGAGGATCGAGGGGGCGACGAGCGGGCGGCGGTCGGGCATCGGTCTCGCATCTCCCGTGGGACGGGGGCAGTCCCGGGGGGCAGTCCCGGGGGGCAGTCCCGGGGGGCAGTCTGGCCGAAGCCCGGGGCAAGGGAAAGACGGCGCGGCGGCAGGTCGCGGGGTGCATTCTTTACATAATACATCTTATCGGCGAAACGGATGAGGCGATGCGGCACCTCCGCCGGGCCCCGGCCCCCTCGCCCCGGCGCCGTGGCGGCCCGGGCGGCCGCCCGCGGCCCCCGGAATCGAGCGGATTCAATCTGCGGCCGGCGGATCGCTTGCATTCCGGTGAGTCGGGGATACACTTGTTGGTAGAGTGTGATCGTTTCCATTCGACCCTTCGGCGAGGGCCGGCCCTGGCCGGAGGACGGGAATGCCGGGAGCAGCGGACGCGGGATGCAGAACCGGGGCGACGCGGGTCCGACGCCGAGGGGGAGCGGTCCCGCGCCGCGGTCCCCGCGCACCGTCCTCGTCGTCGGTACGCCGCCCCGGCCGGGCTATCCCGGCCTCGCCGCCGCCCGGGGGCGGATCGTCACCGTGGCGCTCGACCGTCTCGACGCCTCCCAACTCGCGGCCGTCCTCCCCGATTGCGTGCTGACCTGGCTTGTCGCCGGCGGCGTCGACGCCATGGAGGTGGCCGAGCGGCTCCAGGCGCTGGGCTACGGGGGCGAGCTCTGGGTCGTCTGCCCGCCGCTTCCCGACCTGCCGCTCGTGCGCCGCGAACTCACCTGCGCCTTCCCCGGGCTCGCCGTGCGCTTCCTGACCGAGGCCGGGGGGCCCGGCTGACGCGGCCGTCCGTGCGGCCGTCCCCGGCCCGCCGGCGTCCCGCCCTACCCGCCCTGCCCAGCGGCCGCGGCCACCGCGGCGGTGAAGGCCTGGGCCAGGGCGCCGATGTCCTCGACGCCCACCGAGACGCGGAAGAAGCCCTCGGAGACGCCGACGGCGGCACGGGCCGCGGGCGTCATCGCCCGGTGCGAGGAGGTCGCGGGGTGCGAGAGCGTCGTCGAGATGTCGCCGAGCGTCGGCGCGAAGGCGAGCGCGGGGGCGGCATGGACAAGCCGGTTCGCCGCCGCCCGGCCGCCCGCGATCTCGAAGGCCAGCATGTTGCCCGCGCGGCCGCCGAGGAGGCGGGCGGCGAGCTCGCGGTCGGGGTGGTCGGCGCGGCCGGGATAGACGACGCGGAGGATCTCCGGAAGCCCGGCGAGGTGGTCGGCAAGGGCGGCGGCATTGGCACTCGCCCGCTCGTGGCGGAGCGGGAACGACAGGAGCCCGCGCTCGGCGAGCCAGCAGTCGAAGGGTGCGGGCGTGAGCCCCCAGGTCGCCGCTGCCGTCCGCAGCCGCGCCGCGACGGCGGGGTCGCGGGCCGCGACATAGCCGAGGGTGGCGTCGGAATGGCCGGCGAGGAGCTTGGTCACCGAATGGATGACAAGGTCGGCGCCATGCTCGAAGGGGCGCAGGCCCCGCGGCGTCGTGAAGGTGTTGTCGACCGCAAGCAGGATGCCGCGGGCGCGCGCCAGCGCGGCGATGCCGGCGAGGTCGGCGACCCGGAGCGTGGGGTTGGAGACGACCTCGACGAGGACGAGGCGCGTCTCCGGGCGCAGGGCGGCCTCGACGGCGGCGGCGTCGGAGGGGCTGGCGAGGCTGGTCGCGATGCCGAGGCGGGGGAGTTCCTGGCCGAGCATGGCGAGCGAGCGGCCGTAGAGCTGGTCGCCCCCCACGACATGGTCGCCCGCCTCGAGCAGGCCCAGCATGACGAGGCCGACGGCCGCCATCCCTGCGCCGGTGACGATGCCGCCCGCCGTCCCCTCGAGCGCGTCGATCATCGCCGCCAGCGCGTCGGCGTTCGGGTGTCCCTCGCGGGCGTAGGCATAGCCGCGGACGCCGCCGCCATACTGGGCGTCGAGCGCGTCGGGGTCGGCGGCGACGTAGACGACCGAGGGCTGGAGGGGCGAGACGAGCGGCCGGTTCGCCCCCGCGGGCCAGGGCAGGCGGCGCACGGTCACGTCGGCCTCGTTGCGGCGGTCGGTCATCGGGGCTCCCCTCCGGCACTCTCGCCCCCGCCCTTGCACGGCCGCGCCGCGCGCTCAACCCCCCTGCCCGCGGCCGGCCCCCGGGCAGGCCGCCGAAATGGTCGCCGTTCCGGAACGGCTGTCCGTCTGGTCGGACGGCGGCGTTCAGCGCCGGGCGCTTCGACGCAGCGGGCGTCGCTGCAGGAGGCGGTTTCGCGTTCCTGCGGGGCGGGTGGAGGACAAGAACGCCATCGGTCCGGGTGAATGCCCGACGTCGCGGCGGCGCCCCGGGCGGCGACGGCGTCGTGGCACGAGCGGGTGTCGAAGGCGCCGTCGGCGTCGCGCTTACCGATCTCCTGCTCGGGCGGGATCGGGTCGAGAAGTTCGGGCAGCACGGGCGCGTCGCCCACGTCGCTGGTGGTGAACCCGGCGGCCCGGATTGCCGGGGATTTCCCGTCGATCCCGATATGGATCGTGCGCCAGACCCGGCGCTTGGTGCCGCCGTGCCTGCGGGCGTTCCCTTCACCGCCCTCGGCACACCCATCACGGAAGTCGCGGGATAGGTCTGTCCGGGGAAAGCGAAAGCCCGGCCAGCAGCCGATTCGTGCAGCAGAGCCCCGGCAGGCATCCTCAACGCCTCGATTCCCCGAGCGAATCCTCCCGACGCGAGCCAATCAACCGGAGGACATATCAGTTCACCCCGAGATCACGTCGCCTTCCAAGTTCCACCAGGTCCGAGACTCGATCCCGCATTCATCGCTTGACGGGGGAACCCCCGATCAGGCCTACTTCGACCCGCCGATGCCCGAAGCGGCAGCGGCGCCGTCGAGGCGGAGAGCCCGTTGCCGAACGCCGCAGCCCGTTCGGACAAGCGGGACCACTCGAGGAAGACGACATCAGGGAGGAAGCCATGAAGAACCCCATCGCCACGTTCGCCGCGGCGACCGCGCTGACGGCATTCGCCTCGGTCGCCGGCGCCCAGGGCTATCCGGACCACGCCATCACCATGGTCGTGCCCTTCTCGGCCGGAGGACCGACCGACACCGTGACGCGCCTGATCGCCGAGCCGATGTCGAAGGCGCTCGGTGCAGAGATCGTCGTCCAGAACGTCACCGGCGCCGGCGGCACCGTCGCCGCGGGCCAGGTCGCGAACGCCGAACCGGACGGCTATACCGTGCTGATCCACCACATCGGCATGTCGACCGCGCCGACGATCTACAAGGACCTTCCCTACAGCCCGCTCGAGGATTTCCGCACCATCGGCCTTGTCACCGAGGTGCCGATGACGATCATCGGGCGCAAGGATCTCGAGCCCAACACGCTGCAGGAACTGATCGCCTACGTGAAGGCCAACAAGGACACCGTGACCTACGCCAATGCCGGCCGGGGCGCCGCGTCGCATCTGTGCGGCATGCTGTTCATGGACGCGATCGACACCCAGGTCACGACGGTTCCCTATCAGGGCACGGGCCCGGCTCTGACCGACCTCGTCGGCGGCCAGGTCGACTTCATGTGCGACCAGACCACCAACACGACGGGGCAGATCAAGGCGGGCGCGGTCAAGGCCTATGCGGTCACGACACCCGAACGGCTGGCGAGCCTTCCCGATCTGCCGACCACCGGGGAGGCCGGCCTCGACATGCAGGTCGGCATCTGGCACGGGCTCTACGTTCCCGCCGGAACCTCCGACGAGATCGTCGCGAAGCTGACCGTCGCGCTCCAGGCGGCGCTGAGGGACCAGAACGTGATCGACCGCTTCGCCGAACTGGGCACCACGCCGGTGGCGCAGGACAGGGCGACGCCCGAGGCGCTGACCGCGACGCTGACCGCGCAGACCGCGCTCTGGAAGCCGCTCATCGAGGCTGCCGGCGCTGCGGCCGACTGAACCGCCGGTCATGTCTTCGGGGCGATGCGGCGGCCTGGTCGCCGCATCGCCCCGCGGCATCCGGAACGCAGCGGGGAGCGCGGCGCCGTGGCGACTCGACATTCGCAGAAGGACCGTCTCGCGGGCCTGATCTTCATCGCCATCGGCCTCGCGTTCGGATACGCCACGTTCGGATACGAACTCGGCACCGCGTTCCGCATGGGACCGGGATACATCCCCCTTGTCCTTGCCGGGATTCTCACGCTGCTCGGCGTTGTCATCCTGCTGCAGTCGATGACGGCGGGCCCGGACGCAGCGGCGGTCGGCCGGTTTCCGTGGCTGGGGCTGGGGCTGATCACGGGCGCGCTGGTCTTCTTCGGCGTCACCGTCCGCGGCCTCGGCCTGGCGCCGGCGCTCTTCGTCACCGCCTTCCTGAGCGCGGTGTCGAGCGAGCGGACCGGCGTGACCGGCGCGCTGGTGCTCGCCGCGTTTCTCACGCTGGTGAGCATCCTCATCTTCGTCGTGGCTCTGGGCCTGCCCCTGCCGGTTCTGGGCCGCTGGCTGGATTTCTGAGGGGGTATCGGTGGACCTGATCGCCCATCTCGCGCTCGGTTTCGAGGTCGCGCTCACGCCGGTCAATGTCTTCTACTGCTTCGTCGGCGTCCTGCTGGGCACGCTGGTCGGCGTCCTGCCCGGCATCGGTCCGACCGGCACCGTCGCCATCCTGCTGCCGATCACCTTCACCTTCGAGCCGGTGACAGCACTGATCATGCTCGCCGGCATCTATTACGGCGCGCAGTATGGCGGCTCGACCAGCGCCATCCTCATCAACCTGCCGGGTGAATCCTCCTCGGCCGTCACCGCCATCGACGGCCACCAGATGGCACGGCAGGGCCGCGCCGGGCCGGCGCTCGCGACGGCGGCACTGGGGTCGTTCTTCGCCGGAACCGTCGCCACGCTGCTTCTCGCCGTCGCCGCGCCGCCGCTCGCGCGGTTCGCGCTCAACTTCGGCTCGGCGGAGTATTTCTCGCTCATCGTCCTCGGCCTCATCGCATCGGTCGCGCTGGCGCATGGCTCGATCGTCAAGGCGCTGGCCATGATCGTGCTCGGCCTCCTGCTCGGCACGGTCGGGCAGGACCTCTACTCGGGCCAGCCGCGCTTCACCTTCGGCTTCTTCGAGCTCTACGGCGGCATCAACTTCGTCTCGGTCGCCGTCGGCGTCTTCGGCGTCGCCGAAATCCTGCGCAACCTCGAGGACGAGAAGACGAGGACCCTGCTGGTGAAGAAGGTGGAGAACCTCTGGCTGACGCGCGAGGACTTCCGCCGCATCGTCAAGCCGATCCTGCGCGGCACCGGGCTCGGCTCGCTCCTCGGCGTCCTGCCCGGTGGCGGGCACGTGCTCGCGGCCTTCGCCTCCTACTCGGTCGAGAAGAAGCTCGCGGGCGACGAGGGCGAGTTCGGCCGCGGTGCGATCGAGGGGGTGGCCGGGCCGGAATCGGCCAACAACGCCGCCGCCCAGACCTCGTTCATCCCGCTCCTGACGCTCGGCATTCCGGCCCATCCGGTGATGGCGCTGATGATCGGTGCCTTCATCATCCACGGCATCACCCCGGGCCCGAACATCATCAACGACGAGACGGCGCTGTTCTGGGGGCTGATCGTCTCGATGTGGGTCGGCAATCTCCTGCTCGTCCTGCTCAACCTGCCGCTCATCGGGGTCTGGGTGAGGCTGCTGACCGTCCCCTACCGGATCCTGTTCCCGACCATCATCGCCTTCGCCTGCATCGGCACCTTCTCGATCGGTCTCAACGCCTTCGACATCTACGCCATCGCCGTGCTCGGCGTTCTCGGCTACATCCTCGTCAAGCTCGACTGCGAACCGGCCCCGCTGCTCCTCGGCTTCGTCCTCGGCCCCCTGCTCGAGGAGCATCTGCGCCGGGCGATGATCATCTCGCACGGCGACCCGATGACCTTCGTCGAGCGGCCGATCAGCGCCGTCCTGCTCGCCATCGCCGCCCTCGCCATCGCCCTGTCGATGCTTCCGTCCATCCGTCGCAAGCGCGAGGAAGTGTTCGTCGAGGAGGACTGACGCGCGGTCGTCCCGCTCTGCCGCGACCCCCGGGTTCCTCCATCGTCCTGCTCGTGTCGCACGTGCAGGGACCGCGATGCCTGCCCTTCCCGACCGAGAGCGATGCGATCACCGCTCTCGATCTCGGCGACGGTGTCGGC
>JADLCV010000096.1 GCA_020846995.1 Paracoccaceae bacterium
CGGGCCCCGGCCCGGTTGGCCGCGGCCTCCGGGGGGGCCGTGGGCGCCCGCGCGGGGGGCGGGTCCGGGGCCTGTTCGGGGGCAGCGTTTGGCGCTAGACTGCCGGCAAGAAACGGACAGCAGGCAGGCATGGCATGGCAGCGCGGGCGGCGGCCTTCGGGCTTTCCCTCATCCTTCTGCCCGGGTGTCTCGGGGCGGGCAGCGTCGACCGTTCGGTCCGGCCCGAACCGCGACCCCCGGCCGCGGCGGCGGCGGTGCCGGCCGCGCCGACCCCCGCCCACGCGGGCTTTGCGGCCTGGGTCGAGGGCTTCCGGCCGCGGGCGCTGCGCGCGGGCATCGGCGCGGCGACCTTCGCCCGCGCCTTCGCCGGCGCCGCCTACGACCCCGCGATCGTCGCCCGCGACCGCCGCCAGCCCGAGTTCACCCGCGCCATCTGGGACTATCTCGACAGCGCCGTGTCGGAGGCGCGGATCGCGAACGGCCGCGCCGCGATCGCCCGCCACGGCGCGACCCTCGACGCCGTCGCCGCCCGCCTCGGCGTCGAGCGCGAGGTGGTGGCGGCGATCTGGGGGCTCGAGAGCGGCTACGGCAGTACCCGCGGCGCGACGCCGGTGATCGGCGCGCTCGCCACCCTCGCCTTCGACGGCCGCCGCGGCGCCTTCTTCGAGGAGCAGCTCGTCGCCGCGCTGCGCATCCTCGAGGCCGGCGACGTCACCCCGGAACGGATGACCGGCTCGTGGGCCGGGGCCATGGGCCACACCCAGTTCATCCCGACCTCCTATCTCGCCTATGCGGTCGATTTCGGCGGCGACGGGCGGCGCGACATCTGGGGCGAGGATCCGGCCGATGCCCTCGCATCGGCGGCGAACTACCTTGCCCGCCACGGCTGGAAGCGGGGCGAGCCCTGGGGACTCGAGGTGCGCCTGCCTGCGGGCCTCGAGCCCCGCGCGGCCGGAAGCCGGCGCAGCATCGCCGACTGGCGGGCCGCGGGGCTTCTGCGCGCCGATGGCGGCGCCCTTCCGGACCACGGGCCGGCGGCCCTGTTCCTGCCCGCGGGGATGCGCGGGCCGGCCTTCCTGACCTTCGACAACTTCCGCGTCATCAAGCGCTACAACAACGCCGACAGCTACGCGCTCGCGGTCGGCCACCTCGCCGACCGTCTCGCCGGGGCGGGGGCCCTCCGCGCCCCCTGGCCGCGCGGCGACCGGCCGCTGACCGAGGACGAGCGCATGGAACTCCAGCGCCGGCTGACCGCGGCGGGCTTCGACACCGGCGGCATCGACGGCCGCATCGGCCCGGCGACGCTCGCCGCCATCCGCGCCTTCCAGACCGCGGCGGGGCTCGCCCCCGACGGCTACGTCTCGCTCGACCTTCTCGCGCGGCTGCGGCGCGGCTGAGGGCCCGGGCCCGGCGCGGCGGCGCGCGCCCCGGGCCGACCCCGGGGGCGCCTCAGCGCCGCCCGGGAGCGATCACGCCGGCCTCGGTTACGACGAGGTCGAGGGGGAGGTCGGTCGCCTCGCGCGGGACCGCCGCCACCTCCTGGCCGCCGAAGGCGAAGCCGATGGCGACGACGGCGAGGCCCGCGCCCCGCAGCCCGGCCAGCGTGCGGTCGTAGAAGCCGCCGCCGTAGCCCAGCCGGTAGCCGGCGCGGTCGAAGGCAAGAAGCGGCACCACGAGGACCCCGGGCGTCATCTCCGCGCCCTCGGCCGGCACCGGGATGCCGAAGGCGCCCGCCACCATCGCCGCCCCCGCGTGCCAGGCGCGGAAGGCGAGCGGGCGGCCGCGGCCCGTGACCACGGGCACGCAGACGGGGCCCTCGTGGGCGGCCATGGCGGCGAGGGGATCGGCCTCGGTCCCGATCGCCATGTAGCCGGCGAGGATGCGCCCGCCATGGGGGGCGAGCGCCGCGACGAGCCGGGCCGCCGCCGCCTCCCGGCGCGCGGGCGTGGCGAGGGGGGCGCGGGCGGCGGCGGCCGTCCGGCGCAGCGCCGCCTTTGCATCCGCCGGGCTCACGGACGCGCCCCGCCGGCGCGGGTGCGGCCCGCACCCGCCCCTCGCCCCGCCCTCGCCTCGGCCAATGCGCCCTCCTGCCGCGCCGCCGCGGCCCCTGCCGGCACGGGATAGGCCGCGGCCCGGCCGCCGGTCAACCGCCCGCCCCTCAGCCCCCGCGGTCGAGCTTGGTGGCGAGGTGGACCAGGCTCTCGGAGTTCCTGACCCCCGGGATCGCGCCGAGGGCGTCGAGGACGGCGTCGAGGGCGGCCGTGCTCGCCGCCGCGACCTCGACGAGAAGATCGACCCGGCCCGAGGTGGTCAGGGCACGCGCCACCTCGGGGAGCGCCTTGAGGCGGGCGAGCACCGCGGCATGGGCCCGCGGCTCGACCGACAGAAGGACGGTGGCACGGATGCGGTCGGTCCGCGCGGCCTCGCCGAGGCGCACGGTATAGCCGACGATGACGCCGGTGGCCTCGAGCCGCTCGAGCCGCGCCTGGATCGTGGAGCGGGCGACCTTGAGGCGCCGGGCGAGCGTCGCGAGCGAAAGGCGGGCATCGGCGGCAAGCTGGGCGAGGAGTGTGCGATCGAGGTCATCCATGGCGAATTGTCTGCCTATTTCGTCAATCTGACGGCCACATTAGGCGAAACCATACTTTAGATCGGTGAGTCTGTCACCGATATGGCGTAGCGTCGTTTTCAGGAAAAGGGCGGCTCATACGCACCTGGCCTGGTTTGGGTGAACGCGTAAGCGTCTCCGAACTGGCTCGTCCAGGGAGGTGAAGGCTGCGCTCTGTTGGCACAAGGACAACGCCGATGGGGCTGACGAAGACGATCTGGGCGACTCCCGCCGAATACCTGCGCGCGAACGAGCCGGCCTCGCCGGTGATGTTCTTCGCGCCCGCGGTGCTGCAGGACAGTGCACGCCGCTTCATCGCCGACTTTCCCGGGCTGGTGACCTATGCTGTCAAGTCCAACCCCGACGAGGCGGTGGTCGAGAACCTCGCCGCGGCCGGGGTCAGGGGCTTCGACGTGGCCTCGCTGGCCGAGATCCGGCTCGTCCGCCGGCTCGCCCCCGACGCCAGCCTGCACTACAACAACCCGGTGCGCACCCGGGCCGAGATCGCCCAGGCGGTCGAACTGGGCGTGCGCTCATTCTCGGTCGATGCGGCGAGCGAGCTCGCGAAGCTCCTCGCCCTCGTCCCCGCGGGAACCGAGATCGCGGTCCGCTTCAAGCTGCCGGTGAACGGGGCCGCCTACAACTTCGGGGCCAAGTTCGGGGCCACGGTCGAGCTGGCGACGACGCTTCTTGAGCGCGTGGCGGCGGCGGGCCTGGTCGCCTCGCTGACCTTCCACCCCGGCACCCAGTGCACCGACCCGGCGGCCTGGGAGGCCTACATATCCGCCGCCGCCGGCATCGCCGCCGCGGCCGGCGTGCGCATCGCCCGCCTCAACGTCGGCGGCGGCTTTCCCTCGCACCGGCGGGCGGGCGAGCCGCCGGCGCTGGCGCCGATCTTCGCCGCGATCGACCGGGCGACGACGCGCGCCTTCGGCGCGGACGCGCGCCCGGCCCTTCTCTGCGAGCCCGGGCGGGCGCTCGTGGCCGAGAGCATGGCGCTCGCGGCTCGCGTGCGGGCGCTGCGCGACGGCGAGCATGTGTTCCTCAACGACGGCATCTACGGCGCCCTGGCCGAGCTGGCCCTGATCGGGACCATCGACCGGGTCACCGTCCTTTCGCCCGAGGGGCGGCGGCGGCGCGGGCCGGCGGTCGAGCGCATCGTCTTCGGGCCGACCTGCGACAGCATGGACCGGCTGCCCGGCACGCTCGCGCTGCCCGCCGACCTTGCCGAGGAGGACTACGTCCTCTTCCACGGCCTCGGCGCCTATTCGACGGCGACCTGCACGCGCTTCAACGGCTTCGGCGAACTCGCCGTGGCGACCGCGCTCGCGCTCGCGGCCTGAGGCCGCGGCACCCCCGGCGGCTGGACAGTCCCGCCGCCGGGGTTATGCTTCTGGCCGCGGGCTGCGCGGGGAGAGCGGGAATGGGCGCCTTCGGCAGGAGCCAGTCGATCCGGCGGCTCGAGGATCTGCGCTTTCTCGCCGGCCGCGGCCGCTACGTCGACGACATCGCGCCGGCGGGCGCGCTCCACCTCCACGTCCTGCGCGCCCCGGTCGCCCACGCCCGCATCGTCCGGCTCGATGCCGCCCTGGCGCGGGCGATGCCCGGGGTCCGTCTCGTGGTGACGGCGGCCGAACTCGCGGCGTGGAAGGTCAAGCCCGGGATGCGGGCCGTGACGGTCCGGAACCGCGACGGCAGCGAGGCCCGCGCCCCCTTCCGGCCGGCGCTCGCCGCGGACCGGGTGCGCTTCGTCGGCGAGGCGGTGGCGGCGATCGTAGCCGAAAGCCTCGATGCGGCGCGGGACGCGGCCGAACGGGTCGCGGTCGACTACGCCGAACTGCCGGTCAAGCTCGACCTCGCCCCCGGGGGGGCGGACCTGCACGAGAGCCTCGCCGGCAACGTCGGCTACGACTGGGCGCTGGGCGAGGAGGCAACGGTCGCGGCCGCGCTGGCCGCCGCCGCCCAACGCGTCCGCCTTGTCGTCGAGGACAACCGCATCATCGTCAACGCCATGGAACCGCGCGCGGCCTTCGCCGAATGGGACGGGCGGCGGCTGCATTTCTGCTTCAACGGGCAGGGGGTCTGGGGCCAGAAGGCGGCGCTGGCGGACGCCCTCGGCCTGGCCGAGGCAGCGGTGCGCGTCACCACCCCCGACGTCGGCGGCGGCTTCGGCATGAAAGCCACGACCTATCCCGAATACGTCGTCATCGCCGCCGCCGCCCGCCATCTCGGGCGGGCCGTGCGCTGGTCGGCCGAGCGCGCCGAATCGATGCTCTCCGACAACGCCGGTCGCGATCTCGTCTCGGAGGCCGAGATCGGGTTCGACGCGGGCTTCCGCATCACCGGCTACCGCGTCCGCATCCGCTCGAACCTCGGCGCCTATGCCTCGCAGTTCGGGCAGATGATCCAGACCGAGATCGCCTCGAAGGTGGCGACCGGGGTCTACGACATCCCGGCGCTGAGGCTCGAGGCGACGGGCATCCACACCAACACCACCCCGACCGATGCCTACCGGGGGGCCGGCCGGCCCGAGGCCAACTACACGCTCGAGCGGACGCTCGACACCGCCGCCCGCCAGCTTGGCATCGACCCCTGGGAACTGCGGCGGCGCAACTTCGTCACCACCTTCCCCTGGCGCAGCCCGGTCGGCGAGATCTACGACACGGGCGATTTCCACCGCGTGCTCGACCGGCTCCACGCCGAGGCCGACGCCGCGGGCCTTCCCGCCCGCCGCGCCGCCGCCCGCGGCCGGGGCCGGCTTCTCGGCCTCGGGGTCGCGAGCTACATCGAGGCGATCCTCGGCGATCCGACCGAGGGGGCGAAGGTCGCCTTCGGCGACGACGGCACCGTGAGCCTCTTTGTCGGCACGCAGTCGAACGGCCAGGGGCACGAGACCGTCTATGCCCAGTTCCTCTCCGACCGCACCGGCATCCCGGTCGGGCGGATCCGCATCGTCCAGGGCGACAGCGACCTTGTCGCCACGGGCGGGGGCACGGGCGGGTCGCGCTCGGTCACTGTCCAGGGGGCGGCGATCCTGGCCGTCGTCGACACGGTCGTCGCCGCCATGGCCCCCTTCCTCGCCGCCGAGTTCGGGGTCACGGCGGATGCGGTCCGGTTCGCGGACGGCGCCTTCCGCGCCCAGGGCACGAACCGGGCCCTGACCATGCTCGAGGCCGCGGGGCTCGCCCGCGCCCGCGGCCGGAGCGGGCTTCTCGCGCACGCGGCGACGACGAGGCTTCCCGGCCGGTCCTACCCCAACGGCGCCCATGCCGCCGAGGTCGAGGTCGATCCCGAGACCGGCGGCATCACCCTCCTGCGCTACACCGTGGTGGACGATTTCGGCAACGTCCTCCATCCCCTGCTGGTCGAGGGTCAGGTCCAGGGCGGGGTCGTCCAGGGCCTCGGCCAGGCCCTGAGCGAGCGCGTCGTCCACGACGCCGCGGGCCAGCTTCTGACCGCGACCTTCATGGACTACGGCCTGCCGCGGGCGGCCGACCTGCCCTTCCTGCGGCTCTTCGCCGAGCCCGTGCCCTCGACCTCCAATCCCCTCGGCATGAAGGGCTGCGGCGAGGCGGGGACGGTCGGGGCGCTGGCCGCGGTGGGCAATGCCGTGCTCGACGCCCTCTGGCCCGAGGGGGTGCGGCGGGCCGACATGCCCTTCACCCCCGAGCGGGTCTGGGGCTGGCTGCGGGCGGCGCGGGGCGAGGGCTGAGTGGGCGCCGCGGGGCGGCGGGGGTGCGGAGGGACTTGCGCGGGCGGGCCGAACGCGCTTTCAGTGCCGTCCATGCCCGGCCCGCGCTTCACCGACCTTGCCGCCGCCCTTCCCGCGACCGTGCCCTTCGTCGGGCCCGAGGCCCAGGAGCGGGCGCGCGGCCGGCCCTTCTTTGCCCGCATCGGCGCCAACGAAAGCGTCTTCGGCCCCTCGCCCGCCGCCGTCGCGGCGATGGCGCGGGCGGCGGCCGAGGTCTGGATGTATGGCGACCCCGAACTCCATGACCTCAAGGCCGCGATCGCCGCCCAACACGGGCTGGGCCCGGACCATGTCGTCGTCGGCGAGGGCATCGACGGGCTGCTCGGCCTTCTCGTGCGGCTTCTCGTCGCGCCGGGCGACAGCGTCGTCACCTCGGCCGGCGCCTACCCGACCTTCAACTTCCACGTCGCGGGTTTCGGCGGCGTCCTCCACCGCGTTCCCTACGCCGGTGACCGCGAGGATCCGGGCGCCCTCTTCGCCCGCGCGGCGGCGACCGGCGCGAGGCTCGTCTACCTCGCCAACCCCGACAACCCGATGGGGTCGTGGTGGTCGGGCGGGGAGATCGTCGCCGCCCTCGACGCCCTCCCCGACGGCGCCGTCCTCGCCCTCGACGAGGCCTATGTCGAACTCGCCCCCCCGGGCACCGCGGCCGCGGTCGCGGCCGACGATCCCCGGCTGATCCGGCTCCGCACCTTCTCCAAGGCCTATGGCATGGCCGGGCTGCGGGTCGGCTACGGTCTCGCCGCGCCGCCCCTCGCCGCCGCCTTCGACAAGGTCCGCAACCATTTCGGCGTCGGCCGCATCGCCCAGGCCGGGGCGCTCGCGGCCCTCGGCGACGCGGCCCACCTCGGCCGGGTGCAGGCAGAGGTGGCCGCGGGGCGGGCGCGGCTGGCCGCCATCGCCGCCGCATCGGGGCTTTCCGCCCTGCCGTCGGCCACGAACTTCGTCGCCATTGACTGCGGCGCCGACGGCGTCCTTGCCCGCCGGGTCCTAGCGCAGTTGGTCGAGCGCGGGATCTTCGTGCGGATGCCCGTCGTGGCCCCCCACGATCGCTGCATCCGCGTCACCGTCGGCACCCCGGCCGACATCGACGCCTTCGCCGCCGCCCTGCCGGCGGCGCTCGCGGCCGCCCGCGGCTGAGGGCGGCGGGGCCCGGCGCGAGCGCGGCGGGGACTGCCCCCCCGCCGGCCCCCGCCCGCCTCAGTCGGCCGCCGCCGCGGCGAGGCATGCCGCCGCGGCCTCGAGCGCACCCCGGCCGCGGGGAACGGCGAGGGCAGCGAGCCCCGCCTCGACGACGCCGAGCACGCCCATGACCATGTGGGCATTGACGTGCCCCATGTGGGCGAGGCGGAAATGGCCCGGCGCCGCGTCGGCGGGATGGCCGATGCCGATGCCGAGCGTCACTCCGGCGACGCGGTCGGTCCAGTCGCGAAGCCGCGCGCCGAGGGGCGCGGGCAGCGAGAGCGCCGTCACCCCGTGCGCCCGCTCCCGCCGGTCGGGGACGTTGAGCGCGAGCGCCCCGCCCGCGGCCCAGACTTCGGCCGCCGCCCACACCGCCCCGGCGAGGGCGGCATGCCGCGCCCAGGCGGCGGCGATGCCCTCCTCGGCGACGAGCATCGTCAGCGCCTCGCGGAGGGCGAAGAGGTGATGGGTGGGGGCGGTGCCCGACCAGCGGTGGTGGAAGGTCTCGGGGAAGGCGCGCGGCTCCCACGCCCAGTAGGGGCTTCTCAGGCGGGCCTCGCGCCCCGCCGCCCGGGCCCTGTCGGAGAACCACAGGAAGGCGAGGCCGGGCGGCATCATCAGCCCCTTCTGGCTCGCCGCGACGGTGACATCGACGCCCCAGGCGTCCATGCGGAACTCGTCGCAGCCGAGCGAGGCGATGGCGTCGACCATGAGGAGCGCGGGATGCCCGGCGGCGTCGATCGCCGCCCGCAGCCCGGCGATGTCGGTCAGGACCGAGGTCGCGGTATCGACATGGGTCGTGAGGACGGCGCGGATGCGCCCCTCGCGGTCGGCGCGCAGGAGGGTCTCGAGGCGGGCGGGGTCGGGGGCGGCGCGGCGGCCGCCGTCGAGGGTCTCGACGAGGACCCCCTGGGCGCGGAGCGCGGCGGCCCAGCCGAGCCCGAAATGGCCGCTGACGACCACCACCGCCCGGTCGCCCGGCGAGAACACGTTGGCGATCGCCGCCTCCCAGCCGGAATGGCCGTTGCCGATGTAGATCGCGACGTGGGCGAGGGTGCCGGCGAGCAGGCGGAGGTCGGGCACGAGGCCCTCGGCCAGTGTGTGCAGGGGCCCGGCGTAGATGTCGGGGGCGGGGCGGTGCATGGCGGCCAGCACGCGGTCGGGCACGACCGTGGGGCCGGGGATGGCAAGGTAGCGGCGGCCGTGGGCAAGGGGCATCGGGACGCATCCGGGCTGGCTGGGGCGCCGGGGTCCTAGGCCCGCGGCCGGTTCCCGTCAACCGGCGGCGCGCGATGTCGCGGGCGCGCCGCGGGGCCCTTTCCCCGCCCGCCGCCGCCCGCTATTCAGCCCCGAGCACGAGAGGAAGGGCCCGCCGATGCCGATGGAGAAGACCTATCTGCCGTCCGAGGCCGAGGCCCGCGTCGCCCGCCGCTGGGAGGCCGCGGGCGCCTTCGCCGCCGGTGCCAACGCCCGCCCGGGGGCGCCGCCCTTCGCGATCATGATCCCGCCGCCGAATGTCACCGGCAGCCTCCACATGGGACATGCCTTCAACAACACCCTCCAGGACATCCTCGTCCGCTGGCACCGGATGCAGGGGCACGACACGCTCTGGCAGCCCGGCACCGACCATGCCGGCATCGCCACCCAGATGGTGGTCGAGCGCGAGCTCGCGCGCGAGGGCCGGCGGCGCACCGACTTCTCCCGCGATGCCTTCGTCGCCCGCGTCTGGCAGCAGAAGCTGCGCTCGCGCGGCAACATCAAGGACCAGCTCACCCGCCTCGGTGCCTCCTGCGACTGGGCCCGCGAGGCCTTCACCATGTCGGGCGCCCCCGGGGCGCCGGCGGGCGAGGAGGGCAACTTCCACGATGCCGTCATCCGCGCCTTCGTCGCCCTCTACCGCCAGGGCGCCATCCACCGCGGCAAGCGGCTGGTGAACTGGGACCCCCATTTCGAGACCGCGATCTCCGATCTCGAGGTCGAGCAGGTCGAGGTCGACGGGCAGCTCTGGCGCCTGCGTTACCCGCTCGCCGACGGGGCGACATGGGACTGCCCGGTCGCCTTCGACGCCGAGGGCCGGGCCAGCGAGTGGGAGCGCCGCGACCATCTCGTGGTGGCCACGACCCGGCCCGAGACCATGCTCGGCGACACCGCCGTCGCCGTCCACCCCGACGACATCCGCTATCGCCACCTGATCGGCGGCCATGTCGTCCTGCCGCTCAGCGGCCGCCGCGTCCCGGTCGTCGGCGATGCCCACGCCGACCCCGAGAAGGGCACGGGCGCGGTCAAGATCACGCCCGCCCACGACTTCAACGACTGGGCGGTGGGGCAGCGCCACGGCCTGCCGGCCATCAACGTCATGACCCGCGCGGCGCGCCTGTGGCTCGCCGGCAACCCCGACTTCGAGGGTTCGGGCACGCCCGAGGGGATCGCCCGCTGCATCCAGATGTTCGACGGCATGGACCGCTACGAGGCCCGCGACGCCATCGTCACCGACGCCCGCGACGCCGGCTGGCTCGACGGCATCGACGCCGACCGCCACATGGTTCCCCACGGCGACCGCTCCAAGGTCGCAATCGAGCCCTACCTGACCGACCAGTGGTTCGTCGACACGGCGCGCATCGTCGCTCCGGCGATCGCGGCCGTGCGCGAGGGCCGCACCCGCATCCTCCCCGAGAGCCACGAGAAGGTCTATTTCAACTGGCTCGAGAACATCGAGCCCTGGTGCGTCAGCCGCCAGCTGTGGTGGGGCCACCGCATCCCGGTCTGGTACGGGCCGACCGCGGCCACGGCCGGAACCGACGCCCGCGGGCGCCCGACCATCGCCGAGGAGTGGACGCCGGGCCGCTGGCGCCAGTTCTGCGCCGCGACCGAGGCCGAGGCCGTCGCCCTTGCCGAGCGCGACTACGGGCTGCCGGTGCGGGCCGCGGGCGAGGGCGAGGGCGGCGCGGGGGAAGCGGAAGGGGCGGTCCGCATCCACCGCGACCCCGACGTGCTCGACACCTGGTTCTCCTCGGGCCTGTGGCCGATCGGCACCCTCGGCTGGCCCGACGACACCCCCGAGCTTCGCCGCTACTTCCCGACCGACGTCCTCGTCACCGGCTTCGACATCATCTTCTTCTGGGTCGCGCGGATGATGATGATGCAGCTTGCCGTGGTCGGCGACATCCCCTTCCGCACCGTCTACGTCCACGCCCTCGTGCGCGACGAGAAGGGCAAGAAGATGTCGAAGTCGCTCGGCAACGTGCTCGATCCCCTCGATCTCATCGACGAATACGGGGCCGATGCGGTGCGCTTCACGCTCGCCTCGATGGCGGCCATGGGCCGCGACCTCAAGCTCTCGCGCGACCGCATCGCGGGCTACCGCAACTTCGCCACCAAGCTCTGGAATGCCCACCGCTTCGCCGAGATGAACGGGGTCTGGGAGGGGCACGCGACCGCCGCCGCAGCCCCCGCCGCGACCGCCGCCGCCAACCGCTGGATCCTCGGCGAGACCGCCCGCGCCGGCGCCGCGACCGATGCCGCGCTCGCCGCCTTCCGCTTCAACGATGCCGCCAACGGCCTCTATGCCTTCGTCTGGGGCACCGTCTGCGACTGGTATCTCGAGTTCGCGAAGCCGCTCCTCGCCGATCCCGCGACGGCGCCCGAGACGCGGGCCGTCATGGCCCATGTCCTCGACCGCTGCCTCATCCTCCTCCATCCCTTCATGCCCTTCGTGACCGAGGAGATCTGGGCGCTGACGGGGGCGCGGGCGAAGCTTCTCGCCCATGCCGACTGGCCCGCGACCCCGCCGGGCGAGATCGCCGATGCCGGCGCCGACCGCGAGATGGGCTGGGTCATCCAGCTTGTCGAGGAGGTGCGTTCGATCCGGGCCCAGATGCGGGTGCCGCCGGGGCAGGCGCTCCCGCTCCTCAAGGTCGAGCTCGACGGCGCCGGCGAGGCGGCGCTCGCCCGCAACGGGGCGCTCGTGCAGCGGCTGGCGCGTCTCGACGCCATCCGTCCGGCGGCGGCGCCGCCGCAGGGGGCGGTGACGATCGCCGTCGAGGGCGGGCTCTTCGCCCTGCCGCTCGCCGGCGTCGTCGACATCGCCGCCGAGAAGGCGCGGCTCGCGGCCACGGTGGCGCGGCTCGAGCGCGATATGGCCGGGCTCCGCGGGCGGCTTGGCAACCCGAAGTTCGTTTCCTCGGCCCCCGAGGAGGTGGTCGAGGAAACGCGCGACAAGCTCGCCCAGGGCGAGGTCGAGGCGGCGCGCCTGCGGGCGGCGCTGGCGCGGCTGGCGGCCTCGGCCTAGGGGCGCGCGCTCCCGTCCCCGAGGGCGGCGGGCGCGCGCCCCGCGCCCCGGGGCAGCGGTCCGGGACGCCGGGGGTGCGGCGGCGAGGGCAGGAGCCCGGGCCCCCCCGGGGCGTTGACAAGCCGCGGGGGCCGGCGCAGAGGGGCGGCCATGATCCGGACGCTCGCAGAGGTGGCGCTCGGCGGCGCCCTCGGTGCCGCGGCGCGGTATCTGACCCAGTGGGGGGCGCTCCGCATCGCCGGCTCGGGCTGGCCCTGGGGCACGCTGGCCGCGAACCTCGCGGGCTCGTTTCTCGCCGGCTTCCTCCTTCTCTGGCTGGCCGGGCGCGGGCTGACGGGGCTCTCGCCCCTGCTCATGGCCGGCCTCCTCGGCGGCTACACGACCTTCTCGGCCTTCGCCCTCGAGGCCGTCCTCCTCTGGCAGCGGGGGATGGCGGGGGCGGCGGCGCTCTATGTCGCGGGCTCGGTCGGCCTCGCCCTCGCGGCCGTCGGGGCGGGCATGGCCGCGGCCCGGGCGGTTCTCGGATGAGCGGGGTCCGCCACCTCGTCGTCGGCCCCGGGGAGGGCGACCAGCGGCTTGACCGCTGGCTGCGCCGGACCGTCCCCGGGCTGACGCAGGGACGGATCGAGAAGCTGATCCGCACCGGCCAGCTCCGCCTCGACGGCGCCCGCACCGAGGCCGGGGCCCGCATCGCCGCCGGCCAGGAGGTGCGCCTGCCGCCCCTGCCGGCGACGCCGCCGCCGCCCGCCGCCCCTGGCCCGGCCTTCTCCCCCGCCGCGACCCCGGAGGCCGAAGACGCGGCGATGATCGCGGCCGCGGTGCTTTACCGCGACGCCGACATCCTCGTCCTCAACAAGCCCCACGGGCTCGCGAGCCAGGGCGGCAGCGGGCTCGGCGGGCGCCATCTCGATGCCCTGACGGCGGCCCTGACCTTCGGCTACAAGGAACGGCCGGTGCTCGTCCACCGGCTCGACCGCGACACCTCGGGGCTCATGGTGCTGGCCCGCACCCCGCGCGCGGCCCGCCGGCTGGCCGCGGCCTTCCGCTCGCGCGCGACCCGCAAGCTCTACTGGGCGCTGGTCGCGGGCGCACCCTCTCCGGCCATGGGGACAATTCGCTACGGGCTCGTCAAGGCCCCCGGCCACGGCCCCGCGGGCGAGGGCGAGCGCATGCGCTGCGTCGCCCCCGACCGCATCGGGGCGACCCCCGGCGCCCGCCCGGCCACGACCGACTTCGCCACCCTCGCCACCCTCGGCCGGCGGGCGGCCTGGATGGCGCTGGTCCCGGTCACCGGGCGCACCCACCAGCTTCGCGCCCACATGGCCGAGATCGGCCACCCCGTCGTCGGTGACGGCAAGTATGGCGGCCGCGGGCAGGAGAACCCGGGCGACGGCTGGGGCGCCTCGCTCGGGCCCGAGTTCGGCCGCAGGCTGCACCTGCACGCCCGCCACCTGTGGCTGGCCCATCCCGTCACCGGCGCCCCCCTCGCCTTCACGGCGCCCCTGCCGCCGCACATGGCGGCAAGCTGGGCGACCTTCGGCTGGCGCGAGGACGACGTCCCCGCCGACCCCTTCCCGGAGGGGCGATGAGGGCGCGGCTCTGCGTCGTCTTCGACGTCGACGGCACGCTCCTCGACAGCGCGGCGCCGATCCTCGCGGCGACGGCGGCGGCCTTCGCCGCCCTCGGCCGGCCGGCGCCGGCGCGCGCAGAGGCGCTCGGCGTCGTCGGCCTCTCGCTCCCGCTCGCGCTCGCCCGCCTCGCCCCCGACCTTGACGCCGGCGGGCAGGCGGCGCTGGTCGCGGCCTACCTCGAGGCGTTCGCCGCCGGGCGGGGGCGGCACCCCGCTCCCCTCTATCCCGGGGCGCGGGCGGCCCTCGACGCACTGGCGGCGCGGCCGGGGGTGACGCTTGCCATCGCCACCGGCAAGTCGCGCCGCGGCCTCGACCATGTCCTCGGGCAGTACGGGCTTGGCGGCCATTTCGCGACCCTCCAGTGCGCCGACGACCACCCCTCGAAGCCCGATCCCGCGATGCTTCTCGCCGCGCTCGCCGCCACCGGGGCGGCGCCCGGCCGGGCCGTCATGGTGGGCGACACCGCCTTCGACATCGCCATGGGGCGGGCCGCGGGCGTGCACACGGTGGGCGTGACCTGGGGCTACCACCCCGCGGGCGACCTCGCCGCCGCCGGGGCGGGGACTCGCGCCCGGGGCTTCGCGGACCTCCTGCCGGCGCTCGACCGGCTGGCGGGCGAAGGATGAGCGCGGGCTGGGCGCGGCGGCGGTTCTGGTCGGCCTCCGGGGTGGTGGCGGTCGCCGGCGGCTGGGGCGTGGCGCTCGACGGCAAGCCCCTCGCGACCCCGGCGGGGGCGCCCCTCGCCCTGCCGACGGCGGCCCTTGCGGGCGCCGTTGCGGCCGAGTGGGCGGCGGTCGGCGAGGTCGTCGAGCCCCTCGGCATGCCGATGACGCGGGCCGCCAACACCACGATCGACCGCGTCGCCCCGGCCCGGGGCGAGGTCGCGGCCGAGATCGCGGGCTGGGGTCGGGCCGACCTTCTCTGCTACCGCGCGGCGGAGCCTGCGGGCCTTGTCGCCCGCCAGCGCGCGGCCTGGGATCCGCCGCTCGCCTGGGCGGCGGCGACGCTCGGCGCCCCCCTCGTCACGACCACCGGCGTCGCCCCCGTCGCCCAGGACGATTCGAGCCTCGCCGCGCTCGCCGCGCGGGTGGCCGGGCTTTCGCCCTTCGCGCTCGCCGCCCTCTCCGAGATGGTGGCGCTGACGGGCTCGCTCGTCCTCGGGCTGGCCGCCGAGGCGAGCTGGGAGCCGGCCGCGGTCCTCTGGGCGCGCTCGCGCCCGGACGAGGAGTGGCAGGCCGCGCGCTGGGGCCGCGACGCCCTTGCGGAGGCCGCCGCGGCCGCGAGGCGGGCGGCCTTCCTCGATGCCGCCCGCTTCCTCGCCCTTTCCCGGACCTGACCCGGGCGGGCGCCGGGGAGGGCGCCCGACGGCCGGCTGACGCCCATCGCAGGCTTGACGACCCTCGTTTTTCGCCCATTGTCGGGAATGCGCCCCCCGGGGGCCGCGGGGGTCGCGGGCGAGCGCCCGCCTCCCTGCCCCCGCCGGGCCCGACAACAAGCCCCCCCGGGGTCGGGGCAGGCCAACAGGAAGAGGTCACCATGCGGAAGTCCATCCTTCTCGGCACGCTCGCCGTCGTCGGCCTCGGCGGCGGCGCGGCCTCGGCCGCCACGCTCGACGACGTGCGGGCGGCGGGCCAGATCAAATGCGGCGTCTCGACTGGCCTCGCCGGCTTCTCCGCCCCCGACGCCAACGGCGTCTGGCAGGGCTTTGACGTCTCGGTCTGCCGGGCCCTCGGGGCGGCGATCTTCGCCGATCCCTCCAAGGTCCAGTTCGTCTCGACGACCGGGCAGACGCGCTTCACCGCGCTCGCCTCGGGCGAGGTCGACGTGCTCGCCCGCAACACCACCTGGACGCTCTCGCGCGATGCCGACCTCAAGTTCACCTTCGTCGGCGTCAACTACTACGACGGCCAGGGCTTCATCGTGAAGAAGGACCTCGGCGTCGCCTCGGCGCGCGAACTCGACGGGGCGACGGTCTGCATCCAGACCGGCACCACGACCGAGCTCAACCTCGCCGACTTCTTCCGCGTCAACAACATGACCTACGAGCCGGTGCCGATCGAGACCAACGCCGAGGCCCTCCAGCAGTATCTCGCCGGGGCCTGCGATGCCTACACGACCGACGCCTCGGGGCTGGCCGCCAGCCGGGCGACCTTCGCCGACCCCGAGAACCACATCATCCTGCCCGAGATCATCTCCAAGGAGCCGCTCGGGCCCCTGGTGCGGCAGGGCGACGACGAATGGGCCGACATCGTCCGCTGGTCGCTGAACGCGATGATCGCCGCCGAGGAATACGGCATCACCTCGGCCAACGTCGACGAACTCGCCAAGGGCACGACCAACCCCGAGATCAACCGCCTGCTCGGCACCGAGGGCAACCTCGGGGCGATGCTGCGGCTCGACCCCGCCTGGGCCCGGAACATCATCACCATGGTCGGCAACTACGGCGAGGTCTTCAACTCGACGATCGGCGAGGCGACCCCGATCGGGCTCGCCCGCGGGCTCAACGCCCAGTGGACGCAGGGCGGGCTCCAGTATTCGCCGCCGTTCCGCTGAGCCGGGTGCCGGTCCCCGGGCGGCGTGCGCCCGGGGACGCGGCCTGATGTGAAGACCGCCGCGGCGCGACCCGGGGCGCCACCCCGGGCGTGACGACGACAGAACCGCGCGGCGGGCAACAGGGGTGTCAGTGATGGCGATCTTCTCGGATTCGACCCGGGGCGGCTTCCGCCTCGGCATGCTCATCTACGACACGCGGTATCGCTCGCTCACCATCCAGGTCGGGTTCCTCTTCCTCGCCATGGCCGGCGCCGCCTGGCTCGTCGACAACACGGTCGAGAACCTGCGGGCCCTGGGGAAGGACTTCAACTACGGCTTCCTCGGCACCCGCGCCGGCTACGACATCAACCAGCGCTTCGTCGCCTACAGTTCCGACTCGACCCACGGGCAGGCCCTCCTCGTGGGGCTTCTCAACACGCTCTTCCTGGCCGCGATCGCCTGCGCGCTCGCGACCGTCGTCGGTGTGCTCGCCGGGATCGGGCGGCTGTCGCGGAACTGGATCGTCGCCCGCCTGATGACGGTCTACATCGAGACCTTCCGCAACATTCCGGTGCTCCTGTGGATCATCGTCATGATGGCGATCATGACCGAGGCCATGCCGGCGCCCAGCGCCTTCCGGGGCGAGGACGCCACCGCCTCGATGATTCTCTGGGATTCGGTCGCCATCACCAACCGCGGCGTCTACATCCCCGAGCCGCTCTTCACCCGCGGCCTCGGCGACCTCGACATCGGCGTCTTCCTCGTCAGCCTCGACCTCGTCGCGGTCCTGATCGTGGGCGCCGCCGGCATCTACGCCCACCTCATCATCACCCGTCACGCCGAGGCGGTCCAGAACGCGACCGGCACCCGGCCCGCGACGTGGTGGAAAAGCCTCGCCGTCCTCCTCCTGCCGCTCCTCGCGCTGCTCTGGGCTCTCGGCTTCCATCCCGGCTGGCCCGAGCTCAAGGGCTTCAACTTCCAGGGCGGCATCTACATGCGCAACTCGCTGATCGCGATGTGGCTGGCGCTCTCGGTCTACACCGGCGCCTTCATCGCCGAGATCGTGCGGGCGGGCATCCTCGCCGTCTCGCGCGGGCAGACCGAGGCGGCGCGGGCGCTCGGGCTGCGGCCGGGGCCGACGACGCGCCTCGTCATCCTGCCCCAGGCCCTGCGCGTCATCATCCCGCCCCTGATCTCGCAGTATCTCAACATCACCAAGAACACCTCGCTCGCGCTCGCCGTCGGCTACATGGACCTGCGCTCGACCCTCGGCGGCATCACCCTCAACCAGACCGGCCGCGAACTCGAGGCGATGATGCTGATGATGCTCATCTACCTCGTCCTCAGCCTGATCATCTCGGCGGCCATGAACCTCTACAACCGCAGCGTCCGGCTGAAGGAGCGCTGAGATGGAGGAGTCCCGCTTCGTCCGCACCGAGATGCTCGCGCCGCAGGCCCCGCCCCTCGGCGAGATCGGCTGGATCCGCTGG
The DNA here is from genome assembly GCA_020846995.1 of Paracoccaceae bacterium. Classification (GTDB taxonomy): domain Bacteria; phylum Pseudomonadota; class Alphaproteobacteria; order Rhodobacterales; family Rhodobacteraceae; genus JAHDXW01. The sequence continues at coordinate 17,483 of JADLCV010000096.1, forward strand.
CTGCGCGACAACCTCTTCTCTTCGTGGCTGAACGGCGCCCTCACGCTGCTCGCCGGGGCGGCCGTCGTCTGGCTCGCCGCGGGCATCGGGCCGTGGTTCGCGAACGCGGTCTGGAACGCCGGCAGCCTCGCGGAGTGCCGCGAGATCCTGGCCGGGGCCGAGGGGGCCTGCTTCGCGGTCATCCACGACCGCTGGCTCCAGCTCCTCTTCGGCTTCTATCCCGACACCCTCTACTGGCGGCCGACGCTCGCCTTCCTCCTCCTCTTCGTGGCGCTGGCGCCGGCCCTCTTCCCGGCGGTGCCGCGGCGGCTCCTGTGGTTCACGGCCGTCTATCCCGGCCTCGCCTACCTCCTCCTCTGGGGGGGCACGATCTGGGGGCCGCTGGTCGCCCTCGCGGGGGTTCCGGTCGGGGTTGCGGCCTTTCTCGCCCTGCGCCCGGCCCTGCCCCTCCTCGCCCCCGCGGCGGGCCTTGTCGCCCCGGTCCTGTGGTGGCTCCTCGCCGCCGGGCCGGTCGCGGGCCTTCTCGCCGCGGCCCTTCCCTGGGGCCTCGCGCCGGTCGGCTCGGCGAAGTTCGGCGGCTTCATGCTCTCGATCATCATCGGCATCACCGGCATCGCCGTCTCGCTGCCGCTCGGCATCCTGCTCGCGCTCGGGCGCAAGTCGGACCTCTTCCTCGTCAAGACAATCTGCGTCGGCTTCATCGAGTTCATCCGCGGCGTGCCGCTCATCACGCTCCTCTTCACCGCCTCGCTGCTTCTCAACTACTTCCTGCCGCCGGGGACGGACTTCGACATCATCCTGCGGGTCGTCATCATGGTGACGCTGTTCGCCGCCGCCTACATGGCCGAGGTCATCCGCGGCGGCCTCGCGGCGATCCCGCGGGGCCAGTACGAGGCGGCCGATTCGCTCGGGCTCGACTACTGGAAGGCGATGCGCCTGATCGTCCTGCCGCAGGCCCTCAAGGTTGCGATCCCGGGTATCGTCAACACCTTCATCGGCCTCTTCAAGGACACGACGCTGGTCGTCTTCATCGGCCTTCTCGATCCCATCGGGCTCTCGACCGCGATCCGCGCCAACACCGACTGGAACGGCATCTACTGGGAGTTGTTCCTGTTCATCGGGGCCATGTTCTTCGTCTTCTGCTTCCTCATGTCGCGCTACTCGATGCATCTCGAGCGGCGCCTCAAGACCGACCACCGCTGAGAGGGAACCCGACCATGGCCGAGCCCCTGGGCGACACCACCGTGGACCGCGCGATCGACCGCTCGCGGATGACGGTCGGCAGCGAGGAGGCGATCCGCATCGCCGCCATGAACAAGTGGTACGGCAGCTTCCACGTCCTGCGCGACATCAACATGACCGTCTTCCGCGGCGAGCGGATCGTCGTCTGCGGGCCGTCGGGATCGGGCAAGTCGACGCTCATCCGCTGCATCAACCGGCTCGAGGAGCACCAGTCCGGCCGCATCACCGTCGACGGCACCGAACTGACGAGCGACCTCAAGAACATCGACCGCGTCCGCTCCGACGTCGGGATGGTCTTCCAGCACTTCAACCTCTTCCCGCACCTGACCATCCTCGAGAACTGCACCCTCGCCCCGATCTGGGTCCGCAAGGTCCCCCGGCGGGAGGCCGAGGAGACGGCCATGCACTTCCTCGCCAAGGTCAAGATCCCCGAGCAGGCGCAGAAGTATCCCGGCCAGCTCTCGGGCGGCCAGCAGCAGCGGGTGGCGATCGCGCGCTCGCTCTGCATGAAGCCGAAGATCATGCTCTTCGACGAGCCGACCTCGGCCCTCGATCCCGAGATGATCAAGGAGGTCCTCGACACCATGATCGCGCTCGCCGAGGAGGGGATGACGATGCTCGTCGTCACCCACGAGATGGGTTTCGCGCGCCAGGTCGCAAACCGCGTCATCTTCATGGACCAGGGCCAGATCGTCGAGCAGAACGAGCCCGGGCCGTTCTTCTCGCACCCGCAGTCCGAGCGCACGAAGCTGTTCCTGAGCCAGATCCTGCGCGACCACTGAGCCCCCCCGCGCGGCCGCCCTGGGCGGGCGGCGCGCGAGCCCAGGCCGCCCCCTGGGCGCTGCGGCGACCCCGGCCCGGGGTCGCGTTGCCGCAGGTCGCGGGATAAGTCTGTCAGGGGAAAGGGGAACCCTGACCGTCAACCGATCTGTGCAACAAAGCCGCGGGAAGGTCCGCCCCCGGGGAAGTGGGCGGGCCTTCCCGTGCGGCGGGATTGATGATGGACAGCCGAGCCCTTGACCTTTATCATGGCGGCGGCCCGGATGGCGGGCGGAGACGGGGAGGTGGGGCCCCCGTCTGCCCCGGGAGGGGCAGGCCCCCTCGGTCCGGGGCGCGCGCGAGGGTCGGGGGCCCGTCGCAATCGGGCTGGGCGTCGTCGGGGTCGCGGGATGCGACCGCGATTGGTTGGGGGGAAGGATGTCAGGTTCGGCGAGTGCGGGCCGGCGGGCGCCGGCGCTCTGGCGCGGCGTGGCGCGGGCGGTGATAATCGCGGCATCGGGCGTCATGCCGGGGACGGCCCCGGCCGCGCCGGTCGTGACGATGGCCGACAGCCGCGGCGGGACGACTGAAGTCGAGGCGGCGGCGCTGGTCGGCCGGGCCGAGGCGCGGGGCGTCCTGCCGGTGATCGTCGGCTTCGCGATGCCCTTTGCCGCCGAGGGCCCGCTGGGCGCCGCCGAGGCCGGCGCCCAGCGGGCCCGGATCGCCGCGGCGCAGGAGGCGCTCGTCGGCCTGCCCGCTGCCCCCGAGGGGGTGAAGCGCTTCGCGACCATCCCCTTCATGGCGATGGTGGTCGATGCCGCCGATCTGCGCCGGATCCTTGCCGCGCCGGGCATCGCCTCGGTGGCCGAGGACGTCCCCGTGCCCCCCGCGCTCGACGAGAGCGTGCCGCTGATCGGGGCGCCAGCACTCTGGGCCCGGGGGACGGAGGGGCTGGGCCAGGGGGTGGCGGTGCTCGACACCGGCGTGCAGCTCGACCACCAGGCCTTCAGTGGCCGGATCGTCTCGGAGGCCTGCTATTCGACGACGGTGCGCGGCCTCTCGACCTCGCTCTGCCCGGGCGGCGCGGCAAGCTCGACCGATCCCGGTTCCGCGGCGGATTGCCCGGTCGCGATCAAGGACTGCGGCCACGGCACCCATGTCGCGGGCATCGCCGTCGGCAACCGCCGCTTCCGCCGCGGGGTCGCGCCCGCCGCCGACCTCATCGCCATCAAGGTCTTCAGCCGCTTCGCGTCCGACACCGACTGCGGCGGCGCCGGCCTGTCGCCCTGCGCGCTCACCTATAACTCCGACCAGGTGAG
>JADLCV010000097.1 GCA_020846995.1 Paracoccaceae bacterium
GAGCCGTGCCGTTCCGGCACGAAATCGGCTTGACAGCCTGTCCGGCCTCGCCCTCAATTGTCTATATGTTTTCAGTGGCGGAGCAAGCCATGCTGCAGACGGTCGAGACGGGCGCGCTGCCGCGCCTGAGGATGTACATCGGCGGCGAGTGGGTCGAGCCCGCCTCGGGTGCCTACCTCGAGACCGTCGATCCGTTCACGGCCAGGCCCTGGGCGCTGGTCCCGCGCGGCAATGCCGAGGATGCCGACCGGGGCGTGCGCGCCGCCCACGAGGCATTCCGGACCGGCCCGTGGCGGAAGCTCCATCCGTCGCAGCGGGCCAGGCTCCTCCATCGCCTCGGAACGCTCATCGAGGAGAACGCCGATGCGCTGGCCGAGATCGAGGTCCGCGACAACGGCCGCCTTCTCGCCGAGATGCGCCACCAGATCCGCTACGTTCCGAACTGGTTCTTCTACTATGCCGGGCTCGCCGACAAGATCGAGGGCACGGTCCACCCCTGCGACAAGCCCGCGCTCAGCTTCTCGCGGCCCGAACCACTCGGCGTCTGCGTCGCCATCGTGCCGTGGAACGCGCCGCTCCTTCTCCTCACGCTCAAGGCGGCGCCGGCGCTCGCGGCCGGGAACACGATGGTCATCAAGCCGGCCGAATACACCTCCGCGACGGCCCTGAAGCTCATGGAACTCGTCGAGCGGGCGGGCTTCCCGCCGGGCGTCGTCAACGTCGTGACCGGGCTCGGGCCGGAGGTCGGCGAGCCGCTCGTGACCCATCCGCTCACCCGTCATGTCGGTTTCACCGGCTCGACCCGCACCGGGGCGCATCTCTATTCGCTCGCCGCCAGGGACGTGAAGCGGGTGAGCCTCGAACTCGGCGGCAAGTCGCCGAACATCGTCTTTGCCGATGCCGACCTCGACAATGCCGTGCGCGGCGTCGTCGGCGGGATCTTCGGCGCAACGGGGCAGACCTGCATCGCCGGCTCGCGCCTCCTCGTCCACCGCAAGGTCCACGACGCCTTCCTCGACAAGCTCATCGCCTTCACCCGGACCGCCCGGATCGGCGACCCGCGCAACCTCGAGACCAAGATCGGCCCGATCGCCAACCGCATGCAATACGACAAGGTGCTGGGCTTCATCGACATCGCGCGCGAGGAAGGGGCAGAGCTTGCCCTCGGCGGTCGCCGGCCGGAAGGCGCGGAGTGCCGCGCGGGCTTCTTCATCGAGCCGACGATCTTCACCGGCGTGCAGAACCGCATGCGGATCGCCCGCGAGGAGGTGTTCGGCCCGATCCTCTCGGCCCTCCGCTTCGAGGACGAGGACGAGGCGGTGGCGATCGCCAACGACAGCGAGTTCGGCCTTGCCGCGGGCGTCTGGACCTCGGACATGAAGGTCGCCATGCGCATGTCGGACAAGCTCGAGGCGGGCAGCGTCTGGATCAACACCTACCGCGACATCAGCTACACGACGCCGTTCGGCGGCTACAAGAAGAGCGGCATCGGCCGCGAGAACGGCGTCGAGGGCATCCGCGAGTATCTCCAGACCAAGGCCGTCTGGATCTCGACGGCGGCCGAGATCCCGAACCCGTTCGTGATCGGCTAGTGGTCCGATCCCGACGCTCGGCTCCCGAGCGTCGGGTGAATCGGTCCACCAAATCAGGGGCTAGTGGTGCGTGCCTGACGGCACCAACCGGCTGGCACACACCACCGGGGCGCCGGGGGAGAGGACGACGATGCCGAGACACGGGGCCGAGATCCTTGCCGACGCGCTCGCACTCAACGGGACCGGGCTCGTCTATCACGTCCCGGGCGAGAGCTTCCTCTCCGTGCTCGACGCCATCGGCCAGCGCCATCCCCGGATGCAGCGGATCACCTGCCGCTACGAGAACGGCGTCGCCCTCATGGCCGAGGCCCATGGCAAGCTGACCGGCCGGCCGGGCATCGCCCTCGTCACCCGCAGCCCCGGGGCCACCAACGCCGCTGGCGGCATCCACACCGCCTTCCAGGACTCCTCGCCGATGATCCTGATCGTCGGGCAGGTGAAGCGCGCGCTGATGGAGCGCGAGGCCTTCATGTCCTACGACTTCCGCCGCGTCTTCGGGCCGATGACGAAATGGGTCGGCCAGGTCGACAGCGCCGCGCGCATCCCCGAGTTCGTCCAGCGGGCCTTCAGCACGGCGATGAGCGGGCGACCGGGGCCGGTCGTGCTGGTCGTGCCGGAGGACGTGTTCGAGGAGACGGCCGAGGTCGCCGACGCGCGCCCCTCGGTCCGCGCGACCGCCGGCGCCCCGCGGGCGGCCGATCTCGAGACGGTCTTCGGGTTGCTGGAGGCGGCAGAGAGGCCGCTCCTCGTCGTCGGCGGCGGCGGCTGGACCGAGGCGGCGCGCGAGGACATCCAGCGCTTCGCGGCGGCCAACGACGTGCCGGTCGTGGCCACCTTCCGCCGGCGTGACATCATCGACCACCGCCACCCCTGCTATGCCGGCGAGATCGGCATCGGCTCCAACCCGGCGCTCCTCGCCCATATCCGCGAATGCGACCTCGTCATCCTCTGCAACGACGCCCTGAGCGACGTCAACACGATCGGGGCCGGCTACATGGAGGGCTTCACCCTCTTCTCGCTGCCGGTGCCCCGCCAGCGGGTCGTGCACGCTACCGGCAACTTCGAGGACCTGAACCGTGTCTTCCAGGTCGATCTCGGGCTCTGCGTCGACAACGATGCCTTCGCCGCCGCGCTCGCCGGCCACGCTCCGGCCGGCACGCAGGGGCGGGGGGCGTGGCGGGGGGCGCTCCGCGCAACCTACCTGGCGGAATCGGCGCCCGGCCCCTGCCCCGGCGCGATCAATCTGCCGGAGGTGATGGCGTGGCTGCGGGCGCGCCTTCCCGAGGATGCCATCCTCACCAACGGCGTCGGTGCCTATGCGACATGGAGCCAGCGCTACTTCCCTCACTACCGCCTCCGGACGCAGCTCGGGCCGATCAGCGGCTCGATGGGCTATGGCCTGCCGGCGGCGATCGCGGCGAAGCTCGCCTGCCCCGACCGGCCGGTGGTGGCGCTCGCCGGCGACGGCTGCTTCCAGATGAGCAGCGAGGAGATGGCGACCGCGGTCCAGTATGGCGTCGCCATCGTCGTCATCGTCATCAACAACAACATGTACGGGACGATCCGCATCCACGAGGAGAACAGGCTCGGGGGGCGGGTCAACGGGACGGAGTTGCGCAATCCGGATTTCGTCGCCCTCGCCCGGGCCTATGGCGCGACGGCCGAGCGCGTCACGCGCACTCTGGAGTTCGCCGCCGCCTTCGAGCGGGCGATCGCCGGTCCGGGCCCGGGGCTGATCGAGCTCGCGATCGACCCGGACGCGATCCACTCCCGCTATTCGCTGACCGATCTCCGCAACCGCCGGCGCCGCTGACCCCAGGGCGGCGGGACCGCCGCGAGGCGTCACCCCGTCCCCCCGTCGCGCCGGCACCTGCCGGCTCGCGCCGGGGGGCGCCCGGAAATCCCGGTGGTGCGGTCACGGCGGTGGCGGAGTGTTGTATAGACATTAACTAGGCGACCGAAGCATCGCTGGATACTCTCCCGCGGCGCTTCGGAACAAGGCGGCTGATGCCGGCGAGAAATTCGCTGGAAGCCCGAACCCCGGCATGCTACGGGATGGCTGTCAATTGTACAGATCAATTGGCAAGCCTCGATCGCAACCTCAACACGGGACAGATCGCATGTGCCAGACGGTTCGGCTGCAACGGCCGACCCATGATGCTCCGAGGACCTTCGGGCCGCTCCGGATCCTTCACGCGGCGGGGACGGGGAGGAGCAATTGATGTCCAAGAAACTCTCGTTGAAGTTCTCGGGCTTTGCGGACGAGGTTGTCGTCACGCTGCTCGAGAACGAGGAGCCGGCCTGCGCGGCGCTGATCTGGGACGAACTCAGGGAGCCGGTGAAGCTCTGGCTGTCGCACACGACCTCGACCGGCGACTACATCCTCGCGCGGGGCCGGCCGGATCGCGAGCCGCGGCCGACAGGCACGCAGGCGTCGCCGCTCGGCAAGAAGACCAAGCACCTCTCGAATCTCGGCCAGGGGTCGATCGTCTACTGCGGCCACAAGTTCATCGCCATCAATTACGGCCCCGACGACACCGAGCCGGTGGCGGCTCCGGGCCCGATTGTGGCCCGCGCCGACGATCTCGACGCGATCTACCGGGCGGGCCTCCACGTCTGGGACCAGCACAAGCAGGCAAGGCTGGTCACCGTGATGCTGTCGCGGAAGGAGGGCTAGGCCATGGCGATCCACTGGAAGACCGTCAAGGACGAGATCGAGGCCGACCTCGACCGCATCATGTGGGAGGAGCCGCTCGAGGTGAAGATGTCACGCCTCGGCGTCTTCCCGAGCGGCGCCGGCGCCCACGGCCAGAACCTCGGCAACCTCTTCTTCCTCGCCGCCGACATGCAGGCGATCGGGTGGTGGACGGCGGCTCCGGCGCTGAAGCAGGCGCTCGAGGACCCCACCATGTCGGTCGAGACCTGCAAGCGCTTCTGGACCTACATGAGCGCCCACATGCTCCAGCTCATGGGCGACGTCTCGGAGCCGAACTGCCCGGCGCCGTGGCTGAACCTCGGCAAGCTCGCGGAACTCGGCCGCAAGGTCCAGGAGAGCTTCGCGACGATCGAGACCAAGGCCGAGCTCGACAGCCTGCTGTGGAGCTGGTTCAACTACACCCAGCGGCTCTACCGCTGGTTCTTCCTGGCCTTCCCCTGGCGGCTGGGCGACCAGCTTCCGCTGAAGAGCAAGGCGGAAGTCGA
>JADLCV010000098.1 GCA_020846995.1 Paracoccaceae bacterium
GGCGAGGAGCGGGCGGCGGCCGGCCACCGGCTCGGCGAAGGCAAGCATCGCCTCGGCTTCCTGCGCGCCGAGGAGCGGGTAGAAACCGTCGTCGGCCCCCTCGCTCGCCAGCAGGACCCCGGTGTTGATCCAGAGCGCCTCGAGCGTGGCGAGCCCCACGCGGACGACCTCGAGCGCCGCCCCGGGGACCAGCCGGCCGACCCCGAAGCGGCCGACGAGGGCCCGCGCGCGCAGGAAGGCATGGGCCTCGCCCATCACCCCGGCGGCCGGGCCGGTCGGCAGGAGCACCGGCTGGTCGGGCAGGAGCGCGAGGTCGGCGCAGGCCGAGAGGCTTCCCCCGGGGACATGGACGAGCACCGTCCCGGCCGGAAGCGAGAGCCGGGTCAGGCTCGCGACCGGGCAGAGGCCGCCGCCGAAGGTCGCGACCCGCACGCCCGGGCGCAGCGTCTCCACGGGCCGCCAGCCCGCCTCGGTCGCGACCAGGCTCCCGGCCACGATGCCGCCCGCCGCCGCCATCCCCAACCCCTTCGCCGTTTCGCTCGCCATGGCCCCTCTCCGTCATCCGATCCCGGCTGCCCCTCGGGCGGCCCTGACCCACAAGGCACCCGGATTTCGCCATCATTCGGACACAGGTCGGGCGCCGGCGCGGCAGTGGTGCGGCTCCGTGGCCGGAACCCCTCCGGCCGGCGCGATTGACGCGGCCGGCCGCCTCCGGCAACCGCCCGTCAACCAGTTCCCGCCAACTTCCCCGGGGCGACGCCGCCACCCGCCGCCCTGGCGCCCGCGCATTCCCTCTTGCGGCCGGCCGCGCGAGTGGCTACATCGCCCCCTACCCAGGGATGCGGGTGTAGCTCAGGGGTAGAGCACAACCTTGCCAAGGTTGGGGTCGAGGGTTCGAATCCCTTCGCCCGCTCCAGGGTTCCAGCCACCGGCGACGCGGCGCCCGCGGGGCTTTCGCCCCGCTGCCGGGCCGGCGGCGAGGCCCCGTGCCGCGGTGACGGGAGGGCCAGGGATGCGCAGGGCCGAGATCACCCGAAGGACCGCCGAGACCGAGGTCGCGCTCGCCCTCGACCTCGACGGCAGCGGCCGGCGCAGGATCGCGACCGGGGTCGGGTTCCTCGACCACATGCTCGACCAGCTCGCCCGCCACGCGCTCTTCGACCTCACGCTCGAGGCGCGGGGCGATACCGACATCGACGACCACCACACGGTCGAGGACTGCGGCATCGCCCTCGGCCAGGCGCTGGCGGCCGCCCTCGGCGACAAGCGCGGCATCCGCCGCTACGGCGAATGCACGCTGCCCATGGACGATGCCCGCGTCCACGCCGCCCTCGATCTCTCGGGGCGGCCCTTCCTCGTCTGGGCGCTCGCCTTCCCGACCGCGAAGGTCGGGGCCTTCGACGTCGAGCTCGTGCGCGAGTTCTTCCAGGCCCTGGCGAGCCACGGCGGCATCACCCTCCACGTCACCGCCGCGGCCGGCGTCAACAGCCACCACCTCGCCGAGGCGGCCTTCAAGGCCGTGGCCCGGGCCCTCCGCGCCGCCGTCGAGCCCGACCCGCGGGCCGCGGGCGAGATCCCCTCGACCAAGGGCGTGCTCTGAGGGCCGCGGCCGCGGGCAGCGCCCCGGGGGCGGCGGCCGGGATGAACCCGGTCGGCCCCGTCGCGGCCGGGACCGGGGCCAGACCGATCCCCGGGGCGGCCGCCGGCAATGGCACCAACGCCGGCCCCGGGACCACGGGCGCGCCCGCCCCGGCCGGGGCCGTCCCCGCATGCTGACGGTCCTCGTCGACGGCGCCGGCGGCAACCTCCATTCGGCGGCCAAGGCCTTCCGGCGGATGGCGGCCGAAACCGGCGGGGGCGAGGTCGCCGTCACCGCGCGGCCCGAGGTGGTGGCCGCCGCCGACCGCATCGTCCTGCCGGGCGACGGCGCCTTTCCTGCCTGCCGGGCGGGGCTCGCGCGCGTCCCGGGGCTTCTCGCCGCGATCGTCGAGGCGGTCGAGGGGCGCGGCCGGCCCTTCCTCGGCATCTGCATCGGCATGCAGCTTCTCGCCACCCGCGGCCTCGAGCATGGCGAGACCCCGGGCCTCGGCTGGGTGCCGGGGACGGTCGCGCGGCTCGCTCCCGCCGATCCCGCGCTCAAGGTCCCGCACATGGGCTGGAACGACCTCGTCCTCGAGGCCGCCCACCCCCTCGTCGGCGGCCTCGCCACCGGCGATCACGTCTATTTCGTCCACTCCTACGCCTTCGCCTGCGACGATCCCGCCGACCGGCTGGCCCATGCCGACCACGGCGGGCCGGTGACGGCGATCGTCGCCCGCGCGAACGTCGCCGGCACCCAGTTCCACCCCGAGAAGAGCCAGGCCGCGGGCCTGCGCCTGATCGCGAACTTCCTCCGCTGGCGGCCCTGAGCGCGGGGCCCGGACCCTTCCGGCGCCCGTTGATGACCCCGACGGCACCGCCGGCGTCGTCCCCCGCCCACCGCCCGCGGCGCGAAGGGCGCGGGCGTGCGCGCCACGTCGCCGCGGGCGGGCCCGAGCGGCGACGGGAGGGCCAGGGGAAGGAGGTGGCGCCGGCCACGTGCACGGTCTGCGGGCCCGCGGGGTGAGGCAGGGTCGCCGCCCGTTCCCCCGGGCCCGCGCACCGGCACGGGGGCGGCGCCCGCCGTCGCCCGAGGGGACGCGGGTCAGCCCCCGGGCTCCGCCGGCGGGGCGCGGCGGGCGGCCTTCTCGGCGAGCCCCGAAATCGCGGCCCGGCGGTCGAGTTCGGCGAGGACGAGGGCGAGCGGGACGTCGCTTGCGGCGAGGAGCACGAGGAGGTGGTAGAGGACGTCGGCCGCCTCGGCCCGGAGCCGCGCGGGGTCGCCCCGGACCCCCTCGATCACCGCCTCGAGCGCCTCCTCGCCGAACTTGCGCGCCGCCCGCTCGGGCCCCTCGGCGAGAAGGCGCGCCGTCCACGAGGTCGCGGGGTCGGCACCGCGGCGGGCCTCGATCGTTGCCCACAGCCGGTCGAGCGGATGGGGCGCGCTCATGCCGGCCGGACCGGGATGCCGGCGGCGGCGAGATGGGCCTTGGCGGCGGCGATCGTGAAAGTGCCGAAATGGAAGACCGAGGCGGCGAGGACGGCCGCGGCGTGGCCGTCGCGGATGCCCTCGACGAGATGGTCGAGGCTGCCGACGCCGCCCGAGGCGATCACCGGCACCGCCACGGCATCGGCGACGGCCCGCGTCAGGGCGAGGTCGAAGCCCGCGCGGGTGCCGTCGCGGTCCATCGAGGTGAGAAGGATCTCGCCCGCCCCCCGCGTGGCCACGCTGCGGGCGAAGGCGACGGCGTCGATCCCCGTTCCCCGGCGGCCGCCGTGGGTGAAGACCTCCCAGCGCCCGGGGCCGGCGGCGCGGGCGTCGATCGCGACGACGATGCACTGGCTGCCGAAGCGGTCGGCGCAGGCGGCCACGGTGTCGGGATCGGCGACCGCGGCCGAGTTGAGGCTGACCTTGTCGGCGCCGGCGAGGAGGAGGGCGTGGACGTCGTCGGGGCCGCGCACGCCGCCGCCGACCGTGAGCGGCATGAAGCAGGCCTCGGCCGTGCGGGTGACGAGGTCGAGAAGGACGGGGCGGTTCTCGTGGCTCGCGTGGATGTCGAGAAAGCAGAGTTCGTCGGCCCCGGCGGCGTCGTAGGCCGCGGCCGCCGCCACCGGGTCGCCGGCATCGACGAGGTTGACGAAGTTCACGCCCTTGACGACGCGGCCGCGGGCGACGTCGAGGCAGGGGATGACGCGGGCCTTGAGCATGGCCCCGCTTGTGGCCCGCAGCCGCCCCCGGCGCAAGCCCCGGCGCAAGCCCCCGGGCGGCCGTCCGGGACGGGCCTCCACGGCGGTCCTCCGCGCGAGGAGGCCGGCCGGGGCCGGGCTCCGCCTCGCCGGCGTCGAGGCGGGCCTCGCGGCCACGCCGGCGCCGCCGCCGGCGGGAGATCCGCCCCCGGGGCGCGCCCGCCCTCCGGAGGACACCCGCGATCCCGCCACCGCCGCGACGGCCCCCCCTGCCCGGGCGGTCCGTCAGCGGCGGGCGAGCCGCCGGGCCACCCAGAGCCCGAGGAGGAGGAGGATGCCGACGACCGCAAGGGGTGCGGTGGCGATCGCGAGCCAGGCGAGAAGCCCCATCGCATGGAGCGCCTCCCCCCAGTCCTCGCCGCCGATGAGGCAGGGGCCTGGAAAGCCCTCGTGGAGGGTGCAGCCGTGGCGCCGGGCGATCGCGCTCGCGACGATCGCGAGCAGCATCGGCGCGAGCCCGCCGAGGATGAGGAGCCAGCCGAGGACGCGCAGGACCCGCCGCAACGCATTTCCCCCGACCCCGCCGCCCGCGGCGAGCCATCCCCCGGGGCCGCGGTCGCCCCCGGCCGGGACGCTCCTCCATTCTCGCATCGCCCGCGCGTCCGGCCAAGGGCGGGCCCCGGGGCGGGGGCCCGCGCGCGCCCCGCGCCCCGCTGCCGCCGGCATCGCCCCGGCCCCCCGGCGGGCGACCCATCCTTCGGTCCCCCGCGGCGCGGGGTGCCGCCCGGCCTGCCCCGGCCGGCGCCCCGCCGCGGGGGGAAGCGGGCGGGGGCGGTTCCCCGGGCCGCGAATCTACCCTAGGGGGAGGGCATGGAGGCACCCTTCGAAATCTTCCTCGTCGCTCCTCCGGGGTTCGAGCCCCTGCTTCGGGACGAGGCCGAGGCGGCGGGCTTCCCCGCGCCGGTGGCCGTGCCCGGCGGCGTCAGCCTGCGCGGCGGCTGGCCCGAGGTCTGGCGCGCGAACCTCGAGCTCCGGGGGGCGGCGCGGGTCCTCGTCCGCATCGCCGCCTTCCGCGCCCTCCATCTCGCCCAGCTCGACCGGCGGGCGCGGCGCATCGACTGGGCGGCCCTGCTGCCGCCGGGAGCGGCGGTGAAGGTCGAGGCGAGTTCGCGCGGCTCGCGCATCTGGCATGCCGGGGCGGCGGCGGCGCGCGTCCTCGGGGCCGTCGCGGCGGCGACCGGGGCCCGGCCCGGCCGCCTCGAGGAGGGGGCGCTGCGCCTTCTCGTGCGGCTTGACGACGATCTCTGCACGCTCAGCCTCGACAGCTCGGGCGAGCCCCTGCACCGGCGCGGCATCAAGCTCGAGGTCGGCCCGGCCCCCCTGCGCGAGACCCTCGCGGCCCTCCTCCTCGCCGCCTGCGGCTGGGAGGGGCGGACGCCCGTCCTCGACCCCCTGTGCGGCTCGGGGACGATTCCGATCGTCGCCGCCGAGATCGCCCTCGGCCTCGCCCCCGGCCGGGCCCGCGCCTTCGCCTTCGAGAGGCTCGCGGGCTTCGATGCCGCGGCCTGGGCCGCGCTCCGGGCGCGGCCGCGGCTCGCGCGGTCGGAGGCGCGCATGGGGGGGGCGGACCGCGACGCGGGCGCGATTCGCAGGGCCGCGGCCAACGCCCGCCGGGCCGGGGTCGAGGCCCGGCTGGACCTCCGGCAGGGAGCGATCTCCGATCTCGTCCCGCCCCCGGGGCCCGCGGGCCTCGTCCTCACCAACCCGCCCTGGGGGGTGCGGATCGGCGAGCGCCGGCCGCTCATGGCCCTTCACGGCGCCCTCGGGGCCGTGCTCCGGGCCCGCTTCGCGGGCTGGCGGGTGGGGATCGTCACCGCCGACGAGGGGCTCGCGCGCGCGACCGGCCTGCCCTTCGCCCCCCCCGGCCCGCCCCTCTCCCAGGGCGGGATCGCGGTCCGGCTCTGGCAGGCGGGGCCGCTCGCCGCGGGCGGCGGGGGCGCCTAGCGGGGCCCCGGCCCCCCGGCGACGGCCCGGGGGGCAGGGCAGGCCCGGGGGCCCCGGGGCAGGCCCATGTCGGCGCGCCGGCGCGGTCGCGCCCGCCCGGGACGGGGCGCCCGTGACGCGGGGCCCCGGGGCGCCCCTTGGGGGGGCGGAACCCTCGCGCCTCCCTCGCGCGGGCGCCCCCGGGGGCCGCCGAGGGCCGCGGCGGGCCCCGTGTCCGGCGGTGGCCGGCGGGGGCGCACGGGCCTGGCGGGGGGGGTGGCTAGGCCCCGAGCGCGGCGAGGGCGCGGGCGAGGTCGAGGGCACCGTCGTAGAGCGCCCGCCCCGCGATCGCCCCGGCGATCAGCCCCGTGTCGCGGAGCGCGAGGAGGTCGGCGAGCCCCGCGACCCCGCCCGAGGCGATGACCGGGATCGCGACTGCCCGGGCGAGGGCGGCGGTCGCGGCGACGTTCGGCCCGACCATGGCGCCGTCGCGGTCGATGTCGGTGTGGATCAGGGCGGCGACGCCCGCGTCCTCGAAGCGCCGGGCGAGGTCGGTGGCCGCGATCGCTGTCGCCCGGGCCCAGCCGCGGGTCGCGACAAGGCCGGTGCGGGCGTCGATGCCGACGGCGACGGCGCCGGGGAAGGCGCGCGCCGCCTTCCGCACGAGGTCGGGGTCCTCGACCGCCGCGGTGCCGAGGATGACGCGCGCGATCCCTGCCGCGAGCCAGCCCTCGATCGTCGCGAGGTCGCGGATGCCGCCGCCGAGCTGGCAGGGGATGGCGACCGCGGCGAGGATCGCGGCGACGGCCTCCCGGTTGGCGGGCGCCCCGGCGAAGGCGCCGTCGAGGTCGACGAGGTGCAGCCAACGGCAGCCCGCGGCGGCGAAGGCCCGGGCCGGGGCGGCGGGGTCGGCGGCGTAGAGGGTGGCACTGGCCATGTCGCCGCGCAGGAGCCGCACGCAGGCGCCGCCCTTGAGGTCGATGGCGGGGTAGAGGATCATCGCCCAGCCTCGCGCGCCCGTGCCGTCGCCGCGCTTCTCTCGCACGCCCGCAGGGTCCCGCCAAGGGGCTCCGGCGCAGCCGCGCGCCCGCGCGATCGGGCCGGAGCGGCGGGGCGGCGGGGATCCTGCCGGTCCGCGACCCGGCTGCCGCCGCGCGACGGGGTGCCCCCGCGGCCGGCCATCCCCGTGCGGGGGCCGGCGCGGCCGCTCCGGCCGGCCGCGACCGTCCCGGTCCCCGCCGGCGGACGCGCGCGGGGCCGCGACGCCGCGCCCCCCCGGCGGGCCGGGCCGGCGGGCGGCGGCCGGCCGGGAGGTTCCGCGGCCGCGGGCGCGGCCGTGCCCCGGGGCCGGGCCTCAGCGGCCCGCCCGGAGGTCGCGGACGATGCCCATGAGGTGGCGCACGCGGGCCTCGTCGACGGGGTTCTCGAAGACGCCGCCTTCCTTGAAGAAGGTGCCGACGATGGCGCCGTCGGCGACCGCGAGCTGCTCGCGGACGTTGGTGTCGCGGACTCCGGTGTTGACGAGGACGGGCGTGCCCGGCACCGCCTCCCTGACCGCCGCGAGGATCGAGGAATCGGTCGGGGCGCCCGCCGTCAGGCCCGAGACGCAGAGCCCGTCGGGGCGGGCGTTGAAGACCGTGGTGCGGGCGATGTCGGCGATGCGCCGGCTGCCGAGGTAGGCGGCGGCCTCGGGGACGATGTTGAAGAGCAGGCGCGTGCGCCGCCGGTCGATGCGGGCGTGGTGGCGTGCCACCGCCCCGACACTGGGGTTCCAGAGCCCGAAGTCGCTCGCATAGACGCCGGTGAAGATCTCGCGCGCGAAGGCCGCGCCGGTCGCGGCGGCGAGGTCGACCGTCGCCCGGCCGTCCCAGAGGACGTTGACGCCGAAGGGCCGGTCGATGGCGTCGAGAAGCTCGCCGATGACGCGGGCCATGGCGATCGCCGTGATGGGCTCGGTCTCGGTCAGGTAGGGCAGGCTGAACTCGTTGGAGATCAGGATCCCGTCGACCCCGCCGCCGGCGAGCGCGGCGAGGTCGCGGCGGGCCGCGGCGACGACGGCCGCGATCCCGCCCTCGGGGTCGTGGCCGGGATCGCCCGGCAGCGCCTTGAGGTGCAGCATGCCGATGACGGGGCGTCGCACCCCGAAGGTCGCCTCGATCCACTCCATCGCCCGTCCTTCCGCTGAGCCCCCCGGCGGTTGCCGGGGCCGGTCGCGCCGCGTTGCGGGCCGGCGCCGGGGGCGAAGGCCCCGGTGGGCGGCAGAACCGGGCCCCGCCCCGCCGCCCGGGAAAGGCCGGGCCCGGACCGCTGCGCCCGCCCCCCCGAAGGCCCTGCACCGGGCCCGGCGCGCGGCCGCCACGCCACCCCTTCCCCGGGGCACCGCCCCGGAGAGATCGCTCCCGTCGTCGTTCCCGGCCCGTCCCTCCGGCCCCTTCGCCCCTCTGCCAGCCTAGGGGCGGGGGCGACGCGATGCAACCCGGGCGACCGGCGGGGCGCAGGCCGGCGGGCGGTGGCGGCACGCCGATCCGGTCGCGGCGGGCGGTGAGGGGGGGGCGGGCTCCGCTCCGCATCTTCGGAATGCCACAGGAACGACAGACAGGGATCCGGCCGGCCGTCCGGCCCCGCGGGGCCATGGCGCCCGATCCTCGTCCTCGCGGAAGGGCACGGACGGCCCCGGCCGGCGCCCTCGTCCCGAGGGACCGGGCGAAGGCCGTCCGTGCCCTTCCCGGCCCTGCCGACGAAACCGGCAGGGGGTCCCGCGTCCGGGCGCGGCGCGCGCGTCCGATGCGGCCTTCTGCCGCGACCGGCCCGCCCTCGCCGCGGTCGCGCTGGCGGCCGGCCGCGCGTTGGGCCTACACGGGCACGTCCGCATGCCCTATGCCTGTCCCGAGGGCGGATCGGCGCGAGGGACGAGGCCCGTGCCGGTCGCCACCGCCGCGCCGGCCGACCGACCGACAGGAGAGAGCATGACCCTGCCCGCCCGATGCCACCCCGCCCCCGCCGCCTTCACCGGGACGGCGCCGCCGCGGCGGGACGACCGGCCCGGCGCGGCGGCGCGGTCGCTCCGGACCCCGGCGCGGGCCTCCGCCGCCGGGACGCGGCCGCCGACCGCCACCCGGGCCCTCGCGACCGGAGAGGCCGGGCCCGCGATCCCTCGCGGGGCGGGCGCGACGGGGCGTCGCGGCCGCGCCCGGACAGGCCGGCGGGTGGTCATCTGAGGGGGGCGGCGATGGACCGGGCCGACATCGTCGACAGCGCTTTTCGCGCGAAGCTCGCCGCCGGCGATCTGCCGGGAGGGGCCGCCGCCGACGGGCCGCTCGACCCCGCCGCCGCCGTCGCGATCTTTCGCGCCCAATGCCTCAGCCGCAATCTCGACCGCCGGGCCCGCAAGATGCAGGCGGCGGGCCAGGGCTTCTACACCATCGGCTCCTCGGGGCACGAGGGCATGGCCGCCGTCGCCGCGGCGCTGCGCCCCGACGACATGGCGTTCCTGCACTATCGCGACGGCGCCTTCCAGACCATGCGGGCGACGCAAGTCCCCGGCACGACCCCGGCCTGGGACATGCTCCTGAGCTTCGCGGCCGCGCGCGAGGACCCGATCTCGGGCGGTCGCCACAAGGTCCTCGGCTCGCGGCGGCTGGCGATCCCGCCGCAGACCTCGACCATCGCCAGCCACCTGCCCAAGGCGGTCGGCGCGGCCTATTCGATCGGGCTTGCGCGGCGCCACCCGCCCGAGCACCGGGTGCTGGCCGAGGACGGGGTCGTCGTCGCAACCTTCGGCGATGCCTCCTCCAACCACTCCACCGCCCAGGGCGCCATCAACGCCGCCTGCTGGACCGCCTACCAGTCGATCCCGCTGCCGCTCCTTCTCGTCTGCGAGGACAACGGCATCGGCATTTCGGTGCGCACGCCCGCGGGCTTCGTCGCCGCCGGTTTCGCCCACCGTCCGGGCCTGAGGTATTTCCACGCCAACGGCCTCGATCTCTTCGCGACCTACGGCGTCGCACGGGAAGCGGCGGACTACGTGCGGACGCGCCGCAAGCCCGCCTTCCTCCATCTCTCGGTCGTGCGCCTCTACGGCCATGCCGGCCCCGACCTCCAGCAGTCCTATCTGCCCAAGGCGCTGTTCGAGGGCTGGGAGGCCGACGATCCGCTCCTCCACTCGGCGCGGCTCCTGATCGGGGCGGGCATCCTCGACGCCGAGGGGGTGCTCGCGATCTACCAGGAGACCGAGGACCGCTGCACGCGGATCGCCGCCGAGGCGGTCCGGCGCCCCCGCCTGGCGAGCGCGGCCGAGGTCATGGCCTCGCTGATCCCGCCGAGGCGCGCCTCGGCCCCAAGCAACGGGCCCTCGGCCGAGGCCCGCGCCCGGGCGTTCGGGGCGGATTTCCCGCTCCTCGAGGCCCCGCAGCCGATGAGCCGGCTTCTCAACTGGGCGCTCACCGACCTCATGCTCGAGCATCGCGAGGTCGTGCTGATGGGCGAGGACATCGGCCGGAAGGGCGGCGTCTACGGCGTCACCCAGCGGCTTGCCGACCGCTTCGGACCCGATCGTGTCATCGACACGCTGCTTGACGAGCAGTCGATCCTCGGGCTGGCGATCGGCATGGCCCACAACGGCTTCGTGCCCGTGCCCGAGATCCAGTTCCTGGCCTATCTCCACAATGCCGAGGACCAGATCCGCGGCGAGGCGGCGACGCTGCCCTTCTTCTCCGACGGGCAGTTCACCAACCCCATGGTGGTGCGCATCGCCGGGCTCGGCTACCAGCGGGGCTTCGGCGGGCATTTCCACAACGACAATTCGCTCGGCGTCCTGCGCGACATCCCCGGCGTCATCGTGGCCTGCCCCTCGCGCGGGGACGAGGCGGCGATGATGCTGCGCGAATGCGTCCGGCTGGCGCGCGAGGAACAGCGCGTGGTGGTGATGATCGAGCCGATCGCACTCTACCCCATGCGCGACCTCCTCGACGACCGCGATGGCGGCTGGCTCGGCCGCTATCCCGCGCCCGGCCGGCGGATCGCGCTGGGCGAGGTCGGCCGGGAGGGCGACGGTCCGCTCGCCATCCTCAGCTATGGCAACGGCCGCTACCTTGCCACCCAGGCGGCGGCGGATCTGGCGGCGGAGGGGATCTCGACCCGCGTCATCGACCTGCGCTGGCTCGCGCCGCTGCCGGCCGAGGGCATCGCCGCGGCGCTGGAAGGAGCCGAGAAGGTGCTGATCGTCGACGAATGCCGCCAGAGCGGCAATGTGTCCGAGGCGCTGATGACCCTTCTGGACGAGACCCGCGGCCCCCCGCACGCGCGACTCGCCGCGAAGGACAGCTTCATCGCCACCGGCCCGGCCTACGGCGCGACGCTGCCCTCGCGCGCGGCGATCGTCGAGGCCGCCCGCCGCCTCTGGGGCACGCCGTGAAACCGACCGCCATCGTCGTCGCACCCGGGCGCGGCACCTACAACCGCGAGGAACTCGGCTATCTCGCCCGCCACCACCGGGCCGAGGCGGCGATGATCGCCCGCTTCGATGCCGCCCGCGCCGCCGAGGGGCAGGAGCCGATCTCGTCGCTCGACGGGGCGACGCTCTTCTCGGGGCCGACCCACACCCGCGGCGACAACGCCAGCGCCCTCATCCATGCCTGCGCGCTCGCCGATTTCCGTGCCATCGACCGCGACCGCTTCGCGATCGTCGGTGTCACCGGCAACTCGATGGGCTGGTATGTCGCGCTCGCCTGCGCCGGGGCGCTGGGCGAGGCGGACGGCTTCCGGCTCGTCAACACCATGGGCACGCTGATGCAGCGGCACCTGATCGGCGGGCAGCTCATCTATCCCTTCGGGGACGAGGACTGGCGCCCGATTCCCGGCCGGCGGGCCGCGATCGAGGCCGCGATCGCCGCCATCTCCGCCCGTCCGGGGCATGTGCTCGGCCTCAGCATCGACCTTGGCGGGATGCTCGTCCTCGCCGGCAACGCCGAGGGGCTCGCAGCCTTCGAGGCGACGATGCCGAAGGTCGACGGGCGCTTCCCGATGCGGCTGCCCAACCACGCCGCGTTCCATACCGCGCTTCAGGCCCCGGTCGCGGCGGAGGCCCGCACCCTTCTGGGGCGGGAGCTTTTCGGGCAGCCGGCGCTGCCGCTGATCGACGGGCGCGGCGCCATCTGGTGGCCGAAGTCGACCGACGGGGGGGCGCTCCGGGACTACACGCTCGGCCACCAGGTCTGCGCGCCCTACGATTTCACCGCCGCGATCGGTGTCGCGGCGCGCGAGTTCATGCCGGATGTCTTCATCCTCCTCGGCCCCGGCACCACGCTCGGCGGCGCCGTCGCGCAGAGCCTGATCGCCGCCGGCTGGCGCGGGATGACCGACAAGGCGTCGTTCCAGGCGATGCAGGCGGACACCCCGCGCCTGATCGCGATGGGACGCGACGACCAGCGCCCGCTCGCCACCTGAGTGGGACAGTCAGACGGCCCTGTCCCCGGCCGCGCGCCGGCCCCTTCCGCCGATCGTCCAGGGGGCCCGGCCGGCCTCGTTGTTCTCGACCACGAGCTTGGCCATCAGGCGAAGGAACTCGGCGTATTCGGCCTCGTCGAGGGGCTCGACGAACCGCTGCTGGGCGCGGACCATGAGCGGGAACACGGCGTCGACCATCCGCATCCCCTCCTCGGTGATCTGGGCAAGCTTGGTGCGGCGGTCCTCGGTGCCGGTCGGGCGCAGGAGGAGCCCGCGCTGTTCCAGCCTCCGGATCACGTCGGCGGCGTTGTTGCGGTCGATCCCCACCTGGGCCGCGATCGTCACCTGGTCGAGCGCCCGCCCGTCACGGAGGGCGTCGAGAACGCCGAACTGCACCGGCGTCAGGGCGTAGGCGGCGCTCTCTTCCAGAAACAGCGCGACATGGATCTGGTGCAGCCGGCGGACGAGGTGCCCGGGCCGGTCGCGGAGGTTCTTGAGGGCACGTGCAGTCAGCATGGCATGGCGTTCCCGTCCTCTCCCCGCGGCCGCCCCATCTAGGCGCGGTTCCCGCCGGCCTGCAAGCATTCACCGCCGCGAATGCATTCTGGCCGGGTCGGCTCCACGAATCGAGTCGACAAAAAGCGACGCATACTACATAATGCGGGAATAGCGAGTGCCTTCTGTGCGTTGCGGCGGGACGCCCGCCGCCCCGAATCACGTCACCCGAATCTCGACAAGCGCGTCCAACAGCGAGGAGCCGATGAACACCACCCTGCGAACCATTCTGGCGGCGGCGAGCGCGACCCTGATGGCCACGGCCGGCCTTGCCGCCGACATGAAGATGCTGACCGCCTGGGGACCGGAACATTCCGGCACCGCCAAGATGGCCTACGGCTATATCGAGATGGTCAAGGAGATGTCGGGCGGCGCCATCACCATCCGGCCCAGCGGTCCCGAGGTGGTGCCCGCCGGCATGCAGCTGCAACCGGTCGAGTCCGGGGTCTTCGACCTGATCTACACCCATGGCCTCTACCACACCGGCGAGACCGGGATCGGCGCGGCGCTCGACGGCGTCATCGGCGACATCGAGGCCCGGCGCGCGAAGGGGATCTGGGACTGGGTCGACCGCCACTACCAGGAGACCCAGGGCCTCAAGGTCCTGTCGATCCCGACCGCGACCACGGGCTTCCGCTTCTTCCTGAAGAACCCGATGGATCCCGATAAGAAGCTCGCGGGCATGAAGATCCGCGCCCTGCCCTCCTACAACAAGATCATCGGCAGCCTCGGCGCGACGGCGGTGGTGATCCCCTTCGGCGAGCTCTACTCGGCGGCCGAGAAGGGCGTCATCGACGGCCTCGTGTGGCCCTCGGTCAGCGCTGTCGGCTACAAGTTCCACGAGGTCACGCCCTATATCGCCGAGCCGACCTTCGGCACCGTGTCCTACCTGATCATGATGAATCTCGACAAGTGGAACGCGCTCGACGCCGGGACCCAGAAGCTCCTGCTCGATGCCGGCTACCAGCTCGAGAAGGACATGGTCGGGGTCTTCCAGCAGCTGCTTGCGGAAGAGAACGCGACGATGATCGCCGAGGGCGCCCAGATGGCGACCATCGGGCTCAGCGCCGAGGAGGCCAACCGGCTCTTCGCCGAGGGCGCCATGGAAATCGCGATCGAGGGCTCGGGCGCGGTCGGGGCGGAGTTCAGGGATTTCGTCGCCGCGCAAGGCATGTAGGACGCACCTGACCGGGCCCGCCGGAGGCGGCGGGCCCGGCGTCGTGCGGGCAGGCGGCGCCCGCCCGGGCCAGGAGCGGCCGCGGGCGCGCGCGGCCCGCGCAGGGCAGCAACCCCCAGCGAGGCGGCAACCCTCAGCAAGGCATGGCCGGAATGAACCCCCTTCTGCGACCCCTGCTCGCGCTCCATGACGGGTTGACGCGGGCGGCCGCGATCCTCTCGGCGATCGGACTGATCGCGATCGTCGCCCTCTACGTCCTCGAGGTCGTCACCCGCTACTTCTTCAATTCCCCCACCTCCTGGGGCAATGATTTCGTGACCTATGCGCTGGCCACCTCGACCTGCCTGGCGCTGCCGGCGGTCACCCGCGACAAGGGCCATGTCGCGGTCACGATCCTCGTCGATTCGCTGCGCACCCGCCCGGCCGCGGTCCTCCATGTCGTGATCAACGTCTGCGGCTTCCTCGGCCTCGGCCTCGCGGCCTGGATCAGCCTGCAGGAGAACCTGCGCCAGTATCACAAGGGGATCACGACGCTCGCCATCGTGCCGGTGCCGCAATGGTGGCTCTCGAGCTTCATCACCTTCGGGCTGGCGCTGAGCGCGATCTACATGCTGCGCCACGCCCGGCCCGCGGCCCGCGCCGTCGACGGCGGCTATGTCGGGAGGGCCGGGTGATGGAATGGTACACCACCCTGGCGCTCGGCTTCGCCATCCTCTTCGCCCTCTTTCTCTCGGGCGCGCCGGTCTTCCTCGCCTTCCTCTTCGCGATCCTCGCCGGCGTCTACGTCATCATCGGCCCGGCGGGCTTTCCCATGTTCGCCAACTCGATCCTCGACACCGTCACGACCAACTCGCTGGCGGCGATCCCGCTCTTCCTCCTGATGGGCGAACTCCTGTTCCGTTCGGGCACGATGGACGTGCTCTTCAACTCGGTCGACACGCTGGTCGGCCGGGTGCGCGGGCGCCAGTACGTGCTGGTCGTGGTGCTGTCGGCGGTGTTCGGGGCGCTCTCGGGCGTCGCCATGGCGGTGGCGGCGATGCTCGGCCGGTCGATCATGCCGGTCATGGTCGCGCGCGGCTATGATCGCGACATCGCCGCCGGGCTGATCGTCTCGGGCGCCAGCCTCGCGCCCATCATCCCGCCCAGCATGCTTGCCATCATCATCGGCTCTCTCGCCGATGTCTCGATCGCCAAACTCCTGATTTCCGGCGTGTTACCCGGTCTGCTCCTGGGCGGGATCTTCATTCTCTACGTCTTCGCGCGGATCGCCCTGAACCCCGCCCTCGCGCCCGCGAGCGTCGCGGCCGAGCGCGACGACGCGAGCCTCGCCGAGATGGCGATGGCGCTCGTGCGCATGCTGCCCTTCGCGATCGTCATCTTCTCGGTCATGGGCTTCATCCTCCTCGGCATCGCCACGCCCTCGGAATCGGCCGCGACCGGGGTCATCGGCGCGCTCCTGACGGCCGCGATCTACCGCAACCTGAGCCTGCGCATGATCTGGGACTCGGTGATGGCCTCGACCATGGTCTCGGCGATGATCCTCGCCATCATGGCGATGTCGAAGATGTTCACCCAGCTTCTGGCCTTCACCGGCGCGACGAGCGAGCTTGTCGGCCTCGTCGCCAACCTCGGCTACGGCCCGCTGACGATGCTTGTCCTCATGATGGCCGTGCCCTTCGTGCTCTGCATGTTCATCGACACGATCGCGGTGATCCTGCTGACGATCCCGATCTTCCAGCCGGTGGTCTCGGCGCTCGACTACGATCCGGTGTGGTTCTGGCTCCTGTTCCTGATCAACATCACCCTCGGGGCGATCACCCCGCCCTTCGGCTACACGCTCTTTGCCTTCAAGGCGGTGGTGCCGACGATGACACTGGGCGAGGTCTACCGCGCCACCTGGCCCTTCGTGATGCTGTTCCTGCTCGGCATGGCGGTCATCGTCGCCTTCCCGGGCATCGCCACCTGGCTGCCGGACCTTATCGGCTGAAGGGCGGCGCGGGGCGCGGTCAGCCGAACGAGGCCGCGCGCCGCCCGGCCGGGGCATCGGCATAGAGCGTCGTGCGCTGCCGCGCCGGGCGGCCGATGCCGCCGAGGATCGCCTCCATCGCCGCCGGGGTCATCTCCTGCCCGTGCCGGGCCCCGGCGGCGCGGGTGATCGATTCCTCCATCAGGGTGCCCCCGGCGTCGTTCGCCCCGGCCCCGAGACAGGCGGCAAGGCCGTCCGGGCCGAGCTTGACCCAGGAGGCCTGGATGTTGGTCACGTGCGGGTGCAGCGCCAGCCGGGCGACCGCGTGCATCAGGAGCGCCTCGCGCCAGCTCGGCCCCCGCCGCGACTGACCCTTGAGGAAGATCGGCGCCTCCATGTGCACGAAGGGCAGCGGCACGAACTCGGTGAAGCCGCCGGTGGCCTGCTGCTGCTCCCGGATCCGGACGAGGTGGCGGGCCCAGTGGTGGGGCCGGTCGACGTGGCCGAACATGATCGTGGCCGTCGTCTTCAGCCCGATCCGGTGGGCGGCATCGATGACGGCGAACCATTCGGCGGTGGTGATCTTGTCGGGACAGAGGACGCGGCGCACCTCGTCGTCGAGGATCTCGGCGGCGGTGCCCGGCAGGCTGCCGAGCCCGGCCGCGGCCAGCCGCTCGAGGAACGCCCTGACCGGCAGGCCGAGCGTCGCCGCGCCCTGGTGGATCTCGAGCGGCGAGAAGGCGTGGACATGGATCCCGGGCACCTCGTCCCGGACCGCCCGCAGGATGTCGAGATAGGTCTGCCCGGTGTAGCGGGGGTGGATCCCCCCCTGGAGGCAGACCTCGACGGCACCGCGCGCCCAGGCCTCGCGCGCCCGCTCGCCCACGGCCTGCGGCGACAGGTCATAGGGGCGGCCGCGCAGGGCCTCGCTCGTCCTGCCCTTCGAGAAGGCGCAGAAGCGGCACTTGAAGTAGCAGATGTTGGTATAGTTGATGTTGCGCGTGACGACGTAGCTCACGGTGTCCCCGCAGACCCTGCGGCGAAGATCGTCGGCCGCCGCCGCGACCTCGGCCACCTCGCCGTCGCGCGCGGCGAAGAGGCGGGTGACGAGGTCGACGCCCAGATCCTCGCCGCGGCCGGCGCGGCCGAGGATGCGGCCGATCTCGGCCGTGTTCCCCGTCCCCGCCGGCGCGGCGAGCCTGGGGAAGGCCCGCGCGGGGTCGCCCGCCACCCAGCCGTCGCCGCGCACGAGCCCGTCGGCATCGACCGCGGCCAGCACCGCCGGGCGGAGCGGCGGGGCGAGCCAGGTCCCGGCCTCATGGACGTAGGCGGGATAGACCCCGAGCCGCTCGACGAGCTGCTTGCCGGCGCGGGCGGTCGTGGCCGCCAGCGCGTCGAGATGCGGCCAGGGCGCCTCGGGGTTCACGTGATCGGGCGTGACCGGCGACACCCCGCCCCAGTCGTTGATCCCGGCCTCGATCAGGCCGTCACCGCCCGCCGACAGGTTCGGCGGCGCCTGGATTGACATCGCCGGGCCGAAGATCAGCCGCGCCACCGCGATGGTCCACTGGAGATCGGCGAGATCGGGCTCGGGCGCCCGCGCCATCCGGGTTCCCGGCTTGGCGCGGAAGTTCTGGACGATGATCTCCTGGATGTGGCCGTGGCGCGCGTGCAGCTCGCGCAGGGCGAGAAGGCTCTCGATGCGCTCGGCGCGCGTCTCGCCGATGCCGATCAGGATCCCCGACGTGAAGGGCACCTTCTGCCGCCCGGCCTCGGCGATCGTCGCAAGGCGCGCCTCGGGCACCTTGTCGGGCGATCCGGAATGGCAGAAGCCGCGCCCCCCGAGCCGCGGCGAGACGGTCTCGAGCATGAGCCCCATCGACACCGAGACCGCGCGCAGGGCCGCGATGTCGCCGGCCTCCATGAGCCCGGGATTGAGATGGGGGAGAAGCCCGGTCTCGCGAAAGACGAGGAGTGCCATGGCGCCGAGGTAGTCGAGCGTTGTGGCATGGCCCATCGCGTCGAGCGCCGCGCGCGCCGCCCGGTAGCGCAGTTCGGGCTTGTCGCCGAGGGTGAAGAGTGCCTCCCGGCAGCCCGCCCGCTGCCCGGCCCGGGCGATGGCCAGCACCTCCTCGGGGGAAAGGTAGGGGGCAGCCAGCCGCCGCGGGGTCCGCGCGAAGGTGCAGTAGTGGCAGACGTCGCGGCAGAGCTGCGTCAGCGGGATGAAGACCTTGCGCGAATGGCTCACGCGGCGGCCGTGGCCGAGGTCGCGCAGCGCCGCGGCGCGGGCCATGAGCGCCTCCGGCGGCTGGTCAAGAAGCGCCAGCGCCTCGGCCGCGCCGGGCAGCGGGTCGTGCCCGCGGATGTCGGCCATGGTGTTCATGCGATCCCCCGGTCCAGGTCCGACCCCTCGAGACGACCGCCGAGGCCAGCGAGGAAGCGCGCGGTCGCGCCCTGAGCCCCGCCCTCCTGCGCCAGCCGGCAGAGGTCGCGCGGGGTGTCGATGTCGAAGGCGAGCCCCGGCACCTCGACGAGCGTCGGCGCGATCCCGCGCGCGGCGGCGGCACGGCGGTGGCAGGCGAAGCTGTCGGGCCCGAAGGCCGGCGGCATCAGCCGGCCCGAGGCGAGGAAGAGCCCGTTGGTGCCGGCGCGGTCGCGGCTCGGGGCGATGCGAAGGGTGCGGCCCGAGGGGTCGGCGGGGGCGGCGAGAGCGGCGATCTCATCGGCGAGGGCGAGGGGAACGTCGCCGGGCAGGATCGCGGCATTCCCCGGCCCGGCGGCAGCGAGCCCGAGCGCGACCGCGGGATTGTAGCCGCACGCCTCCGCCTCGCGCACCGGCCCGGCGCCGAAGCGGCGGGCGAGATCGAAGACCTCGGCGTCGCTGGCGACGACCAGCACCGGCCCGCAGCCGGAACGCACGGCGGCGGCGAGCACGTCGGCCAGCATCGCCAGCACGAGCCGGACCCGCTCAGGCCCCGACAGGACCGCCGCCAGGCGCTGCTTGGCCCGGGCCAGCGTCTTGATCGGAATGATGATATGCGTCATCGCAGGATCTCGGAAGGGACCGGCCCGGGGATTCGCGCATCCTACCCGGCCGCCGTCACGATGTCGCGCCCCCGCGCCCCGAGGCCGCGGCACGCGGGCCCGCGAGCCTCCCCCGGGCCTCGACGCGAGACCGGCACCGCGCCCGACGGCCGGGCCGGGCGCCTCCGGCCCGCGCGAGGCGGGGGCCCGCCCGTGCCCCCCCGCACCGCGCGATCGGCCGACCATCGCTCAGGACGTCGGGGGTCCGCCGGCCGGACCGCCCGCCCTGTCGCCTCCGCGGCCCGCCGCGCCGGGGGTTCCGGTGATGCGGATGCCGGCGCCATCGAAGCCGTAGGTGCCGTTGAGGAAGATCAGGATCGAGGTCAGCCCCTCGGCGACGGCGGAATTGTCGATCCGCCCGGCATGCCAGGCCCGCATTCCGGCATCGGCGGCAAGCGCGATCACCGTCTCGCGCGCCTCCTTGTCGTTGCCGCAGACCAGCACGTCGCAGTCGATCGCGTGATCGAGCGCCGCCAGATGCGCCGCCGCGACGTTCTGGAAGGCCGAGACGACGCGCACCCCCTCGCCCAGTCCGGCCTGCACCGCCCGCGCCAGCGATCCGCCTTCGGGAAGCTGGACGATGCGGACCCTGGGCGGCACCAGGGGGACGGTCACGTCGATGAGGATCTTGCCGTCGAGATGGTCGCGGATGGATGCGAGCGTCGCGGCATGGCTGGCATAGGGCACCGTCAGGGCCACGATCTCGCCCTGCCCCGCCGCCGAGGCGTTGTCGGTGCCGGTGATCGTCGCCCCGGCCGTCCGGCCGAACGCGGCCGCTCTTTCGGCCGCGCGGGCCGCATCGCGCGATCCGATCACGACCTCATGGCCGGCGCGCGCCCAGCGCATCGCCAGCCCCGACCCGAGATCGCCGGTGCCGCCGATGATCGCGATCCGCATCCGCTTCGCCTTGTCCATCGTGACGCGCTCCTCGTGCTGCCCGCCCGGAGGTCAGGTCTGCGGGATGTCGGGCCGGATGGCATAGCAGGCCCGTCCGGTCGCGACAATCGCGCCACCCGCATCCTCGATCTCGACCTCGACGAAGCCGACGCTGCGCCCGGCCCGGCGGACCGCGGCCCGGGCCACCAGATGGTCGGTGGCCGCGAGGCGCAGGAAGTCGGTGCTAAAGTTCAGGGTCAGGAGCTGCCCGCCCGCCACCAGCATCAGCCCGTAGCAGCCGGCGATGTCGACGAGCGCGGCGAGGATGCCGCCGTGCCATTGCCCGGTGCCCGGCTGGCGCTCGAAGTCCGGCCGCCAGTGCACCCGGAGCGCCAGCGTCATCCGGTCGTTGTCGAGCGCCAGCACTTCGGGCCGGAACAGGCGGTGAAAGGCTGAACGGCCGATCCGCTCCTCGATGGTGGCGATGGTCAGGCCGTTGTGGCGCATCGCCCCCCTACCGGACCCCCATCGCCTGCAGCGCCGGCAGGATCTCGGTCGCGAAACGCGCGACGTGGTCCATGCGCCCGGCCTCGGGCATCACCAGCCCGATGATGAGGTGGTTGGTGCCGGCCTCGACATAGGTTCGCAGCGCCTCGACGATCCGCTCGGCGGGGCCATAGGCGCAATACTTGTCGACGATCTTCTCGAACGGCATGTTGAAGCGGTAGCTCAACTGTTCGATGGCGCGGTTGCGGGCCTCGGCGACGTCGTCGTGCATGGCGACATACATGAAGGTCGTGAAGGCGAAGTCGGCCGGGAGGTCGCGGCCGATCTCGGCGGCGAAACCCCGGACCTTGTCGACCGACTCGGCGAGGAGGTCGGCGGTGTACATGTAGGGCTGCCAGCCGTCGCCGTATCTCGCCGCCCGCCTCATCGCCGGATCGCTGCGCCCGCAGATCCAGAGCGGCGGCCCGCCCGGCTGCCAGGGCAGGGGCAGCATGTCGACATCCTCGAGCTGGAAATGCCGGCCGGCGTAGCTGAAGCGCTCGCCCGACCAGTACCTGCGCATGATCTCGATGCCCTCGTTGGCGCGGGCGCCCCGTTCGTTGATGTTGACGCCGCAGGCTTGGAATTCGCGCGGGTAGTCGCCGCCGATCCCGACCGAGGCGATCAGGCGCCCCCTCGACAGGAGGTCGATCGACGTCAGTTCCTTGGCTAGCACCGTCGGGTGGCGCAGGGGCAGGATCAGGGTCGAGGGCACGAGCCGGATCCGCCGGGTCACCGCGGCCGCATAGGCCAGCACCGTGATCGTGTCGAGGATCGGCCGGAAGAACACCATGTGCTCGCCCGTCGTCAGGAGGTCGAAGCCGTGGTTCTCGACCGCCGTGATCTGCCCGGCCTCCCAGAGGTCGCCGTCGATGTGGAGACCGACCTGCAATCGCCGCATCTGCCTTCCCTCCCCCCGGTCCTAGGCCGGCGCGCCCTGCCTGACCTTCGCCCACACCAGATCCTCGAGCTCGCCGCGCAGGACCTTGCCGATCG
Source organism: Paracoccaceae bacterium (assembly GCA_020846995.1). GTDB lineage: Bacteria > Pseudomonadota > Alphaproteobacteria > Rhodobacterales > Rhodobacteraceae > JAHDXW01. Next base: position 21,393 of record JADLCV010000098.1, read on the forward strand.
CCGAGTGCGGAATGCGGTCGATCTCGACCAGGAACTCGGGCCATTTCGCCTTGTCGAGGCCGTGGCCCTCGCAGTGGGCGCGCAGGTCCTCGAGCGTCACGGCGCCCTTCGCCACCACCACCGCGGCCAGCCGTGCCCCCAGCCGGTCGTCGGGATAGCCGACGATGCAGACGTCGCCGACCCGGCCGTGGCCGAGCAGGACGTTCTCGATCTCGAGCGGCGAGATGTTCTCGCCGCCGCGCAGGATGATGTCCTGGGCGCGGCCGATCATCTTGATGTAGCCGTCCGCGCGCTGTTCGCAGGCATCGCCGGTGCGATACCAGCCGTCGGGCTGCAGGCGCCCGTTGGGGTCGCCGCTCCAGTAGCCCTTCATCATCTGGCCGGGGCTCAGGATCTGCAACTCGCCGTCGATGACGCGGGTCCGCGATCCCGGCATGGCGGTGCCGTCGGTATCCAGCCGCTTCGCGAGGTCGGCGTCGAGCGGCACGGCCGTGACCGCGCCGCATTCCGAGGTGCCGAAATAGGACCAGACCTGGCAGCCCGGCAGGGCCGCGAGCCCGCGGCGGACCAGCGTGCGCGGCACCGGCGCCCCGGCCGAGGGAAAGAACCTCAGCGTCTTCAGCCGCTCGGCCCCGTGGTGTTCGGCCCAGGTGACGAGGTCCATGAGGAAAGGGGTCGGGGCGACGGTGAAGGTGCAGCCGTGGCGGTCGATCAGGTCGACCGCGACCTCCGGTCGCCAGCGCGTCGCCATCACCATCGGCGAGCCGAGGAGGAGCGAGAAGCGCACCCCGAAGAGCAGCGCGACCGCATGCCCGACGGGCGAGGTCACGAGGACGGGGTCATCGCGGGTAAGGCCGAAATGGCGGGCGAAGACCTCGGTCTGGCGCTGCCAGGTGGCGCCGGTATGCATCGCCGCCTTGGGCGTGCCGGTGGTGCCCGAGGTGCAGGCGAGCCAGGCGAGCGCGTCGCCGCGCCGCGCCGCCGGCCGCTCGGGGCCGGGGGGCGCGGCGGTGTCGGGCCGGAAGCGGCGGGCGCCGAGGCGGGCGAAGATCGGCTGCTGGCCGACCAGATCCTCGCTCAGCACGACGACCCTCGCGTCGAGGATCCCGGCCAGTTCGACGATGGTGTTGCCCCCCCGCCACGGCAGGTTGACGAGGACCGCGCCGCAGAGCCGCACCGCGAGGTAGTCGACGACGAACTCGATCACGTTGGGCCGGGCCACGATCACGCGGTCGCCCGGCACGACGCCATGGGCGATGAACTGCCCCGCCCGGGCGCGGGCCGCGAGGATCAGCTCGCCGACGCGGATCTCGCGGTCGATCTCGGCCACCGCCAGTTCGCCGGGGTCGCGGGCGGCGAGCCGGGCCCATTCCTCGGCCGCGAAGTCGCGGCTGTCATATGACGAGTGCTCCTGCATCGCCCTCTCCCGTCAGATGGCCTTGATCGCGGTGACGAGGCGCGCGACCTGTGCGTCCGACAGCCCCTCGAACCAGGTCTCGTCGATCTGGATGCGGTCGACCCTGCCGCCATAGCGCCGCTTCAGCGCCGCCGGCAGGTCGTCGGGCCGGGCGATCACGGCATAGGCCTCGAGCATCGCGTCGCTGACGAGCGTGCCCATCTCCTCCCACTTGTTCTCGCGCGTCAGGGCGGCGAAGTCCTCCTGGGCGACGCTCCAGCCGTGCATCGTCAGCATCTCCTTGTATTCCGGCGTCGAGGCATAGAGCGCCACGCGCTCCTTCAGGCCCTTCACGACCCGGTCGATGCCGGCATCGGTGGTGGCGCAGCCGATGAAGCCGTAGCCCCCGAGCTCGATGTCCTTCAGGCTGCGGCCCGACTGCGCCAGCCCGATCTCGAGATTGGGCAGCATCACCTCCTCGTGCCATTTCCAGGTGATGGGGTCGCCCGGCAGGTGGCCGTCGGCGAGCTCGCCGCAGAGCTGGCACATGAGCTTGTTGATGGCAGCGAGGTGCACCGCCGGCAACCCGCTCGCCAGCGGGCCTGGATTGTAATATGGAATCATCAGGTTGTGGCGGTAGAACTCGCCCTCGTAATCAAGCCTCGTGCCGTTCTGCCAGCAGTCCCAGATCGCCCGCAGCGCCTTGATGTAATCCTTCATCCGCCGCACCGGCGGCTGGAAGTCCATCCCGAAGCGCCGCGTCAGATGGGCCTTGATCTGCGAGCCGATGCCAAGCTGGAAGCGCCCGCCCGAAAGCTCGTTCAGGGCCCAGGCGTCATACGCGGTGGCCATCGGGCTGCGTGGGAAGGCGACGAAGACGCCCGACATCATCTTGATCCGGTCGGTCACCATCGCCCCGGCCGCGGCCGAGAGCGTCGGCGGAACCGTCAGCTCGAGGAGCGTCGCGCCGTCATAGCCCAGGCGCTCGGCGCGGGCCATCGCCGCGGGCATCTCAGACAGCTTCTTCGGACGGACCATCGAATAGACGCGCATGCCCGAGCCTCCCTCAGGTGATCTTGCCGTAGTGCCGGGCAATGAAGGCGGCGGAGAACTTGCCGCTCGCGCGGTCGCGCGCCAGGGCCTCGGGGGCGCGCTCGGCGGGCGGGCCATAGCCGCCGGCGCCCGGGGTCTCGACGATGACGTGGTCGCCGCGCCTGACCGCGACCTCGTTGGGCTTGTCGGCGAGGCGCCTGGTGCCGCCTGCGTCCTCGATCCTGAAGCTGCCCGAGGCCCCCGGCGCGCCCCCGAAAAGCCCCCAGGGCTGGTGGCGGAAGCGCTCGCCGGCGCCGTTGAAGACACAGTCGTGATCGACCGGGGTCAGCACCCGCCGCAGCCCCATGCCGCCGCGATGGCGGCCGGCGCCGCCGCTGTCGGCGACGAAGCCGTATTCCTCGACCCGGAGCGGATACTCCTGCTCGATCGATTCCACCGGCAGGTTCGAGGTGTTGGTGATCCCGACCTGGATCCCGTCCTTGCCGTCCCTCGTCGCCCGCGCGCCCATGCCGCCGCCGAGGGTCTCGAAATAGAGGTAGGGCCGCCCGCTGCGCGGATCGACACCCGAGAACACGGCCGTCGTGTTGGCGCCGTTCGCGGCCGCGATCACCCGCTCGGGAACGGCCTGGGCGAGGGCCCCGAGGACGACGTCGATCACCCGCTGGCAGGTATGGGCGCGCGCCGCCACCGGGGCGGGAAAGGTGCAGTTGAGGAGCGTGCCCTCGGCGCAGTCGATCTCGACGGCGTCCAGAACCCCCTGGTTCGATGGCATCTCGCTGTCGAGGGCGGCGATCAGGGCGTAGTTCACGCTCGCCTGGACGGCGTTCATCGTCGTGTTGATGTTGCCCCTGACCTGCGGGCTCGTGCCGGCGAAATCGAGATGGAGGCGCTCGCCCGCGACCGTGAGCCGGAGGCGGATCGGGATGTCGAAGGTGTCGATCCCGTCGGAGTCCATGAAATCCTCGAACGTGTAGACCCCGTCCGGGATGGCGCGGATCACCGCCCGCATGCGCGCATGGGTGCGGCTGATGATCTCGTCGAAGGCCGTCAGCACGTTGGCCAGCCCGTGCACGCCCACCACCTCCATGAAGCGCCGCTGGCCCAGCCGGCACGAGGCGATCTGGGCGTTGTGGTCGCCCCGGCGTTCCTCGGGGACGCGGACGTTGAGCAGGAGCAGGTCCATGATGTCGCGCTGGAGCACGCCCTTGCGGAAGAGCTTCACCACCGGGATCCGCAGCCCCTCCTGGTAGATCTCGGACATCCCCCCGCCCATCGAGCCCGGCACCATGCCGCCGATGTCGGCGTGATGGGCGATGTTGCAGACGAAGGCGACGAGTTCGCCCCGGACGAAGAGCGGGATCGCGTAGTTGATGTCGGGCAGGTGCGTGCCGCCGGCGGTATGGGGATCGTTGGCGATGAAGATGTCGCCCTCGTCGATGTCGCCCGCGAACTTCGCGAGCACGCATTTCATCAGCCCGCCCATCGAGGCGATGTGGATCGGCAGCGTCAGCGCCGCCTGGACGACGAGCCGCCCGGTGCGGTCGAGGATGGCGATCGAGTGGTCCTTGCGCTCCTTGATGTTGGTCGAATAGGAGGAGCGCATCAGCGCCACGAAGCACTCGTCGGCGATCGAGCGCAGCCCGTTGGCGATGATTTCCAGGCGGATCGGGTCGAGCCCCTGGGTGGTGTCACGCATCCTCCGTCCTCCCGCCGATCGTGATGATGAGGTGTCCGTCCGCGGTCACGAGGGCGACATCGCCGGGATAGACCGGCGTCGTCGCGTCCATCTGCTCGATGATCGCCGGACCGGCGATGCGCTGGCCCGGCCGCAGGCGGGCCCGGTCGTGGATCGCGGTGTCGCAGGGACGGTCGGGATCGTCGAAGATCACCGGGCGGCGCGAACGCAGCTCGGCCGGCCCGGGATCGCCCCCGACCGGCGGCTGGTCGGCGAAGGCGAAGAGGCGGGCGCTGGCCGAGAGGCGGATGTTGACGATCTCGATCGGGTCGGCGGCGCTCGCGTAGCCATAGGCGGTCTCGTGGGCGGCGTTGAAGGCGGCGGCGAGCCGCCCGGCGTCCGGCAGGTCGGCCGCGTCGAGGTCGCGACCCTCCGCCACCGGGACGGCCAGCTCGAAGTTCTGGCGGACATAGCGGGCATCGACGACGAGGTGCAGGCGCCGCGCCTCGGCGTCCACCCGTTCGCCCGCGAGCCAGGCGGCCGCCCGCTGGCGCAGTTCGGCCAGCGCCGCGCCGAGGATGGCGATGCCCTCGGCATCGACCACGAAGCGGCGGCTGGCGACGAAATCCTCCTTGAGGTCCGAGACCAGAAGCCCCTGGGCGCAGACGATTCCCGGCGCCGCGGGGACGACGATCTCGCCCATCCCGAGGCTGACGGCGACGTCGCGGGCATGCAGCGGCCCGGCGCCGCCGAAGGGCATCAGCGCGAAATCGCGCGGGTCGTGGCCGCGCTCGACCGAGATCCGGCGGATCGCCCGCACCATGTTGGCGACGACGATGCCGAGGACGCCGTGGGCGGTCTTCTCGACGCTGAAGCCGAGCCGTCCGGCGAGCGGACGGAAGGCCGCCCGCGCCAGCCCGGGGTCGAGCCGCATGTCGCCGTCGAGGAGCCCGCGCGCCGAAAGCCGGCCGAGCAGCAGGTTCGCGTCCGTCGTCGTCGGGCGCTCGCCGCCCTTGCCGTAGCAGGCCGGCCCGGGATCGGCACCGGCACTGACCGGCCCGACCTTGAGAAGCCCGTCGCGGTCGAACCAGGCCACCGAACCGCCGCCCGCCCCGATCGTCTCGACATCGACGCAGGGCAGGCGGATCGGAAACCCCGCGACGTCGCGGTCGAAGGCGAGATCGACCCGGCAGTCGCGGATCAGCGCGACATCGGCGCTGGTGCCCCCCATGTCGAGCGTGATGACGTCGCGCCGCCCGCTCTGGCGCGCCGCATGGGCGGCCCCGACGACGCCGGCGGCCGGCCCCGAGAGGGCCGTGCGCACGGGGAAGTCCCGCGCGCGTCCGACCGACATCAGCCCCCCGCTCGACTGGTTGATGCCGACGCTCGCCGCCCCCGCCCGTTCGGCAACCCCGCGCTCGAGCGTCCGCAGGTAGTCGCGCATCACCGGCTGGAGGTAGGCATTCAGGACCGTGGTCGAGAGGCGCTCGTACTCGCGGAATTCCGGCTGCACCTCGGAGGAGACCGAGATCGCGATGCCCGGCGCCCGCGCGCGCAGCCGTTCGGCGAACCGTTGTTCGTGCACCGGATTGCGGAACGAGAACAGGAACCCGATCGCGCAGGCGCGCGCGCCCGCCGCGAGCACGGCGTCGATCGCCGCCTCGATGTCCTCGTCGGAGGGATCGCGGACGACCTCGCCCCGCGCCCCCAGACGCTCGTTCAGCTCGATCCGGTGCTCGCGCTCCACGAGCGGCGCGGGGTGGTCCGCCTGCAGGTCATACATGTGCGGCCGGGTCTGGCGGCCGATCTCGAGGAGGTCCCTGAAGCCCTTCGTCGTCACCAGCGCGACCGTGCTGCCGGTGCGCTGGATCAGCGCGTTGGTGCCGACCGTGGTGCCATGCGACAGCCGCCCGATCGTCGCCATCGGGATGGCGAACCGCTCGCAAAGCGCGGCGAGACCGTTCAGGATGGCCTCGGCGGGGTTCGCCGGGGTCGATGCCGTCTTGTAGACATGGGTGGCACCGGTCCTCGTGTTGGCGGCGCAGAAATCCGTGAACGTGCCGCCGACATCGACACCGATCGTCCAAGTCATCCCGCGACCCTCCCGAAACCGTCCGCGCCGGCCCGTTTTTACGGAGTATACTACTCATTGCCGGCTGTCAACGGAGGACGGGCGTCGCCGCGGGCACTCGCCTCGGTCCGATGAGGGGCCCCGGCGAAGGCGCCGGACCGGGCCGGGCCCCTGCGCCTGCGAGAGAGCAGGGGGGGCCGGGTCCGGCGGCCCGAAAAGGCCGAGGGCGAGGCCGGGGGGGGAGGCCGAGGGCCTTCCCGCCCTGACCGGCGCGCCCGCCGCGCGGCCCCTCCCCTGCTCGCCCGTGCGCCTTCGGATGCCGGCCGCAAGGGCCCTCAGCGGCCGGCCGCCGCGGGACGCGGGGGCAGGCCCGCGGCGAGGCGGCCGGCCATGAGCGAGAGGCGCGGGCCGGCGTGGCGGAAGAACTTCCGGAAGCCCTCGCAGAGGTAGTTGAGGCCGGCCTCGCCGTCCGCGGTGCGGGCGAAGCGGTGTTTGGGGCAGCCGCCGTTGCAGGCAAAGCGGAAGCGGCAGCCCCGGCACTGGGCCGGCAGGGTCGCGGACTTGGCCGTGCCGAAGGCCGCCTGGACGGGGCTCGCCGCCATCGCCGCCAGGGGCTCGGACATGATGTTGCCAAGCCGGAAGGCGGGATAGACGTAGTGGTCGCAGGCGTAGAGGTCGCCGTTGTGCTCGAGCGCGAGGCAGCCGCCGCAGTCCTCGGCGAAGACGCAGAGCCCGGCCGGCCCCCCCGCCCAGAGCCCGAGCTGGACGTCGAAGAACTGGACCGAGATCCGCCCGGTGTCGCGGCGATGCCAGAGATCGAAGATCTCGCAGAGGAACCTCCCCCAGGCGAGGGGCGCCACGCTCCACTCCGTCACCTCGGCATCGGCCGGGCCGGCGGGCGGGGGAAGCTCGCAGAGGCCGCCGTCCCGGCCCCTGCGCTCGACGATCGGGATGAACTGGAGGAAGGCGCAGCCGAGGCCGGTCAGGAACTCGTAGACCTCGCGCGGGCGGAGGACGTTGCCGCGGTGGACGGCGGTCAGGATGTTGGTCTCGACCCCGGCCGCGAGAAGGAGGTCGAGCCCGCGGCGCGCGGCCTCGAAGGTCGGCCGGCCGGCGCGGTCGCGGCGGTAGCGGTCGTGGATCGCGCGCGGGCCGTCGAGCGAGAGGCCGACGAGAAAGCCGCTGGCGGCGAGGAACGCCGCCCATTCCGCGTCGATGAGCGTGCCGTTGGTCTGGAGGGCGTTCCGGACCACGGTTCCGGGCGCCTTCGCCGCCGCCTGCAACTCGAGCACGCGGCGGAAGAAGTCGATGCCGAGGATCGTGGGCTCCCCCCCCTGCCAGAGGAAGACGACCTCGGCGAGCCCCGCCGCCTCCTGGGCCGCGAGGTGGTCGGCAACGAAGCGCGACAGGACCGCATCCGCCATCCGGAAGCGGCCGGTGTCGGGATAGAGGCGCTCCTTCTCGAGGTAGTAGCAGTAGCGGCAGTCGATGTTGCAGCGCGGCCCGATCGGCTTGGCGATGACGCTGAAGGGATGTGCCATCGCCGCCCGTCCTCCCCTCGGCCCCCGCGGGGCGGCCTCGTTCCGCGCGCCCGCCCGTCCTGCCATGTCCTGCCCCGCGCCGGCCGCGGTCGCAAGGGGCGCGGGTTTCGCCCCGCGGGTTCCCGGGGCGGGACGCGGAAGTCTGGCCAAAGCGCCCCGCATCCGCTAGTGCGGCGCCCGCGGCGCCTGCCGCGCCCGCCTGCCAGCCCCGGGGTTCCCGCTTGGACATCCGCAACATCGCCATCATCGCCCATGTCGATCATGGCAAGACGACGCTCGTCGACCAGCTCCTGCGCCAGTCGGGCGCCCTTCGCGAGGGCCTCCAGACGGCCGAGCGGCTGCTCGATTCGGGCGATCTCGAGCGCGAGCGCGGCATCACCATCCTCGCCAAGTGCACGGCGGTCGAGTGGAAGGGCACCCGCATCAACATCGTCGACACCCCCGGACACGCCGATTTCGGCGGCGAGGTCGAGCGCATCCTCAACATGGTCGACGGCGTCTGCCTGCTCGTCGATGCCGCCGAGGGGCCGATGCCGCAGACCAAGTTCGTCACCGCCAAGGCGCTCGCGCTCGGCCTCTGCCCGATCGTCGTCCTGAACAAGGTCGACAAGCCCGAGGCCGAACCCGACCGCGCCCTCGATGCCGTCTTCGACATGTTCGCGGCCCTCGGCGCGAGCCCCGCCCAGCTCGACTTTCCCCATCTCTACGCCTCCGGGCGAGCAGGCTGGGCCGACGCCACCCTCGCCGGGCCGCGCCAGGACCTCGCCGCCCTCTTCGACCTCGTCCTCGCCCATGTCCCCGCCCCCGCCCAGTTCGGCCGCACCGGCGAGCCCTTCCGCATGCTGGCGACGACGCTCGCCTACGACAGCTACCTCGGGCGCATCCTGACCGGGCGGGTCGAGGCGGGCCGGCTTGCCGCCGGCGAGACCCTGAAGGCGCTCGCCCGCACCGGCGAGCGGCTGGAGACCTTCCGCGTCAGCCGCGTCATGGGCGCCCGCGGCCTCGCCCTCGTCGCGGTCGAGGAGGCGGAGGCGGGCGACATCGTCACCCTGTCGGGAATGGAGCGGGCGACGGTTGCCGACACCCTCTGCGCGCCCGAGGTCGGCGAGCCCCTGCCGGCCCAGCCGATCGACCCCCCGACCATCGCCGTCACCTTCGGCATCAACGACAGCCCGCTCGCCGGGCGCGACGGCAACCGGCTGCAAAGCCGGGTGATCCGCGAAAGGCTCCGGCGCGAGGCCGAGGGAAACGTCGCCATCCGCGTCGCCGACACGCCCGGCGGCGAGGCCTTCGAGGTCGCCGGCCGGGGCGAGCTGCAGATGGGCGTGCTGATCGAGAACATGCGCCGGGAGGGCTTCGAGCTGGCCATCTCGCGGCCGCGGGTGATCCTGCGCGAGGAGGGCGGCCGGCGGCTCGAGCCCGTCGAGGAGGTGACGATCGACGTCGACGACGCCTTCGCGGGTGGGGTGATCGCCGAGCTCACGGGGCCGCGGCGGGGGGATCTCGTGGCCATGCGCCCCTCGGGCAGCGGCAAGACCCGCCTCGTCCTGCGGGTGCCGTCGCGGGGGCTGATCGGTTATCACGGCGCCTTTCTCACCGACACCCGCGGCACCGGCGTCCTCAACCGCGTCTTCGCCGCCTGGGAGCCGTGGAAGGGCGAGATCCAGGGGCGCCGGACGGGCGTCCTCGTCTCGACCGGGGCGGGCGTCGCGGTCGCCTACGCGCTCTGGAACCTCGAGGAGCGCGGGCGCATGTTCATCGGCCCCCAGGAGCAGGTCTACGAGGGCATGATCGTGGGCGAGCACAGCCGCGACAACGATCTCGACGTCAACCCCCTGAAGGGCAAGAAGCTCACGAACATCCGCGCCGCCGGCAAGGACGAGGCGGTGATCCTGACCCCGCCGGTGCGGATGACGCTCGAGCAGGCGATCGCCTACATCGACGACGACGAACTCGTCGAGGTGACGCCGAAGGCGATCCGCCTCCGCAAGCGCTTCCTCGACCCCAACGAGCGCAAGCGCCAGGCCCGCGCCGCGGGCTGAAGCGCGGGTCAGCCTGGGGGCCCGGGGCCCTCCCCTGCGCCCGCCCGGCACCCCCGCGCCCGTCTGGCGCCCCGGCGCCCTGCCCTCACTGCTGCGCTCCTCTGCCCCCGCCGGTGATCCTGCGTCCGGCCCTCCCTGCGGCCGGCGGGCACCCCTGCCCTCGTCCGGCGCCCCCGCGTGCCCGGGCGGTGTCCCTGCGTCCGTCTGACGCCCCCGTGCCCGGCCCGGTATCCTTGCGTCCTGCCGGCACCCCCGCGCCCGTCGGGCGTCCCTGCGGCCCTCCGGCGTCCCGGCGCCCGGCCGGCACCCCGACCCCCGGCCGGCGCCCCCACTCCGCGGCCGCCACCGCCCGGGCGCGGGGGTGGCCGCAAGCGCCTTCCCCCTGCCCGGACATTGCTCTAGTGCTGGGGCCTCGGCAGGGAGCGGGGGCGATGGTGGCAGGGTGGCTGGCGGCGGTCGGGCTCGCGGTTCTCACGGCGGCGGGCATCCCGGCCCTTCCCGCCCGGGCCGAGGCGGCGCCGGTCGCGGCCGATGCCGCCGGCGCCGCGGCCCGCGACATCGCCGACGCCCTCGGCCTCGAGGAACTCGCCGCGATCATGCAGGCCGAGGGGCTGGTCCACGCCGAGGAGATCCGGGCCGAGCTCTTCCCCGGGACCGGGGCCGAAGGCTGGCGGGCCGAGGCCGAACGCATCTACGCCCCCGAACGGCTGACGGCGGCCTTCCTCGCCGACCTCGCCACCGCCCTCGGCCCCGCCGCCGGGGCGGGCTGGATCGGGGAGGCCACGGCCTTCTTCCGCTCCGGCCTCGGCGCCCGCATCGTCGGCCTCGAGATCGCCGCCCGCCGGGCGCTCCTCGACGACGCGACCGAGGCCATGAGCCGCGACCGGGTGGAGATGATGGAGGCCGACGGCGACCCCCGGCTCGCCGCCATCGACCGCTTCATCGCCGTCAACGACCTCATCGAGTTCAACGTCGCCGGCGGGCTCAACGCGCACTACGCCTTCTACAGCGCCCTGGTCGCGGGCGGCGCCTTCGACCGTCCGCTCTCCGAGGAGGAGATCCTCGCCGACGTCTGGGGCCAGGAGGAGGCCCTGCGCGAGGACAACGCCCACTGGCTGCGCTCCTACCTCACCCTCGCCTACGACCCCCTCACCGACGGCGAGCTCGACGCCTACATCGCCTTCTCCGACAGCCCCGCCGGGCGGCGGCTGAACCAGGCGCTCTTCGCGACCTTCGATGCCATGTTCGTCGACATCTCGCGGGCGATCGGGATCGCCGCGGCCCGGCGCCTCCGGGGCGAGGATCTCTAGCAGATCGGCGTCAGCCGGCCGGGGTTGCAGATGACGATGAACTGCCCGCCGCACTCGACGAGGTGGAAGCCGCGCAGACGCGCCCCGACCTCGAGGGCCGCGCGCCCGACCTCGCGCTCGACGTCGCGCACGGCCCGGCGGACGATGCCGCCGCCCGCCACGGCGCGGGCGGCGAAGTTGGCGGCAAGCCAGGCGGCACCGGGTCCGGGGTCGGCTGCGGCCGGAGCCGGAGGCGTGAAGAAGGGGTGAAGGCGGAGCGCGTGCGGCATGGGCCGAGCCTCGCGCACCGTGGCAAAGGGATCATGGACGCCGGCGAGGGGAGACCCAAAATCCTTCGTAGGAAGGATTTTGGCCGGCCCGGCCGGCGGCGGCGGGCGACCGCCGGGGCCCTGCCCCCGACGCGGCGGCGCCCGGCGGCCGCCGGCTGGGCGGCGCGGAGGGCGCCGGCGGGCGCCCGCGCCAGGGCAGCGAATCCCCCCTCTCCCGCCCGGGTCGTGCCCGCCCCCGCGCCCGGCCGGGCCAGCGGCAGGGCCGCGCAAGGAACCCGTTCCGCCATCCGCGACGGCCCCCGTGCCCTTTCCATCGGCGCCCCGCTGCTCTAGAGCCCCGGCCATCCGCGGCACCCGGAGGAGGCGATGGAGATTCGCGAGGCCCTGTCCTTCGACGACGTCCTCCTCGTCCCCGCCGCCTCGAGCGTGCTGCCGGCGCAGGCCGACGTCGCGACGCGCGTGACGCGCGCCATCCGCCTCAAC
>JADLCV010000099.1 GCA_020846995.1 Paracoccaceae bacterium
GCGGGGAATCCCGTGGCCGCAGGGAGGGAACGATGAGCACGAGCGACACGCCGGCGACGCCGGCGGTGACGAGGGAGGCGGCGCGCGCGGCCGAGGTCGCGCCACCCGAGGTGCTCCAGTGCGAGCGGCACGACTACGTCGACCTCGCCCCCACGGGCCGGCCGCGCGTCCAGTCGATGCAGGGATTCGACCCGATCTACACCGACATCGTCGACTACATCGTCCGCTGCACCCACCGCATCTGGGACGAGCGCGATGTCGGGCTGATCTACACCCACTACACCCACAACTGCGTCGTCTACTCGCCGAACGGCACCGTCTACAACCGCGAGGACGTCGTGCGCTCGACCATCCAGCGGCTGGTCAGCCTGCCCGAGCGCAAGGGCATGGCGACCCATGTCATCTGGACCGGCAACGACCGCGACGGCTTCTACACCTCGCATCTCGTGCAGGGATCGGGCCGCCACAACCAGCCCGGAGAGTTCGGGCCGCCAACCGGGCGCGCCTTCGCGGCCCGCACCATCGCCGACTGCGCCGTCTTCCGGAACCGCATCTACCGCGAATGGCTGGTGCAGGAGCGGATGGGGATCATCCGCCAGATCGGGCTTGACGAGCATGCCTTTGCCGAGAACGCCGCGCGGGCCTTCTTCGACAAGGGCCAGGTCGCGATCGACATCGGCGAGAACCTCCACCTTCTCGGCCAGTATCCGCCCGAGGACGCGGCCGACACCTCGATCGCCGCGACCGACCTCGAGCGCCACACGCTGCAATGGCTCCACGACGTCTGGAACCGCCGCATGTTCGGCCGCATCCGCGAGACCCACGCCCCCAACGTGCAGTATCACGGGCCGCTGATGGCCGAACTTTTCGGCCCCGCGGCGGTCATCCACCAGACGATCGGCCTCATGGGCACGCTGCCCGACGCGAGCTTCCACGCCCAGCACATCTGCTCGACCCCCTGCGAGGAGGGTGGCACCAAGGTCGCGGTGCGCTGGATCATGGAGGGCCACCATCTCGGCTGGGGCCTCCTCCAGGGGCTCGGCAAGCCCACCGGCAAGCGCGTGCAGGTCATGGGGATGAGCCATTTCCACTACCGCGACGGCCGCATCGTCGACGAATGGCGGGTCTATGACGAACTCTCGATGCTGATCCAGGTCAAACTCGCCCAGTTGGCCGACCGGCCGGCGGCGACGACCCGCGCCTGAGGCGCCGCCGGGAGAGCCCGGGCGCGCGCCGGCCGCGCGGCCGGGGCGCGCTCGCGCCGCCCCGCACCTTAAGGGAGATCGACCCATGCGAGGCTTTGACGCGAAATGGCGCGACGTGCCGCATTTCATCATCGGCATCACCCGCGAGATCTGGGAGGACCGCGGCATCGGCAGCCTGCGCCACCGCTACGCGCCGGGGCTGATCGTGCGCTCGCCCGCCTCGGTCGTCGTGGACAACACGAACGTCATCGCCGCGACCCTGGCGACGTTGGCCGAATTCCCCGACCGCGCGCTCCTCGGCGAGGACGTGATCTGGTGCGAGGACCCCGAGGGCGCGACGGCCGCCTCGGAGGCCTTTCTGTCGTCGCACCGGCTGGTCTGCACGGCCACCCACAGCCATCCCGGGGTCTACGGCTCCCCGACCGGACGGCGCGTCACCTATCGCATCCTTGCCGACTGTGCGATCCGCGATGACCGGGTCTGCGACGAATGGCTGGTGCGCGACCAGTCGGCGATCGTGCGCCAGCTCGGCTTCGACGTCGTCGAATGGACGCGCGGCCTGATCGCCCGCGAGGGCGGGCCGGAACGCTGCGTGAAGCCGCTGACCCAGGCCACCGATATCGCCGGACCCTACCGGGGACGCGGCAACGACAACGAGTGGGGGGCGCGCTATGCCGACACCATCGGCCGCATCATGGCCGCCGATCTCGACGTCATCCCGAGGCATTACGACCGCGCCGCCGGTCTCTGCCATCCCGGGGGCGAGGACGGGCTCGGCTGGGCGGATGCCGACCGGTTCTGGCTGGGCCTGCGCGCGGCCTTCCCGGATGCCGGGTTCCGCATCGACCACGTCATCGGCCGGGCCGATCCCCTGATGCCGCCGCGCGCCGCGCTGCGCTGGAGCCTCACGGGCAGGCACTCCGGCTGGGGCCGCTTCGGCGCCCCGACCGGCGCCCCGGTCCACGTCATGGGAATTTCGCAGGCCGAATACGGGCCCTTCGGCGAGGCTGGCCGGCCCGCGATCCGCCGCGAATGGGCGCTGATCGACGAGACTGCCATCTGGAAGCAGATCCTGCTCCGGACCGGCGCCCATGACTGAGGGCGACTGAGGGCGACTGAGGGCGTCCGGGACCCGTCCGTCCGCGCTGCCCGCGTCGGGGGCGCGGCGGGCGGGGCGCGGGCATCGCCTTGCGCCGGCCTCCCGTCACGCCGGCTGGCCGGCCGGCACCATCGCCCGCGATGTGGCGCGGATGCGCAGTTCGGGCGGCATCAGCCGCAGTTCGCCGGGTTCGGCCGTGCCGTCGACCAGCTCCGTCAGCATCCGCACCGTGGCCGCGGCCATCCGCCGGACGGGCTGGTGGACGGTGGTCAGCCGGTAGCTTGGCCATGCCGCCTGGGCGATGTCGTCGAAGCCCGCCACGGCGACATCCTCGGGCACCCGCAGGCCAAGGTCGAAGCGGCAGGCGTCGATGACGCCAAGCGCCATGGCGTCGTTGGCCGCGATCACCGTCTGCGGCCCGTCGTGCCCGGACAGAAGGCCGGTCGCGGCCTGCCGGCCGCCCTCGAAGGTGTAGTCGCCGTGGACGACGGCGGCGGGGGTGATCCCGGCCCGGGCGAGCCCGCTCATGGCCCCGTGCAGGCGGTCGCGGCCGACCGGCGACCATTGCGGCCCGCCGAGGAGCGTGACCCGCCCCGCCGGGGTCGCGACGAGGTGGCGGACCAGCATCTCCATGCCGCCGACATGGTCGCAGCAGACCGCCGAGGCCTGCCATTCCGGCTGGGTGCGGTTGAAGAGCACGACCGGCACCCGCGCGAGGGCGCACATCTCGAGCGAGGCGTCATCGAGGCTCGCGCTCGATATGATGCCGTCGACATGGTAGGCGAGGATGTCGCGCAGCGCCTGCCCGGTCTCGCCGTCGCGCGGCAGCGCCACCACCAGCATGCGGTTGCCGGTCTCCTGGATCTCGTGGCCGAGGTGCAGGAGGATGTCGGGATGGGCGCGGTTGCTCGGGTCGGTGATGACCATGCCGACGAGGTTGGTGCGCTGCGTGATCAGCGAGCGGGCGATGCGGCTTGGCGAATAGTTGAGCGCGCGGGCGGCGGCCTCGACCTTGCGGCGGGTGGATTTCGCCACCGGCGCCCCGTCGCGGAAGACGCGCGAGACCGTGGACTGCGACACCCCGGAAAGCTGCGCGACATCGTAGGAGGTCGGCCGCGCCGGCCGCCGCTCCGGTCCGGCCGCGTCCTCGCCGTGATTCGGCCGCGGGGTTCGCTCAGACTGCGATGCCATCAAGTCACTCCCGTATCACTTTGACGCACCGGCGCCACGAACCCCAGCCTGTCACCATAACCGGCAACTTGCAATGTGTTATGTCGGCAGTGCCAGGGTTGGTCGGCACAGTTTTTTTGTTGACTGCGATTGCATTTCCTGCGACCCTGCATGACGCGGAATGCACACGTTACCCATACAGGGGAGGACCGAATGTCGGTAACCAGACGGCGTCTTTTGGGCGGGGCGGCCGCGATCTCGGCGGTCGGATTGCTGGGCTGGAGCGTTCGTCCGGCCCTTGCGATCA
The DNA here is from genome assembly GCA_020846995.1 of Paracoccaceae bacterium. GTDB lineage: Bacteria > Pseudomonadota > Alphaproteobacteria > Rhodobacterales > Rhodobacteraceae > JAHDXW01. Next base: position 3,782 of record JADLCV010000099.1, read on the forward strand.
CCCCCGGCAAGCCCTTCGACGGGCAGGAAATCAACGTGCTCTCGGTCCAGGCCTCGCAGTTCGCCGCGCACGAGAAGCGCGTCGCGGCCTTCACCGAGGCGACCGGGATCAAGGTCAACTTCATCTATGTCCCGTTCGTCGCCCTGCGCGAGCGCCTGACCGCCGAGATGGTGGGCGAGTCGGATGACTTCGATATCGCGACGATCATGGACGTCTGGATCCCGCCGCTCGTCGACACCTACCTCCAGCCGATCGACGACATGGTGGCGGCGCGCGCGGTCGACCTCACCGAATACCCCGATCCCTTCCTCAACGCCGGCAAGTTCCCGACCGGGCTCTACGGCCTCCCGGTCCGCTGCCACGTCCAGTTCCTGTGGTATCGCAAGGACCTGTTCGAGAAGGCCGGGCTCCAGCCGCCGGAGACCTGGAGCGAGGTCAGCACCAGCGGCAAGGCCATCCAGGACCAGAACCCGGGCATCGCCGGCATCACCATTCCCTACGGCCAGAAGGACGGCCAGAACCTCATGGTCTGGTACAACTTCCTCTGGGGGGCCGGCGGCAACCTGCTCGATGCCGACCTGAATCCGGTCTTCGCGAGCGAGGCCGGCTACAAGGCGACCGAGGACTTCACCTCCTACATCCTCAAGGACCACATCACCCCGCCGGGCGCGGCCTCCTTCAACGAGGCCGACTCGACCACCAACTTCTTCCAGGGCAAGGCGGCGATGGTGCCGGTCTGGTGGCACGTCTACAACCGGCTGGCGCTGCCCGACACCCAGATCAAGAAGGAGCAGGTGGGCTTCAAGGTCCTGCCCCACTACGAGGGCAAGGGCTCGACCACCTACACCAACGCCTGGATCTACGGCATCAACAAGAAGACCAAGAATCGCGACGCGGCGATGGAGTTCATGCAGTACATCTGCAGCGCCGCGATCGAGCGCGAGATCCTGCTCGACCCCAACGAGCACGACGTGGTCTGCGTCCACTGGCAGAACCTGCGCGATCCCGACGTCAACGCCCGCTTCGACGGCATGCACAACATCGCCGCCCAGGCCCTCGAGACGACCAACCACTCGATCCCGAACATCCCGCAGTTCCTGTCGATCGTCGACGTCCTGGCGGCGGCGGTGTCGGATGTCGTCACCGGCGCCAACACGATCAAGCCGGCCCTCGACGAGGCCCAGCGCCAGGCCGAACGGATCATGCGCCGCGGCTGATCGCGGCCGCCCCCTCGCGGGGGCAGGGGCGACCGCCGGGCCCGGCGGTCGCCCGAAGGATCGATCTACACCCCACGACCGGTGCGAGGCAGGGGAGGCCGATCGCATGTCCCAACGCCGTCTGGCGATCATCCTGCTGGCGCCGGCGATCCTGCTTGTCGCCTTCACCACCGTCTATCCGCTGATCTCCTCGTTCTGGACCAGCTTCCACTACTACGACCTGACGCGCGGCATCAGGATGGGCCCCTGGATCGGGGTCGAGAACTACACCGAGGCCTTCCGCTACGATCCCAACTTCTGGACCGTGATGCGGGTCACGGCGAGTTTCGTCCTCCTCGACGTCTCGCTCACCATCCTCGTCGCTCTCGGCATGGCGATCCTCCTGCTGCGGCAGGGCTTCGGCAAGACCTTCCTCCGGACGGTCCTGATCCTGCCCTTCGCCATCAGCCCGGCGCTGATCGGCATCTCGTGGCGGTTCATGCTGAACCCCGACTACGGCGGCTTTGCCCGCACCATCGGCGCCATCCTGCCCTTCATGCACAACGTCGACTACTTCGCCAACCCCTACCTCGCCATGGGCGCGCTGGTGTCGAGCGACGTCTGGCACTGGTCGCCCTATTTCACCTTCATGCTGATGGGCGGGCTGGCCTCGATCCCGCCCGAGACGCAGGAGGCCGCGCGCATCGACGGGGCCTCGTCCTGGCGCGTCTTCCGCGACGTCACCCTGCCCCAGCTCAGGCCCATCCTGATGGTCGCGGTCATCCTCAAGTCGGTCTTCGCGCTCAAGGTCTTCGACGCCATCGTCACGATGACCGCGGGGGGGCCGGGGCGCGAGACGACGACGCTCGCCTACTTCACCTACCAGATCGGCTTCCGCGACTACCAGTTCGGCTACGCGGCGGCGCTCGCCTACGTCCTGACCGCGATCATGTTCATCCTCTCGCTCTCCTACCTGCGCGTCGCCTTCAGGAGGTCCTCATGACCGCCGTGCCCCCCCCCGGTGCCCGGCCGGCGACGATCCCCGCCCCCGGCGCGGCCCTGACCGCAGGCCAGCGGCGGGCGCGGCGGATGCGCCGTCAGCGGGCGCTGAAGTCCTTCGAGGCGGCGGTGATGATCGTCATCATCGTCCTCGTGCTCTTCCCCATCCTCTGGATGGTGGCGACGGCCTTCAAGAGCCCGGCCGTGGTCTACCAGTACACGATGTGGTTCAAGCCGACGCTCGAGAACTTCCAGGTCATCTTCAACGAGCGCTGGAACATCGGCAGGAACATCGTCAACAGCACCGTCATCGCGACCACGGTCGTGGTCATCGCCACACCCCTCGCGGTCGCCGCCTCCTACGCCTTCTCGCGCCTCGCCTTTCCGTTCAAGCGCATGATGTTCCAGTGGATCCTGCTGACCCAGTTCATTCCCGCGGTGGCCATCGTGCTGCCCTTCTACGTCATGTTCCGCCGCCTCGACCTGCTTGACACCTATGCCGCACTCATCGTCGTCAACCTGTCGGTCGTGCTTCCCTACGCGATCTGGACCATCAAGGGCTTCATCGACGCGATCCCGATCGAGGCCGAGGAGGCCGCGATCATCGACGGGGCGGGCCGGCTGCGGGTGATCTGGGACATCGTCGTGCCCATGGCCTGGCCCGGCATCATGACCGCCGCCATCTTCTGCTTCATCCTCTCCTGGAACGAGTTCCTCTTCGGCTACCTCCTGACGCGCCAGCACGCGGTGCCGCTGCCGGTCGGGCTCATCAGCTTCGTGCTCGAGCGCGGCACGGTCTGGGAACTCGTGGCCGCCACCGGCATCATCATCACCATCCCGATGTTCTTCTTCGCGCTGATGATCCAGCGTCATTTCACCAAGGGCATGAACCTCGGCGCGGTGCGCTGAAGCGAAGGATCGGCACATGGCAAGCATCTCGTTCCGGGGCGTGACCAAGCGGTGGGGCGACTTCGTCGGTGTCCGCAAGCTCGATCTCGAGGTCGCCGATCAGGAGTTCCTGGTCCTCCTCGGGCCCTCGGGCTGCGGCAAGACCACGACCATGCGGATGGTGGCCGGGCTCGAGGATCCGACCGAGGGCGAGATCCTGATCGGCGACGACATCGTCAACGACATGTCCCCGCGCGAGCGCGACGTGGCGATGGTGTTCCAGAACTACGGGCTCTATCCGCACATGACCGTGGGCGAGAACATCGGCTATCCGCTCAAGGTCAGGGGCACGCCGCGGGCCGAGGCGCGGCGGCTGGTCCAGGCCGCGGCCGAGAAGGTGGAACTGACGCCGTTCCTCGACCGCAAGCCCGCGGCCCTCTCGGGGGGGCAGCGCCAGCGGGTGGCGCTGGCGCGAAGCCTCGTGCGGACGCCGCGCGTCTTTCTCCTCGACGAGCCGCTCTCCAACCTCGACGCCAAGCTCCGCGTCTCGATGCGGGCCGAACTCAAGCACCTCCACCACGAGTTGCGGGTGACGACGATCTACGTCACCCACGACCAGATGGAGGCGATGACGCTCGCGACCCGGGTGGCGGTGATGAACAAGGGCGTCGTCCAGCAGCTCGACGCCCCCGAGGTGATCTACAACGATCCCTCGAACCTGTTCGTGGCGGGCTTCATCGGCTCGCCGAGCATGAACCTGATTGCGGGCGAGCTCGAGGAGGGGCGCTTCCGTTCGGGCCAGATCGCCGTGCCGGGGGTCGGCGGCGGCAGCCGCGCGGGCATCGTGCTCGGGATCCGGCCCGAGGATGTCACCGTTGGCGGGCCGGGAAGCGGCCAGTTCGACATGGAGGTCTACACCGTCGAGCTCACGGGCGAGTCGATCCTCGTCACGGCCCGGGCGGGAAGGACGCAGCTGACCGCCCACGCCGACCGCCATTTCCGCTGCGAGATCGGCGAGCGCGTGGGGATGAGCTTCGA
>JADLCV010000100.1 GCA_020846995.1 Paracoccaceae bacterium
CCCTTGCGCCCTTCGCCGGCAGCGAGGCCGTGAGCGAGGCCGATCTCCTCGCCGCCGGGGTCAGGACGGGCTCCGATCCGGTCGCGCCCTACGATCCCGCGATGAACCGCGGCGAGGTCGTCATCAACTGGGATTCGCGGATGGAGCTCAAGACCGGCCGCTATCCCAACCGTGCCGTCGGCCTCATCACCTACCGGGGCAGCCACCACTGCACGGGCTGGCTGATCAGCTCCAATACCGTGGCCACGGCCGGCCACTGCGTCCACCAGGGCGGCGGCGGCAGCTGGTACGACCGCACCCAGATGCGCTTCTACCCCGGCCGCGACGGCGGCGCGGCGCCCTACGGCTCCTGCGGGGTGGTGCGGCTGCATTCGGTGAACGGCTGGACCGTGAGCGGCAGCCCCTACTACGACTACGGCGCCATGCGGCTTGACTGCGCGGTCGGCAACACCGTCGGCTGGTTCGGGATCTACGTCCGCACCCGGCCCCGGAACGAGCCCGCGATCATCACCGGCTATCCCGGCGACAAGCCGCAGACGCAGTGGATCAGCTCCGACCGGATCCGCACGGTGCTCGCCCGCCAGCTCCGCTACCGCATGGACACGGCGGGCGGGATGTCCGGAAGCCCGGTCTGGAGCGACCGCGACGCCGCCCTGGCGGCGACCGGTGCCTGGGGCTACGCGATCCACGCCTACGGCTATGCCTCAAGCGAGATCAACGGCGGCACGCGGATCGTCGCCGCGGCGCGGGCGAATTACCTCGACTGGGTCAACCGGCCCTGATCGCGGCCGGCCCCGCGGACGCCGGCATGGGCGCCCGGACTGGCGGAGGGGCGGGCCGCGCCCTACATGACCCCCGCCCCGACCCGGCCGCGCGAGGAGCGCGCGGCCGGCGCGGGAAGCGCCGCGCGAGGTGCCCCGCATGTCCCCCCGCCCCTCCCCCGCCCGCCTGCCCCGCCGCGCTGTCCTCCGGCTCGGCGCCCTCGCCGCCCTCCTGCCGGCGGGGGCGCTGGTTGCCGGCTGCGTGCCGGCCGACCGTCCCGCGAGCAGCCCCCCGAGCGGCCCCGCGCCCGGCCCCGGCGCCGGCGGGGCCGCCGAGGGGGTCGAGGGGCGGGTCACCGACGGCCGCGGCCGCCCCGTCGCCGGCGCCCTCGTCACCGCCGCGGGCACCGGCGCGAACCCCAACCCGGTGCCCGAGATCGCCGTCTTCACCGACGCCGGGGGCCGCTACCGCTGGTTCCTGCCCGCCGGCAGCTACCGGGTCACCGTCACCGCCGACACCCTCGGCCGGAGCACGCTCGCCGTGAGCGTGCCGCGCGGCGGGGTGGTCCGGCTCGACTTCGTCCTCGGCTGAGCGAGGGCGGGGCCCCGGCCTGCGGGGACTCAGCGGCTGAGGCCCGCGGGCAGCGCCGGGATGTCGAGGGCGGCGAAGCCGTAGTGGCGCAGCCAGCGCAGGTCGCTCTCGAAGAAGGCGCGGAGGTCGGGGATGCCGTATTTCAGCATGGCGATGCGGTCGATCCCCATGCCGAAAGCAAAGCCCTGCCAGCGGTCGGGATCGACACCCCCGGCGCGGAGCACGTTCGGGTGCACCATGCCCGAGCCGAGGATCTCGAGCCAGCTCTCGCCCTCGCCGATGCGGAGCTGGCCGTCGGCCCAGGAGCAGCGGATGTCGACCTCGGCCGAGGGCTCGGTGAAGGGGAAATGCGAGGCACGGAAGCGCAGCTCGACCCCCTCGACCTCGAAGAAGGCGCGGCAGAATTCCTCGAGCACCCATTTCAGCTGCGCCATCGAGAGTTCGCGGTCGATCGCGAGCCCCTCGACCTGGTGGAACATGGGCGTGTGCGTCTGGTCCATGTCGAGCCGGTAGACGCGGCCCGGGGCAATCACCCGCAGGGGCGCGCCGCGGGCCAGCATGGCGCGGATCTGGACCGGGCTCGTGTGGGTGCGCAGGACGTGGGGGGGGCGGTTGTCGCCCTCGGCACGATGGAGGAAGAAGGTGTCGTGCTCCTGGCGGGCGGGGTGCTCGGGGGGGATGTTGAGGGCGTCGAAGTTGTGCCAGTCGGTCTCGACCTGGGGGCCCTCGGCGACGGCAAAGCCCATGTCGGCGAAGATCGCCGTGAGCTCGTCCATGACCTGGGTGACGGGGTGGACGGTGCCGGCCGGCCGCGGCCGCGCGGGCAGGGTGACGTCGAGCCATTCGGCGGCGAGGCGGGCGGCAAGGGCCGCGTCGGCGAGGGCGGCGCGTCGGGCGCGGAACGCCGCCTCGACCTCGTCGCGAAGCCCGTTGAGGGCCGGGGCGGCGGCCCGGCGGGCCTCGGGGTCCATCCCGCCGAGCGCGCGCATGCGCAGGCTGATCGCGCCCTTGCGGCCGAGAAGGGCGATGCGCAGGGCCTCGAGCGCGGCCTCGTCGGCGGCCGCGGCGATGTCGGAAAGATAGGTCGCGCCGAGCGCCCCGAGCCCGTCCATGCCCCGCACTCCCCCTCCTGGCCGGCCTCCCCCTAGCGAAGGGGCAGCGGGCTGGCAAGGGGCGA
>JADLCV010000101.1 GCA_020846995.1 Paracoccaceae bacterium
CCATCCGCGCGCGCTCGCGCTCGCCCAGGCCGAGGGCTTCGCGATCGTCGCCGACGAGGCCGCCACCCGCCGCGTCGCCCCCCGGCCCTGACCCCGCGCCCGCCCCCACCCGCCGCCGCGAAAGGCCACCCCATGCTCTCCGCCGTTCCCGCCCGCGAGGTCGATGCCATCATCCGCCTGATGGGCGCCTTCCGCGACGACCCACGCCCCGACAAGATCGACCTCGGGGTCGGGGTCTGGCGCGACGCCCTTGGCCGGACGCCGGTCATGCGGGCGGTCAGGGCCGCCGAGCGGCGGCTGGTCGAGGCCCAGACGACCAAGACCTACACCGCCCTCGCGGGCGAGCCCGCCTTTCACGCCGCCCTCGCCCGCCTCCTCCTCGGAGAGGGCCATGCGGCCGACCGCCTCGCCGCCGCCGCCACCCCGGGCGGGACCGGGGCCGTGCGCCAGATCCTCGAACTCGTCCGCCTCGCCGACCCCGGGGCGACGGTCTGGATCAGCGATCCGACCTGGCCCAACCACCCCGCGATCCTCGCCACCCTCGGCCTTCCCACCCGGACCTACCGCTACCTCGACCGCGCGAGCGGCGGGCTTGACCGCGAGGGCTTCCTCGCCGACCTCGGGCGGGCGCGGCGGGGCGATGTCGTCCTTCTCCACGGGGCCTGCCACAACCCGAGCGGCATCGACCCCGACCCCGGGCTCTGGGAGGAGCTCGCCGCCGTCCTCCTCGCCACCGGGGCGGTGCCCTTCGTCGACATGGCCTACCAGGGCTTCGGCGCCGGGCTCGACGCCGACGCCGCCGGACTGCGCCTGCTTGCCCGCCGCCTCCCCGAGGTCCTCGTCGCCGCCTCCTGCTCGAAGAACTTCGGCCTCTACCGCGAGCGCGTGGGGCTGGCCCTCGCCCTCTGCGCCGAGGCCGCGACGCGGGGGCGGGTGGCGGCGACGCTCGCCTGGCTCAACCGCCAGAACTTCGCCTTCCCGCCCGACCACGGCGCCCGCGTCGTCACCGACATCCTCGCCGATCCGGTCCTTCGCGCCGACTGGGAGGACGAGCTTGCTGCCATGCGCGCGGGCATGGACGCGAACCGCCGCGCCTTCGCCCTGGCCCTGCGCGAGGCCAGCCGCTCGGACCGCTTCGGCCATCTCGCCGCCGGGCGGGGGATGTTCGCGCTCCTCGGCCTCGCCCCGGCCGAGGTCGAAGGGCTGCGGGCCCGGCACGCGATCTACATGGTCGGCGACAGCCGGGTGAACATCGCCGGGCTGACCGCGGCGACGATCCCCGTCGTCGCCTCTGCGGTCGCGCGGGTCGCGGCCGAGGGCTAGCCGGCGCGCGGGCGCGGCCCGCGACCTTCCCGCCGGGCGCGGGCGCCCCGAAGGGGGGAAGCGGCCGGCATTCCGACCCTCGAGGCCCCCGCCCGCAGCGCCCCGGCCGGGCCGGGGCGAGCGGCCGCGGCGCCCCCGGGTCGCGGCCCCGCCGGCGGCGACGGGACGCCCCCCGGCCCCTGCCGAATGGTCGAACTTCAGGCCGCAACCATCTTACAAGACTGACATTCCGGTCTTCCCGCACGACCGCCGCGCGGGCCCTGGCGAAGCCCCTTCGCGCCCCGGACGGGCGGGCCCGTCGGGCCTCCGCCCTGCCGCCGGCCGGGCGGGTCCGACCGCCCCTTCCGGCCGCGGCGCGGCCTCTCCCCGGGGCCCCGGTGACGGCCCGCCGCCGCCCGCGCCGGTCACCCGGGCGCGGGGCGGGCGCCGGCCCCCCGGGGCTCAGCCCGCCCGGCGGAGGTCGGCGATCAGGCCGTCGAGGTCGCCCCGGCGGCGGTCGAGCATGGCGCCGATCTCGGTGCGCTCGGCCGCGAGCATGTTCACGCCCTCGATGATCATGTTGAAGAAGAGTTGCCGCCCGGAGCGGTCGGAGACCTGCCAGCGCACCTCGAAGGGTGCCTCGCCGCGCATCGTCACCTGCGAGACGACCTCGAAATAGCTCCGCACCGGCCCCCCGCCCGTGACCTCGATCCGCCCGCCGATGAACTCGCGGAAGCGGCGGCCGTACTTGCGCGCCATGTAGCCCGTGAAGGCCTCGGTGAAGGCTCCCATCTGGGCCGCCGAGGCGCTGCGCGCGGGCGGGCCGAGCGCGCTTCGCGCGATCGTCGGCAGATCGCCGTAGCGCCGGAAGAGGCGCTCGAAATCGGGGAAGAGGGCCTCGGCCGAGCGGCCGGACTTGATCAGCGCCGTGAGGTCGGCGACCATCGCCGCGATGAGCGCACGCGCCTCGGCGAGCGTCATCGCCCGCGCCGGCCGCGGCCACGCCCCCGCGGCGGCGGTGGCGGCGGCCGCACTGATCAGGCCGAGCGCGCGGCGGCGGACAAGCGGGGTGTCATTCGGCATAGGGATCCTCATAGGGGTCGAAGTCCGCGGCAAAGCCCGTGTCGCCCAGCCGGAAGCGGCGGTTCTGGAGGTAGAGGAGGCGGATCTGGGCATAGCTGTCGGCGCTCTCGCCGAGGATGTCGGCGACGAGATCCCCGGCCTCGGCCCGCGCGCCGAGGAGGCCCGCGAAGCCGAGCGTCGTCGCCGCCGGCCCGAGTTCGCGCGGCAGGACGAAGCGCATGGGGTTGAGCGCCTTGTCGACGATGAGGCCGAGCGCGTCGCGCTCGGTCGAGGGGCCGAAGAGCGGCAGCTCGACATAGGCGCCCTCGGGCACGCCCCAGACAAAGAGGGTCTCGCCGAAGTCGGTCGGGCGGGGTTCGAGGCCGAGATCCTTCGCGATGTCGAGGACACCCATGAGGCCGAGGGTCGAGTTGAGCAGGAACCGCACGGTGTTGTGGGCGGCATCGCCGAGACGGAACTGCATCAGGTTGTTGGCGACGGCGAGCGGCTGGTCGAGGTTGCGGGCGAGGTTGACGACGCCCGTGCGCAGCGGCGCCGGCACCGCCCCCACCCCCTTGCCGTCGCCGCCGCCGAAGACCAGCGCATCGAGGCTGCGGTTGGCGGCGTGGACGGCGCGGTTCTCGGCCTCGTAGGGGTCCCAGATCGAGCCGCGGTCGGCGGGCGCGCAGGCGGCGAGAACCCCGACCCCTGTCGCAAGGGCGAGACAGCGGCCAAGAGCCTGCGGCCGGTCCCGCCTTTGCATTGGATTCCGCATCCCCTCGTCCCTACACTGTCGCGGCCGTGTCCGGATGAACTACCCCGTCCCGCCGCCCCGACGCAAGCAAGCGTCCCGTGAGCGGGGGCGCGAGGGTGGCGGGGGCCGGCGGGCATGGGGCAGGAGGCCGGGCATGGCGGGGCTGCGCACGGGCGGTGCGGCCGGGCGGGCAGAACTCGTGGCGGTTCTCGGCGGCAGCCGCGGGCTCCTCGGTCCGGTCTTCCTCTTCTCGGTCTTCGTCAACCTCCTGATCCTGACCGGGCCGGTCTTCATGCTCCAGGTCTACGACCGGGTGCTCGCGAGCCGCTCGGAGGCGACGCTCGCGGCCCTGATGGCGCTCGTCACCTTCCTCTATCTCATGCTCGGGCTCCTCGACCACGCCCGGGCGCGGATCATGGCCCGCCTCGGCGCCCGCTTCCAGGACGGGCTCGACCGGCGGGTTCTTGCCGCCGCCCTGCGGCGCGTCGCCGTCCTTCCGGGCGACCCCGCCGCCCTCGCCGCCCAGAGGGACCTCGAGGCGGTGCAGCGGCTGATCGGCTCGCCGACGCTTCTGGCGCTTTTCGACGTGCCGTGGACGCCGCTCTTTCTCGCCGCGATCTTCCTCTTCCATCCCTGGCTCGGGGTCCTCGCCGTCGCCGGCGGGGGGGTGCTCGTGCTGCTCGCGCTCGCCAACCAGTCCTCGACCCGCGCCGCCACCGCCGAGGCGACGCTCGCTGGCCTCGCCGCCGACCGCTTCGCCGACCAGATCAAGGCCGAGGCCGAGACGATCCAGAGCCTCGGCATGCGCGGGGCGGCCTTCGACCGCTGGCAGGAGGCGCGGGGGCGGGCGCTCGCGCGCACGGTCGCAGCCGCCGACCGGGCCGGCGCCTTCGCCGTCGCCACCCGCACCTTCCGCCTCTTCCTGCAGTCGGCGACGCTCGGGCTTGGCGCCTACCTCGTCCTCGGGGCGGAACTCTCGGCGGGCGCGATGATCGCGGCCTCGATCCTCCTCGGCCGGGCGCTGGCGCCGGTCGAGCAGGCGATCGGCCAGTGGGCGGGCGTCCAGCGCGCGATGGAGGCCTGGGGGCGGCTGCGCGACCTTCTCGGGGCGGTGCCGGCCGAGGCGCCGCGGATGGCGCTGCCACGGCCGCGCGCCCTTCTCGAGGTCCAGAACCTGACCGTTGTGCCCCCGGGCGAGGTCCAGGCGGCCCTGCGCATGGTCACCTTCCGGCTCGAGCCCGGGCAGGCGCTCGGCGTAATCGGCCCCTCGGGGGCCGGCAAGTCGACGCTCGCCCGCGCCCTGACCGGGGTCTGGCGGCCGGCCGGCGGCCGCATCCGCCTCGACGGGGCGACGCTCGACCAGTTCGACCCCGACGCACTCGGGGCCCTCGTCGGCTACCTGCCGCAGCGGGTCGCGCTCTTCGACGGCACCATCGCCGGGAACATCGCCCGGCTGGCGGCCGCCGCCGACCCCGCGGCGGTCGTCGCCGCCGCCCGCAAGGCCGACGCCCACGACATGATCCTGCGCCTGCCGCAGGGCTACGACACCCGCGTCGCGACCCATGGCGGGCGGCTCTCGGGCGGCCAGGTCCAGCGCATCGGCCTCGCCCGGGCGCTTTACGGGGACCCCGTCCTCCTCGTCCTCGACGAACCCAACTCGAACCTCGACAACGACGGCACGGTGGCGCTCAACGCCGCCGTGCGGGCGATGAAGGCCGCGGGCGGGGCGGTGCTCATCATGGCCCACCGGCCGGCGGCGATCCAGGAGTGCGAGGTCCTCCTCGTCCTCGAGGACGGCGGCCGCCGCGCCTTCGGGCCCCGTGACGCGGTCCTGCGCGAGATGGTCCGCAACCACACCGAGATCCGGCGCGCCTCCGGCCCGGCGGGGGTGGCATGAGCCCGCCCCTGCCTGCCGCTCCCCCGCCCGGCCCCGGCCCCGGCGCGGGCCCGGCCGGGGCCGGGCGGCGCTGGTCGGCGCGCGGCCCCCTCCTGACCGGCTTTCTCGCCATCCTCCTCCTTGTCGCGGGCTTCGGCGGCTGGGCCGTCGCCGCCCGCATCGCCGGGGCGGTGATCGCCTCGGGCCGGGTCGAGGTCGAGCAGAACCGCCAGGCCGTGCAGCACCCCGACGGCGGCGTCGTCGCCGCCGTCCTCGTCGCCGAGGGGGCGGAGGTCGCGGCCGGGGACGTGCTCGTCCGCCTCGACGGCGCACTCCTGCGGCCCGAACTCGCGATCGTCGAGACCCAGGTCTTCGAGATCCTCGCCCGCCGCGGCCGCCTCGAGGCCGAGCGCGACGCCGCCGACGCCCCCCGCTTTCCCCCCGAGCTTGCCGCCGCCGCCGCGACCCGGCCCGAGGTCGCGGCCCTGATGGAGGGGCAGGCGGGGCTTTTCGCGGCCCGCCGCGCCACCCTTGCCCGCCAGATCGACCAGCTTGGCCGCCGCAGCGGCCAGGCTGCGGCCCAGATCGAGGGCATCGACGCCCAGCTTGCCGCGCTCGCCACCCAGGAGGGGCTGATTGCCGAGGAACTCGCCGCCCAGCAGGGGCTCCTCGACCGCGGCCTCGCCCAGGCCGGCCGCGTGCTGGCGCTCGAGCGCGAGGCGGCGCGCCTCCAGGGCCTCCGGGGCGAGCTTGCCGCCGCCCGCGCCCAGACCGGCGAGCGCATGGCCGAGATCGCCCTCGAGATCACCCGCCTCCACGCCCGCCGCCAGGAGGAGGCGCTGGCCGAACTGCGCGACCTCGGCTACCGCGAGCTCGAACTCGCCGAGCGCCGCCGGGTGCTGGCCGAGCGCATCGACCGGCTGGAGATCCGCGCCCCCCTCGCCGGCACCGTCCTCGGCCTCCAGGTCACGACCCCGCGGGCCGTCGTCCGCGCCGCCGAACCCCTGATGTTCCTCGTCCCCCGCGACCGCCCGCTCGTCATCGCCGCCCGCGTCGATCCCGCCGACATCGACCAGGTCCGCATCGGCCAGCGCGTCGTCCTCGTCTTTCCCGCCTTCAGCCGCCGCAACGAGCCCGACGTCTTCGGCGAGGTGGCGATGGTCTCGGCCGACGCCTTCACCGACGAGCGCACGCTGGCGAGCTTCTACCGGGCCGAGATCGTGCTTGCCGCGGGCGAGGCGGGAAAGCTCGCCGGCCACACGCTCCTGCCCGGGATGCCGGTCGAGGCCTTCATCGAGACCGAGATGCAGAGCCCGCTCGCCTACCTCCTGCGCCCGCTCGCCGTCTACTTCCGCCGCGCCTTCCGCGAGAGTTGACGGCCGGGACCGGGCGCCCGCGCCGGCTCCGGGCCTGCGGGGCGAGGAAGGCACGGGCGCCCGGGACGGCCGCGCGGGGCCGAGGGAGCGCGAGGGTCCCGGGCCGCTCGCGCGGGGCCAAGATGCGCGCCGGTGCCCCGGGCGGCTCGCGCGGGCTCTGGGGCGCTCGGGCCCCTTGCCGGCCGGCCCTCGCGGCGGATAGGAACGGGGCATGAACGGACACGCCTTCACGCTCGCCGGCGCCGCCCTTCTCGCCCGGCCGTCGGGGGCGCTCTGGTGGCCGGCGGCGCGCACGCTTGCCGTCGCCGACCTCCATCTCGGCAAGGCCCTGCGGCTCGCGCGGGCGGGCGGCCCGCTCCTGCCGCCCTACGAGACCGGGGATACCCTCGCCCGCCTCGCGGCCGAGGTCGCGGCGCTGGCCCCGGCGACGGTCCTCTGCCTCGGCGACAGCTTCGACGACGACGGGGCCGCCCGCGACCTCGCGCCCGCGGCGGGGGCGGAACTCGCCCGCCTTGCCGCCGGGCGGCGCTGGCTCTGGCTCGCCGGCAACCACGACCCCGCGCCCCCGGGCCATCCCGGCCGCCACGCGGGCGAATGGCGCGAGGGCCCGCTCGCCTTCCGCCACATCGCCCGGCCGGGGGCCGAGGCGGGCGAGGTCTCGGGCCATTTCCACCCCAAGGCGCGGGTCGCGGGCCTCTCGCGGCCCTGTTTCGTGATCGCCGCCGGGCGGGTGATCCTGCCCGCCTTCGGCACCTACACCGGCGGGCTCGCGGCCGACGCCCCGGCGCTCGCGGCCCTTCTCCTCCCACCCGCCCGCGCCGTCCTCGTCGGCGACGGCGGCATCGTCCTGCCGCTCACCCCGGCGGCGACCTGCCCGCGGGGTCGAGCCCGAGGCTTGCCAGCGCCGCCCGGCCGCGACGGCTGACGGGGACGAGGCTGCCGTCGGCAAGCCGCAGCTCGATCCGGTCGCCCGCCCGCGCCACCCCCGCCACCGCCTGCCGCGCCACCCAGTGCGAGCGGTGGACCCTGACCCCGCCCGTCTCGTCCAGCTCGGCCAGCGCATCGCCGAAGCGCAGGAGGATCTCGGTCGCGCCGCGGTCGGTGCGCACCACGGTGTAGTGGTCGCGCGCCGTCACGTGCAGGATCTCGCCCTGCAGCGCGGCGGGCAGGCGGGCGGCAAGGCGCGGGGGAGGCGGATCGGCCGGCGCCGCCGGAGGTGCCGGGAGGGCCTCGGGGCGGATGATCGGAAGGCCGGCCGCGGCCACCGCCGCCGCGGCCGGCCGGGCGCGCCCGGCGGCGAGCGTCAGGGCGACGGCGTTGAGGAGGAGGGCGACGAGAAGGACCGCCACCCCGAGTTCGGCCGCGTTCATCGGCGCCTCGGCGTCGGCCTCGAGGTGGAGCCGGACGAAGCCGTAGAGGAGCGGCGTGAAGAGGGCGGCGAAGGCGAGGCAGACGGCGAGCGCCCGCAGCCAGACCGCCCGGCCGGCCAGGCGGCGCTCGACCGCGCCCCGGCAGGCGAGCCCGAGCGGCAGGGCGACGGCGACGATCGTCGCCCAGAAGAGCAGGCGGTGGGCGAGGCCGGCGGAGTTAAAGGTCCCGAAGGGCCCGGCGATCCCGGCGAGGAGCGCGACCGCCGCCGCGACCGCAAGGCGCCGGCGGTCGCCAAGCCGGTCGCGAAGGTCATTCCGCATCACTCTCTCCCCCTCCGGGACCGCGCGGGTGCCGCCCGCCCCGCTGGCGCGGCCCCGCAGGGATGGTATCACCGGACCCGGGTCGCAATGGATACTGGGAGAAGAACGCCGATGTCCGAAGGCGACAATCCGCCGCTGGCCGCCGCCACCCTCGCCCGCGTCCGCGAAAGCTTCGCCCGCCAGACGATGATGGCGACCTTCGCGGCGCGGATCGTGGACATCGGCCCGGGCTTCTGCCGGCTCGCCGCCCCGATCGTGCCCGGGGCGCGACAGCAGCAGGGCTTCGGCCATGCCGCCCTGACCTTCGGGCTGGGCGATTCGGCCGCCGGCTACGCCGCGCTGACGCTGATGGACGAGGGCATCGAGGTGCTGACCGTCGAGATGAAGGTGAACCTGCTCGCCCCGGCCGCGGGCGCGAGGCTGGTCGCCGAGGGGCGGGTCGTGCGCGCCGGCCGCCGGCTGACGGTCGTCACCGCCGAGGTCCGCGCCGACGGCCGCGCGGTCGCGCTGCTCCAGGGGACGATGATCGCCGTTCCCGCCGCCGGGTAGGGCCGGTCCGGAGCCCCGCGGCCACGTCCCGCCCCGGGGCGCGCGGCGGGAGGCCGACTTCGGGGTTTCGGACCGGAAGGCCGCGGCGTCCCGCGCCCCGGGCGCGCGGGAGGGAGGGGGCCGGCCGGCGGCGGCAGGCGCGGCGGCCTCAGCCCGTCTCCCGCCCCGCCGGCCCGGGGTCGCGGCCGGCGACGACGACGACCTCCGGGCGGAGCCGCCCGGCGAGGGCGTCAAGGACGTTCCGCACCGCCTCCTCGCCCATGCGGCGGAAGGCCTCGGCGCTGGTCGCGCCGAGGTGGGGGGTCAGGACCGCGTTCGCCACCCGCCGCAGGGGCGATGCGGGAGCGAGCGGCTCGGAGGCGAAGACGTCGAGCCCGATGCCCCCGAGCCGGCCCGCGAGTGCGGCCGCCGCGAGTGCCTCCTCGTCGAC
This sequence comes from Paracoccaceae bacterium, assembly GCA_020846995.1. Classification (GTDB taxonomy): domain Bacteria; phylum Pseudomonadota; class Alphaproteobacteria; order Rhodobacterales; family Rhodobacteraceae; genus JAHDXW01. The sequence goes on from JADLCV010000101.1 coordinate 9,041, forward strand.
GAGGCCGCCGCGGGCGGTGTTGACGACGAAGGCGCCGGGCGGCAGGAGGGCAAGTTCGGCCGCCCCGATCATGCCCCGCGTCGCCGCCGTGAGCGGGCAGTGCAGGGTCAGGACGTCGGCCTCGGCGAGGGCCGGGCGAAGGCCCGGGGCGACGGCGTGGCCCTCGGCCGTGACCGGCGGGGCAAGCCCCGGCGCGAGGACCTGCACCCTGAGCCCGAGGGCGGCCGCGAGCCCCGCCACCCGCCGCCCGACGCGGCCGTAGCCGACAACGAGGGCGCGGCGCCCGGCCAGTTCCACCGCCCCGCCCCCGGCGGCAAGGCCGCGGGCGAGGGCCAGGATCAGCATGAGCGTGTGCTCGGCCACCGACTGGCTGTTGGCGCCGGGGGTGTTCGCGACCCAGATTCCGCGGTCCCGCGCCACCGCAAGCGGGATGTTGTCGACCCCCACCCCGTGCTTGGCGATCACCCGCAGGCCGGGCGCCGTCGCAAGTGCCGCGGCACCCAGGGGGGCCGTGCGCACGATCACCGCCGCGGCCGCGGCGAGGGCCGGGGCGGCCGCCGCCGCCGGGAGTTCCCAGCCGCGGACGACCTCGTGGCCGGCGAGGCGGGCGAGCGCCGCCTCGTCGACGGGCTCGGTGACGAGGATGCGCGCCATCCCTCAGATCTCGATCCGGCGGAAGGCGTCGCGGAGGGCCGCCGACCAGGCCTCGCTCATGGCCCGGAAGGCGGGATCGCCGTCCTCGATCCGCCGCGTCTCGGCCACCCGGAAGGCATCGCGCTCGATCATCGCGAGATCGAGCGGCAGGCCCACCGAGAGGTTCGAGCGCAGGGTCGAATCCATGCTCAGGAGGACGGCCTTGCGGCCGTCGGCGAGCGAGGTGTCGCGGCGCACGACGCGGTCGAGGATCGGCTTGCCATACTTGTGCTCGCCGATCTGGAGAAAGGGGGTGTCCTCGGTCGCCTCGATGAAGTTGCCTTCGGGATAGATCAGGAACAGGCGCATGTCCCCGCCCCGGCGCTGGCCGCCGACGATGAGGCTTGCGGTCGCCGTCTGCTTCATCCGCGCGAGCTTCTCGCCGATCTCGGCCGTGACCTCGCCGAGGGTGCGGCCGATGATGGCCGCGACCGCGAGCATCGTCGGCGCCCGCAGGATCGAATGCTCCTCGTCGGCATCGGCGCGCTCCATCGCCGCCCGCAGGCGGGCGAGCGTCGTCTGCGTCACCGACAGGCTGCCCGCGGTCAGGATCGCGATCACCCGCTCGCCCGGCACCTCGAAGACGTGCTGCTTGCGGTAGGTGGCGATGTTGTCGAGTCCGGCATTGGTGCGGGTGTCCGAGAGCAACACCATGCCCCGCTCGAGCAGGAGCCCCACGCCGTAGGTCATGCCTTTCGCCCCACCCTGCCGCCCGCAGCCGCGCCCGGGGCCGGCCGGCGCGCCCGACTCGCCGGCGCGACGCTATTGCTGCGCCGCTGCGACCGCAACGGCGACCTCGAGCGTCTCCTCGCCGCCGCCGCGGGCGATGCCGCGGATGGGGGCGGCGGCGTGGGCGTCAAGCCCCGAGCCGAGGCGGATGTAGCGGGCATCGGGGCAGCAGCGGTTGGCGGCGTCGAAGCCGACCCAGCCGAGGCCCGCGACGTGCAGCTCGGCCCAGGCATGGGCGGCCTCGGCCGTCCCCGCCGCGGCCAGCATGTAGCCCGCGACGTAGCGGGCCGGGATCCCGGCGTGCCGGGCCGCGGCGATGAGGACGTGGGCGTGGTCCTGGCAGACCCCCGCGCCCTGAGCCAGCGCCTCGGCGGCCGAGGTCCGGGGACCGGTCGAGCCGGGCCGGTGGACGATCCTGTCCGCGACCGCCTCGGCGAGGCGGTGGCCCATGGCGAGCGCGTCGGCGCCTCCCGCGGCCGCCGCCGCAAGCCCGGCCAGGGCGCGGTCGGGGCGGGTGGCCGGGGTCTCGCGCAGGTAGGCCGCGGGCGGGATCCTCTCGCGGTGGCCGCGGAGGACGCCCGCGAGATCCCGCGTCGCGACCCGGCCGGCGACCTCGACCACGACCTCGTCGAGGGGCCCCCGCACCGTCCAGCCCCGGACGAGATCGCCGGCCCCATCGCGGAAGCTGCCCCCGGGCGTGCCGCCGGCGACGCGGATCGCCCACTCGAGCACCTCCTGGCCGTCACAGACCGCGGGCGTCAGCCGGTGGCTCTGGACGACGCCGCGGACGGGGGCGGCGTAGCGGTAGCGGGTGCGGTGGGCGACGGCGAGGAGCATCAGCGCCCCTCCCCGCTCAGGTAGCACGCGCCGATCGCCCCCCCGAGCCCGGCGACGGCGGCGATGAAGCGGGTGAGGAAGGCGTGGAGCCCCTCCTCGAAGATCGCCTCGACGCTTGCCCCGACCAGCCCGGTGAGGAGCGCCCCGGCCGCGTCCTGGGCCGCCGTCCGGCGCCCGTAGCGGACCGCCAGCCGGTCGAGATGGCCGACCGCGGCCTCGGCACAGGTGACGAGCGCGCGCGGGCACATCGGGTTCAGGATCAGGAAATGGGCGATCTTGGCCGCCGTGATCTCGCCGCCATAGGCCCAGTGGAAGGCGCGATGGGCCGACATCGCCCGCAGGAGCGTCTGCCACTGGTAGGTGTCGAGGCCCGAGCCGACGAGATCGACCCGCGGCAGCAGGACGTAATACTTGACGTCGAGCAGGCGGGCGGTGTTGTCGCCGCGCTCGAGGGCGTAGCCGAGGTTGAGGAAGTCGTGGCCGTCGCTGCGCAGCTGCGTCCCCTGGATCGCCCCCCGCACCAGCGCCGTCGCCCGCATCGTCCAGTCGACAAGCTGGGCCAGCGCGAGTTCCGGGCGCGGCCGGCGCTCGAGCGCGCGGACCTCCTGGAAGGCGGTGTTGAGCGCATCCCACACCTGGGTCGTCAGGGCCGTGCGCACGGTGCGTCCGTTCTCGCGCGCGCGGACGATGCAGGAGGCCACCGAGGAGGGGTTGTCGAGATCGAAGAAGAGGAAGCTCTCGATGTTCCGCTGGACCGGATCGCCATACTTCCGCGCGAACCCGTCGGCGGTGCCCGAGGCCCGCAGGAGCGAATCCCACTCGCTGCGGTAGCCGTGGCCGGCCGAGGGCAGGAGGCTGATGCGGCTGCCGACGTCGAGGAGCCGCGCCGTCGTCTCGGCCCGCTCCATGTAGCGGGCAAGCCAGAAGAGGTGGTCGGCGGTGCGGCTCAGCATTCCCTACTCCGCCAGCACCCAGCTGTCCTTGACCCCGCCGCCCTGCGAGGAGTTGACGACGAGGCTGCCGGCGCGCAGGGCGACCCGCGTCAGCCCCCCCGGCACGAGTTCCACCCGCTCGCCGACGAGGCAGTAGGGGCGGAGATCGACGTGGCGCGGGGCGACCCCCTCGGCGACGAAGGAAGGGACCGTCGAGAGCGCGAGCGTCGGCTGGGCGATGTAGCCCGCGGGGTTGGCGAGCAGGCGGTCGCGGAAGGCCGCGATCTCGGCCTTCGCGGCCCGCGGCCCGACCAGCATGCCGTAGCCGCCCGAGCCGTGGACCTCCTTGACGACCAGCTCGTCGAGATGGTCGAGGACATGGCCGAGGTCGTCCCTCCGGCTGCACTGCCAGGTTGGCACGTTGGCCAGGATCGGCTCCTCGCCGAGGTAGAAGCGCACCATCTCGGGGACATGGACGTAGACCGCCTTGTCGTCGGCGACGCCGGCCCCGGGGGCCGAGGCGAGCGTCACCCCGCCCGAGCGGTAGACGTCCATGAGCCCCGCCACCCCGAGCATCGAATCGGGCCGGAAGGCGAGGGGGTCGAGGAAGGCATCGTCGATGCGGCGGTAAATCACGTCCACCCGCCGCGGCCCCTCGGTCGTGCGCATCCAGACGAACTCGCCCTCGACGAAGAGGTCCTGGCCCTCGACCAGCTCGACCCCCATGAGGTCGGCCAGGAAGCTGTGCTCGTAGTAGGCCGAGTTGAAGCGGCCGGGGGTGAGAAGGACGATCACCGGCTCGCGGTCGCATTTCGCCGGCGCGACCGAGGCGAGCGTGCGGCGCAGGAGCTGGGGATAGCCGTCGACCGGCTCGATGCGGTTGGCCCGGAAGAGCTCGGGGAACATCCGCATCATGATCTCGCGGTTCTCGAGCATGTAGGAGACGCCCGAGGGCGTGCGGCAGTTGTCCTCGAGGACGAGGAACTCCGAGGGGCCGGTGCGGACGATGTCGATGCCGACGATGTGCGAGTAGACCCCGCGCGGCGGCACGAAGCCCGCCATCGCCGCCTCGTAGGCGGGATTGCCGTAGACGAGCGCGGCCGGGACGCGGCCGGCGCGCACGATCTCGCCCCGCCCGTAGAGGTCGGCGAGGAAGGCGTTGAGCGCCCGCGCCCGCTGGCGGATGCCGCGGTCGAGCCGGCGCCACTCGGCCTGGGTGAAGATGCGGGGGAACATGTCGAAGGGAATCAGCCGGTCGGGGTCGCCGCCCTCGCCGTAGACGGCGAAGGTGATGCCGATGCGGCGGAAGAGGGCCTCGGCCTCGGCCTGCCGCAGGCTTCGCAGTTCGGCCGGCATGTCGCGCAGCCAGGCCTCGAGCCCGGCGTAGGGCGCCCGCACCGCCCCGTCCTCGAACATCTCGTTGAAGACGTCCATGGCCCCCCGTCGTCCCCGGATCCGAGGTTAGCCGCCCGCCCGCCCCGCTGGGAAGCGGGATCCGCGGGCGGCGGCCGCGGGCGGCGCCGGCGCTGTCGCCGCCATCGCCGCCCGGCGGGCCCCGGAGCGCCCCGGGGCGCCCGGGCGGGCACACTCCGGGGGTCGGGCGGGGCTGCCGGGCGGGCGCGGCGGCCGGGCCCGCGCCCGCCGCGGCCCCTCCCCCCGGCCCGCGCCCGACCCGTGCCCGCCGCCCGCTGCCCGGCGCCGATTCGTTCTGCCCGGGGCCGCGCCCCGCCTCCGCCCCCCGCGCGCGGCCCCCGGGGGGAGGGGCCGGAGGGGTGGCGCGCCGGGGCGCCCCCGGGCGGGCCCGCGCGTTCGCCGGGGCGCCGCGGCGGGACGGGGGAGGCGCCCGCCCTCGCCTGCGAGCGACCGCCCGGGCCCGTCAGGGCGGGGACGGCAGGGCGAGGCGGAGGGCAAAGAGGCGCGCGTAGTCGGGAAGGGCCGCCCCGGCGAGGCGCGCATGGGCTCCCTCGAGTTCGGGCAGCGGCCCCTCCGGCGCCTCGAAGCCCGTCGAGGCGTGGACGGCGCCATACCAGTGGGGGGCCCAGACGCCGTCATAGGGCTTGGGGCCCGCCTCCCAGGTGAGCATGCGCGGCGTGTAGGGGATGGCGAGGGCGGCACAGAGACAGGCGAGCGCCGCTGCCGGATCGGCCCGGATGTCGGCCGAATCGATCACCGGCGGCACCCGCCCGAGGCGGTCCGCGACCTCGTCGAAAAGCGCGGCCTGCTGGGCATAGCCGAGGTCGGCGAGCGTCGGCGCCTCGCGCTTGCGGACATAGCTCGCGACCACCCGGGCGGGGTGGCGGATGAGGAAGACATGGGTGCAGGCGGCAAGGAAGTCGCGCGGAAAGTCCGCCAGCAGGTGCATCGTCATCTGCTTCTGGTAGAAGAGGGGCCGGCCGCCCGGGGCCGGGCCGGCGCAGGCCCGGGCGACGCGCGCGGGGTCGGCGTCGTGGGCCCCGAGGATCGCCCCGCGCAGCGGATGCGCAAGGCCCGTCCGCGCCAGGTAGGCGGCGTAGAAAGGCTCGTCCCAGACCCCGCAGTCGCCCCGGGCGGCAAAGGAATACATGAGCGCGGTCGAAAGGTTGCGCGGACCCGACCAGATCGCGATGCGGACCGTCACTGCCCCTCCCCGCCGCCCTGCCGCCGGTTGGGCCCGAAGCCCGCGCCCCGACCGTCCCTTGCCCGGCCGCCGGGGCCCGAGGGTAAGCGCCCCGCGCCCCCCCGCCAAGCCCCGGCCCGCCGAAGGTGCCCGGCGCCCGGGCACCGCGGGGGCCCCGGGGGCGGCCGGTTGCGGCGGGGGCCCGGCGGCGATCCGCCGGGAGCCCGCAGGTCAGCGGTCGGGAGTCCAGTCGGGCGCCTCTCCCGGGGCGCGCCCGGATTGGCGGAGCACCCGGTTGGGGCGACCGCCGTCCCCTCCCACTCGCCGCGGATGCCGATCCCGCGCACATCCCCGGAGCGCGCGGAGGGCGGCGACGGACGTCCTCTCCCACTCGGCGCCGAGGCCGGTTCCGGGCACATCCTGGGGAACGCCCAAGGGAGGCGGCGGTCGTCCCCGCCCATCCCCTCGCGCCGACAGCGCCCGCTGTCGCCGGCACAGCCCCCTCACCCCGTCCTCGCCCCGGGCGCGGCGCGCGGGATCCGGGCAACTGCATGACCATGAAAGGGCAGTCCTTCTCTCCGCGGCCACGGCACGGCACTTGCCGTGCCACCGGGACGCCCCGCGGCTCGGCGCCCGCGCCGGAGCCCGACCACCGTGGCCATGTCCCCCGCGACCCGCCGGCCGGCGCATCCCGGGCCCCTGCCCCAGCGCCCTGCCGCTGCGGCAGTGCCCCCGCGCCCCGTCCGCCGGCGCGCCCCGGGCCTGCTCGCCGGCGCCTTCTGCCGCAGCCCCGCCCCCCGCGCGCCGCCCGCCGGCGCGTCCCGCGAGCCCATGCCTGCGCCCTCGCCCGACCACCGCGGCCATGCCACCGCGGCGTCCGGGGACCGGCGCAACCCCGGGCCCGCGCCCCGCCGCGGGGGAAGCGCGCAGCCCGGTCCCGCGGCGACGGCCCGGCGGCACGCGGCCCGGCCCCGGG